>CAJMAW010000248.1 GCA_905211485.1 uncultured Lentisphaeria bacterium | reverse complement strand
AAATAGAAACAAACGAGATTTCTGTCAAAAAAAGCATTGATAGAGGTTCCCTTTTATGTTTTTTTTCTTCACAGAAACAGACGCCAGGGGGATAAAAACTTTCCCTTGTCAAGAGTCGGCCCAGAGCAGGAAATGAATGGAGAAGAAGGCGGGAGAGGCTGCTCCCTGTCTCCGGCATCCGGAAAACAGCAGAAATCCACACAGGCGGAGAAGACGTGGGAAAAATTCCATATTTCCGCCTCCCGTCTTCTTCCGCTCTTGAACACGGAGTTTCATCCTTCTCAACGCCCGGAGGATGTCCCGGGGAGTCTCGCCGCAGCAGGATGGATGCCAATCACATGCGCCCGGACTTTCAAACGCCGGACGGAAGAATAAACTGCATTGCGTATTTCCTGCAGCGCCTCCTTCCGCTCGGAATCAGAAGTTTTGTAAACCCGGAACTGTGCCATCGAATCCGAAAATGCGGCGGAAACATTCTCCACCGTGCGGCAGGAGGAAAGGGAGTCCTTCAGCACGGGAATGACGGAATCCTCCAGTGTTGCGGCGTCCGTCCCCGGCAGGGAAAGTGTGACAATGAAGACTCCATGCAGATTTCCACTCTGCCCGCTTTTTCCCGCCGTGCTGCAGGAAGAGAAAATCAGAATGCAGCTGCAGAGCGGAAGCAGCAGAAAAAGATTTGCAAATCCAGAATACAAGCGCCGGAAAACATTTCTCATTTTCCCTTCTCCGGATTCCGGGACTCGAAGTTCTGTTCCAGTGCGCCGAAAAGCTCCCGCATGATCAATGGTCGGTTCTCATCCAGGAACGTCTTCCTGCCGCCGCCCAGTGATTCCAGAAGCGGACGGCTGTTGGAATAGAAAATGAAAGTTGCAAGAAGATGAAAAAGTTTCACTCGAATCATCTCCGCGGGACAGCCGTCAGAGCAAATCCGGGAACAGAGTTTTTCAAGATAGGCAATCCGCGGACGGAGGAAAAGTTCAAAAACTTCACCGTGCATCTCGGAGGGTTCCATCATTTCACGGTAAAGAATCCGGCTTTTGATGTTCTGCATGTCATTGCGGTCCAGAGAATCGAAAAAATGCTCCGCGGAGGTTTTCAGAATCTGAAGCGCAGTCTCCCTGTCGCAGGAATCCGGTTCGGGCGGAGACGGATATTCCCCTTCCGTGCGGGCATAAACATGTTCCAGTACCGCCAGATACAGTTTCGCCTTGGAACCGAAATGATAGTTGACTGCCGCCAGATTGACATCCGCATTTCTGGATATTTCACGGATCCTGGCCTTGGAATATCCCATATTCGCAAATTCCGTGCATGCCGCATTGATCAGCCGTTCTTTCGTCGAAACTTTGTTTTCCATTTTGAGCACCTCCGCTTTCGGGTGATTGTTTCTACAGTAAAAATATAAAACATTTGTTTAAAAATGCAATTCCAAAACTACGTTTTAATGAAAAAAACTGATTTCCGGCAGAGAAGTTTTCCATACACCGAATGCGGATTCCGGAAATTTTCTGACAGAGCGCAAAAGATCGTCCATTCCTATAATATATATAAGTATATAATTGAGGATGTGGAGATTCTGAAACGAATTCCAGGATCAGAAAGAGAAGAGAGGAAAAGTAAGGGAAAAAGAAAGTATGGATGAAGAAAAGGGAAA
>CAJMAW010000247.1 GCA_905211485.1 uncultured Lentisphaeria bacterium | reverse complement strand
GCATCAGTCTGCACCCCGGCCGGATTTTGCGCGCTCTCGGGCTTTCACCGCTCCTGAAGCCGCCCGCCCGTTTCCTGGAAGCATGCACTCTCCTGGAAACGGGCAGAATGAGCAACGAAGAGTGGTTCCGGATTTTTTCGGAATACACGGGCGGCCGTTTCCGCATGGAGGAGCTTGCCGAAATCTGGAACAGCATGATCGGGCCGGACATCCCCGGCATGGCGGATGCGGTCCGAAGCCTGCTGGCCCGTGGAGGATATCGTTTTGTTTTCTTTTCCAATACTTCCGCCATGCACCTGATGCAGGTTCTGCGGATGTGTTCCTTCTGTCATCTTGTCACAGGCGGGGTGTTCAGTTACGAGGCCGGAGCAATGAAACCGGACCCCGGAATGTACGAAGCCTTTGAAAAGGCCTACGGCGTCCCCTGTCTGTATTTCGACGACCGGGAGGAAAATGTGGAAGCGGCGCGTCGGCGCGGCTGGTCCGCACGGGTTTTCACTTCGGCCGAATCCTTTCTTGCCTGCTTTGAAAATGAAAAAATGAATTCCTGAAAAAGGGAACATTTCCTTTTCCCCCCTTGTCCTTGAACTTGCAGGCGCGGGGCGGTATATTATATTCCTGTGCATGTTCGGTTCTTTCCCTCCGCCCGCACGGGGAAACTCGGAAACTCTGCTCGGCGGAAGGTGAAGAGAGAGAATCATGACATCCTTTCTCCCCTGCCGCGGAAACGCGGGAAGCTTGGACTCCCCCCCGCGGCAGAATGTCCGTATGGCGGATTTACGGGCGAAGTTGAGGAAGAATGCCGCCCGCCCCGGGGGGATCGGCGGCAAACGTTTTTGCTGTGCAGAAAAACAGACCAGTCGGAGGAAGCATGGAAAACGTTCCGCAAAGAGAGAACGGGTGAACGGAAATGCAAAGGACAACACAGTGCCTGCCGACTGTGACGGATGTGAAGAAGAAGACGGATGACTGCGAATGAATGAATTCAGAAACAATTCTTTTAACGGTTGGCGCGACGGAGCGCTGAATACACCGCGTTCGGGAGTGATGAGCGTATTTGCCCTGATTGCGGTGAATGTGCTGATCATGATAGCATTTCCGGAGCGGGTGGAACGGAGCCTGATTCTGTCTCCGGACGTGCTGGAGACGGGGCGTCTCTGGCAGCTGGTGACGGCGATCTTCGTGCATGCGAATTTTGAACATATTCTGTTCAATATGTTTGCGCTTTATGTTTTTGGCACATTGATTGCGCCGATTCTCGGGGCGCGGCGTTTTCTGGAGCTGTACTTTTTTTCCGGGGTGCTGGGGAATGTGCTGTGGCTGCTTTCCGGGACTTCGGCCTATCTTCTGGGAGCGAGCGGAGCGGTGATGGGGGTGGTGATGGCGTCTGCGATGATGCGTCCGAACGTTCAGATGCTGCTGCTCTTCATTCCGTATCCGATCAAGCTCCGGACGCTGGCGATCATCTTTTTCCTGATAGACTTTTTCCTGGAGTTTGCGCCGATGACGTCCTCGGTGGCGTATCTGGCGCATCTGGGGGGATTTCTGGGCGGATATCTGTATATGCGTCTTTTCCTGCGGAAATGGATGGAATGGGATCCTCTCGGGGCGCTGTTCGGGAAAGGATCCGCGCCGTCGTCTGCGGGGCAGGGCCGGAGCGGCGGATCCGCGCC
>CAJMAW010000246.1 GCA_905211485.1 uncultured Lentisphaeria bacterium | reverse complement strand
GCACCCGGCAGGCAAGCCTGCCGTATTTTTTTATTTATTTCTGAATGACACCAGCAGAAACACTCTCCCTCACAATCAGACGATACGGAAGAACCGTTTCCCTCAAAACAACATCCTTCCGGTTGTCGAGAAGATTTTCAACCAGTGAACAGACCGCATCCGCAAGACCGGGATAGTCCTGCGTAATCGTCGTCTGCGGAGGAACCGCGAATCGAGAATAAAAGGTCTGTTCGGAAGCGATCAGGGAAATGTCCTCGGGAATTTTCCGGTTGTAAAGCGAAAGAGCATAAGGCAGCACGATCCCCGCATTCCCCCCGGGACAAAAAAAGGCATCCACTCCGTTGCGCAGCATCTTTCCCGTCAGTTCCACATACGCGTCAGTTCCAGTCCCGGTAAAACAGACCAGACGCTCCTCCGCAGGAAACGCATATTTTTTCAGCGCCGCCAGCACCGCCTTTTTCCGGATCAGAGCATTTCCGCAATCCGCCGTCCCGTGAATCAGACAGCCGATTTTCCGGCAGGCGCAGTCCCTGAAATGCGCAATGGCCGTTTCCATCCCCTGCTTTTCATCCGAATGGACAAAAAAGACATTCTCCTGCGCCTTCCCCGGACTCCTGTCCAGAATGACCAGCGGAGCGGCAAAGTGTTCCGCCCACTCCGGAAAATCCCTCTGCTCCACCCCGATTGCAGCGGCAGCACAGAACTGAATGTTGTTCAGACGCTCCAGATTGTTCACCGGAAGGATTTCCACCCGGAATCCCCTCAAAGGAAGCGCCTGCGTCAATGCCATGAGAAGCATGTCCACACAGCTCTGCACCGGATAGACGGAGTCATAGGGCGTAACAATCACCACATTGCGCTGCTTGCCAGTCAGACGGGGATGATAACCGTGCGCCCTCGCCAGCGCAAAAACACGTTCCCGGACTTCGCCGCTTACATTCCGATGATTGGAAAAAACCCTCGACACCGTCGACGGAGAAACCCCCGCCAGTTTTGCCATTTCCTGTATTTTCACCGCCAGATCTCCCTTGTTCATGACACGTTTTCAATATAAAATTCTTTTTTGTGAAAACAAGTCCCCGTTTGCCTGCATCTTTTCATAAATAAGGAATTCCGCGCTCTTGAACGGGAGAGTACTTCCCTCTATTGTTCTCAGGAAATCCGGAACGGGAACAACTGAGAAACGGGAAACTGCAATGAGCAAACGCCGCATCAGAATCGCGCAGATCGGAATGTCCCATGAACACGCCGCCGCGAAAATGCAGACACTGCTCCGGCTCGGGGAACTCTATGACATCGCAGGCGTGGTCGACGACACGGCAAGCTCCTCCCCGAAATTTCCCGGCGGAACGGCGCCTTTCCGGGGACTCCCGCGTCTGTCTCTGAACGATCTCCTTCAGGATCCCTCCATCGAAGGCGTTCTGATCGAAACCCCGAACAACGATCTTGTTCCCGCCGCCCTGCTCTGCATGGAGCGAAATCTCCCGATGCATCTGGACAAACCCCCCGGAGAGGATCTGGAAGCCTTCCGGACTCTCCTTTCCGGATGCGAAACAAGAAATATCCCGCTTCAGATGGGATATATGTTCCGCGGAAATCCGGCTTTCCGCTTCTGCAGGGAAGCGGTCCGGAAAGGCTGGCTCGGAGACGTCTTTGAAATCGAGGCGGACATGAACCATGATTACGG
>CAJMAW010000245.1 GCA_905211485.1 uncultured Lentisphaeria bacterium | reverse complement strand
GGGATCGCCCAGCGACAGCAGAGCGCGGCCGTGCCCGGCGGAAATCTGCCCGCGCGACACCTTTTCGCGCAGGGCGGAGGGGAGATTTGACTCATGATGATGAAGACGTTCAGTTTAAAATATATCCGTTTGATCCTCCTGACTCTGTTTCTGTTTTTTTCCATCTGTTTTGCGCTGGTCTTTGCTGTGACAGGCTTTCGCGGGACATCGGGGATCCGGGAGGGATCGGAGCGTTTCATGCTTCAGATGGAGGCTCTTCATGTCTGCCGTGAATCCCGGGATGCGGCGGGAAGCGCGGCGGAGCGTTATTTCCTGAACGGTCCGGAAAAGACAGGCGCGGGAGAACGCGGAAAGGAAAAACCGGGCGAAGGAGCAGAAGAAGAGGGAAAGGGAGAGAACGAGCCCGGAACAATCGCCAGAGTGGCGGAGAATGAGCTGGAATTACGGCTCAGGGAATTCCGGAAGAGCGTGAGCGAACTGCAACTTCTGCTGGAAAAGGAGGAGACGCCGCTGAAAACGTGGGCGGATGATCTAGCCCGTTTTGCCCGTCATGCGCACATGGCATTTGTTTCCTGCGCATCGGCGAGGGAGGAGGCGTTTGGGGATCCGGGAGCGGAAGAGGAATTCCGTGCGAACGCGATGCTTTTGTCCGGCGCGCTGGGAGCTTGTTCGGATTGTCTTCAGAACTCGTTCCGCTGTCTGATGGAAGAAATATCGCAATGGCAGGGGCGCGTTTTTTCCTTTCTTCCGATGTTGTGGCGTCTGAGTGCGGTGTTTTTTCTGGCCGCGTTTTTCTTTGTTCTTCTGATTCCGCCGCTGATCCGGCGTTCGATGAGGAAATCGCTTCTGACGCTGAGCGAGGGGACGAAAACGCTCCGGGGAGGGAATCTGGGATTCCGTTTCAGAGAGATCACTCCGGATGAAATCGGGGAAGTGAAATACGATTTCAACATGATGGCGCGCCGGATCGAGATGCAGTCCACGGAACTTCTGAGGGCGAACGAGGAGCTGAGACGCCAGGCGGAGGATCTGATAGAAGCGCATCAGCACAAGGATCGTTTTCTTTCAAACATGAGTCACGAACTGAGGACGCCGCTGAATTCGATCATCGGATTTTCGGAATTGATCGGCGAACGTGCGGAACGCCTGGGGCCGGATAAACTGCGTTCGTACTCGAAAAGGATTCTGACGGCGGCGGAACACCTGCTTTCCCTGATTACCTCCCTTCTGGATCTGGCAAAGTCGGACGCGGGGACGCTGAAGCCGGTGTTTTCGACCTTTGATCTTTCCTTTGCCGTTGCGGAAATGGCGGCGATGCTCCGCCCGCTGGCGGAAAAGAAGTCTCTGACCCTGGAAACCGAACTCGAAAGCGATCTTCAGGTCTATGCCGATCAGAGGATGATCAAACAGATCTTCATCAATCTTCTGGGGAATGCGATCAAATTTACGGACAAGGGGGGAATCCGCGTGCGCCTGTACCGGGAAAAGAGTCCGTCTTTTGCGTCTTCCTCCTCCGCGCCCCCCCCTGCGCGGGGGGGAATCCTACTGGAGGTGGAGGATACGGGCATCGGCATTCCCGAAGAGGAAATCAAACACCTGTTCCGGGATTTCCACCGGGTCGACAATGGGCCCGCGCATATGGTGGACGGAGTGGGAATCGGTCTGGCATTGAGCCGCCGCCCTGCCGCGCTGCAC
>CAJMAW010000244.1 GCA_905211485.1 uncultured Lentisphaeria bacterium | reverse complement strand
TTCAAATAGAAACAAACGAGATTTCTGTCAAAAAAAGCATTGATAGAGGTTCCCATCAATAAGGAGAGTGCTGCAATTCCCGCAGCGGCAAAACAGAGCAGAGAGAGGGGCAGACGGGGGTTGTTCACTTTTTTGATTCCTCATTTCTCCCTATCCCGCAGGGGATTTCCAGTTCCGGATTTCCCCCTCCTGAATCAAGGATTTTTCTGTTTGTTTGATGGAAAATACGGCAATTTCTTCACACTTGAATCTGTACGGCAAACTGGGATCCCGTGGACTTCCTCTCACAATAGCATCTGCTCCAGGAGATTCAACAGTCTGATTTCTCATCCCTCATTTTTCTTCATCTTTTTCTTTGTCCGGCGGTCCGGGGAACAGGCGGAGCTTTGCGGGAACAGAAATCCATAAAGGAAAAACCAGAGCGAGGAGAGCAAAGAAAGTTAAGAAATCCCTCTTTTTTTGCCCGTTTTTTTGGGGGGGGAGGTTGACATTTCACGGATTCCATTGTATTGTAATCAATTAAGGTTCATTGCCGGAATTGTCCGGGATCATGAAAAAAGGGGGAACTGTTTTCTTGGTGGAATTCGGTCGCTATCAGCCCCTGGCACCGCAGGACGGGATCAGAGTCTGATACCGCGATTCCGCGGAGCAAACAATCCGTTTTTTTCATCCTTCCGACACTTTCGGCATGCCCCTTGCAGCAGGCCGCCGCGGCGGGGATTTCTTCCCCGCATTGCTGCGGACGCTTCACACACACATGGCAAGACCATGGCAATCAAACAACAAGGGAGGCATTGCACATGCCCGAAACAAAAGTTCTGATCAACATCGGCCCGGGGAAAGACATTGAGATTTCCGCCGGGAAACTCGCTCAGCTTGCAAACGGTTCCTGTACGGTGCGCCAGGGAGATACGGTGGTTCTTTCCGCCGCTTGTTCTGGAGCCGCGAAAAAAGGACAGGATTTCTTTCCGCTTCAGGTCGACTACCGCGAAAAATACTCTGCGGCAGGACGTTTTCCCGGGGGATACATCAAACGCGAAGGACGCCCCACCGACAAGGAAATCCTCATCATGCGCATGACGGACCGTCCGTTGCGTCCTCTTTTCCCGGAAGGTTTTTTTGACGAAGTTCAGGTCTACGGCCTGCTTCTGAGCGCCGACGGGAAAAATGACGGGGACGTGCTCTCCATGCTGGGAGCCTCAGTGAGTCTCTGTCTTTCCGATCTTCCTTTCCAGGGGCCTGTCGGGGCGGTGAGGGTGGGATGCATCAACGGCGAGTTTATTGCGAATCCCACCATTCAGGAAATGGAAAAAAGCACTCTGGAACTGGTCTATGCCGGGCTGCCGGACAAAGTCATTATGATCGAAGGCGAAGCGAAGGAGTGCAGTGAGGAAGTTCTTGAAAACGCCATGCGTTTTGCCAATGAGATCGTCAAGAAGCAGTGCGCCGCCCAGCTGGAACTCATGGCGAAGGCGGGGAGGGAAAAACGGACTCCGGAACTTCATCTGCCCCCAGCCGAACTGATGAACGGCATTATTTCCGTCTGCGGGGAGAAGCTGGAAAGCGCCTGTCTTGTTCCGGGGAAGGAAGCCAGGCTCAAGGCGCTTGATGAACTGCAGAAACTGGCGGAGGATACGCTCAGGGAGTCCTTCCAGGAGACTCTCGGGGAAGAGGATTTCATGATTTATCTCAGACAGGGCTTTGATTCTCTGGTCCGGAAAACCATCCGGACTGCCATTCTGGAAAAGGGATACCGTCCCGACGGGCGCGGCGTGACGGATATCCGTCCCTTGTCCGCGGAAGTGGCGG
>CAJMAW010000243.1 GCA_905211485.1 uncultured Lentisphaeria bacterium | reverse complement strand
GCATGTTTTGCAAAATCGCCGTCCTTTTCGGCTTCGGCGCGTTTGTCCTTGTATTTTTTCCCGGCGATTGCGGCGCGGTCGTTCAAGGCCGTTACAATGCGGTCGTTGGTCTTGACGTCGCAGAAGGGGAAGGCCTCCAGGGACGACGCGGAAAGATCATAGAAGCGGATATGCCGCAGCACATCGCGCCCCGTCTTTGAATCCACGTATTCCCGGATATTGATTCCGAACTGATTTTTCGAGACAATCTGCGCATCCCGGATCTGTTCCCCGGACTTCAGAAAAAGATCCATCCCGGAAAGTTCCCCCGTCTGCAGCAGCAGAAAAACAAAGAGGAAGAAAAAGGCAAAGGAGGCGGGAAGAAAGCAAAATTCATGATTGTCTGTTTTTCTGATTTTCATTGACAAACCTCCGTCCGTCACAGGTATTTTCTCCCGCGTCAATTCATGGCAGTTCATCAAAGAATGAAATGAATGAAATGGCATTTCCCGGGAATATCGTTGCAGACCGCATTCCGGCGATGCGGCAAATCTTTTTTCCCTGAAAAAAAACACAAAAAAACAGGCGCCGTGCCGGATTTCTTTCCAGGGAGCGGGGGACCTGAGGGAAATATATAAGAGGAAAAGGGAGTCTTCAAGACGGAGCGGAGGCTTTTTTCCCCGTTTTTCAAAGAAAAAAAGTGTGTTCCTCCGCATCTGTCTCCGGAGGAGATCTGCCGGCAGGTTCCGCGCGGAGAAGAGCCCTTTCAAGGGCCCCCTGCCTTTTTTCCCCTCTCGGCACTCTGAAAGGGATGCGCGCCTTGCACACCCCTTTTTTCAGGGTTCGGAAAGATTCAGAGAGACTTCAGAGACTTTTCCCGGAGGGAGCCCGGGACCAGAGGCTTTCCACGTCGGCCCCCTTCATCCAGCCTTCATCGGCGCCGACGCGCACACGGACCCAGTCCAGACGCCGTTCCTCGATTTCAATTTCCTGGCCCGCCTTGAGCTGCATTTCCTGCCGCCCCGACTGTTCCGAAGGCAGAGAGTACACAGAAGCGTTGCGGACGACCACAACCGCCGCCTTCTCCCCGTACGAACTGTTCTTCTGGGAAAGACCCGCGGACGCGGCAAGCACGGCAATCAGGATCGAGGCAAGCGTCAGAGGCTTCCAGACCATCCCGCGGGCAAACATCCGCAGTCCCATGGATATCAGGAAAAGCATCACCGCAAACGCCAGGACACTCAGCCATTCATCGGGTCTCATGGAATCGCGCAGATAAGGCGGCACGGACAAGGGGTGTTCAATCCTGTATTTTTCCTCCAGCCCCATCTTGCGGCGCGTCAGATTGAGATTTTCCAAAATGTCTGAATTCCTCGGCGCGAGCCGGAGCGCCCGTTCATAGCAGACCAGGGCCCGCGGAAGATCATCCATGTGATACAAGCAGTTGCCCATATTGTAGAGAAGCGCCGGCGCCGGATTCGCGGGATCCAGCTTTGACGCATAGAATTTCAATGCTCCGGCGAAATCACCCGAATCGTAGGCGGTCAGTGCCTGTTCCGCATTTTCCGGAAGGGAGGGCTTCATTGGAATCCCCTCCGAAGCTTCGGACGCGGAAAGAACACACGGATGCAGACAGACGCAAAACAGCACGATCAGAATGGAAAGACGCCCCAGAGCGCGAATGAGTCTGTTCTTGAAATCCTGATCGAAAGAGGATCTGAGATCCGGCATCCAGGCGCTTTCGGCAAGTCTGCTGACGGTCTCCGCCAGTTCCGGGGATCTTTGAATAATCGGTGATCCCGCGCTCGGCGCAGCGCATTTTCGCCCTCGGGGTTATGAATATCCTGCCGCCGGGAGCCCTTGCGGGAGCGGAGACAGCCGGACGCATATCCTTTGCCGGAAGCGTCGCGGGTGCGGAGGGAGCGGGAGCTTCCTCCTTCT
>CAJMAW010000242.1 GCA_905211485.1 uncultured Lentisphaeria bacterium | reverse complement strand
GTAGGCCTGGAACTTGGCCATGCACTCGGGGCAGCGGCAGGTCCAGTCCTCCCCCGCGCCGCCCGTGATCGAGGCATAGGATTTCGGAAAAGCGTAATGCGGCTCGTCCCAGAAGAAGCCGTCGGCTCCGGCTTCCCGCGCAAGCGCAAGGCAGATCTGCTGGAAATAATCCCGGAAACTGTTTGTGTTGAAACACGCATACGGAAGTTTCTCGCCCGTCAGCGCGGAGACCTGGCGGTTCTCCGTGTTGTTCTGAAGAAATTTACTGACCTGTTCCCCCCCGAAATATTTCCCCACGCCCCAGGGATCCAGCAGCACGCGCAGCCCGGTCTCATGCGCCTTTTCCACAATTTTCGGAATGTTCGGACGCCAGAAATCAAAATCGAATTCCGTCACGGCCAGAATCACCGTCGTGCACCCGTGCGCCTTCATCTCCTTGAAATCCGCCGCCGCATGTTCCACATAACCGAGGCCGTAATAACTGATTGCCGTCTGCGTGATCGCCATCGTTTTTCTCCTGTTCTGTCTTCTTGACTTATCTTTAATTCAAGTGAAACTGAATTTGCTCTCTGAATGACCGGTACGGGAATTCAAAGAAGCGCTCCTCCTGCTGTTTCTGGGAAGCGTGCTCTCCCGGACGATCAATGTGGAATCCAGATATCTCGCCGTCCCCCCGCCCACACGGTGACAACGGATCCTTGTAAAAAGAATTTCGCAGGCCATCCGCGCTATGTCCCGCAGAGGATAACTCACCGTGGTCAGCGGCGGATAAATCGCGGCCGCAATCGGCAGATTGTCGAATCCCGCCACCGAAACACGCTCCGGGACCGGGAGTTTCTCCTCATGGCAGAGATTCACCACCCGCGCCGCATACAGATCGTGATAACAGAATACGCCCGTCTTTTTTTCCGCTCCGCTCAAGCGGCTGCGGAGAAGACGCATGCCGTCTTCCATCCCTTCCTCCGCGGGAAAGACATCCTCCGCCCGGAGCTTTCTCCCCGCCGCCAGAAGCCCCAGGCGGAATCCCTGCAGACGGGGATCATCTTCCAGATTCCTGGGCCCCACATACACAAATTCCTCGCAACCCGTATCCAGAAGATGTTTCGCAACCGCCTGCGCAGCCTTCACGTTGTCCACCAGAATCGCATCGGATTCCGTCTGTTTCAGGCGTCGGCCGATCAGCACCCACGGCACGGGAAGGTCCCGGTACACCGATTCATTCTCCTCCACTCCCCAGGGACAAGCAATGATCCCCGCCACGCCGTTCCGGCAGAAACTCTCCAGACGGCAGCGTTCCAGTTCCGTATTGTAATCGCTCACGGCAATACTGATTTCCGCTCCCAGTTCACGCGTCATTTCCTCCAGGTGCGAAGCAAGATTGGAAAAATACGGCGTGTCCAGACGTGTCAGCAGAAGCCCGATCACAAGGCTTTCCCGTTTTTCCTCGTTCCCCTTCAGATAGTAACGCTTCCCCTGCACCTCAAGCAGTCCCCCGGCGCAAAGACGCCCGAGAATCCGGTGCGCCGTCTTCAGGGACACGTTCTTGTAGGTCATCAGCTCCCGCGTCGTCATGAACGGAGTACCGGCCGTCCCGTGTCTGCCGTCCGCAATTTCGAGCTGAAGTTCTTTTTCGATCCGTTCTGCCTTCGGATAGCGTTCATAGCCGGGGAATGGATTCATCTGCTGTCACCGTTTGTTATACATTTGTTATACAATTATAATAATCATTTAAAAGAAATCAATAGCGGGAACGGTTTTTTCTGCTGTTTTTCCAGAATTTTTTCATCCTGACCGGAGTTCAAAAAGGGAAAGTGCATGTTTTGTTCCCGGGAAGGAGATACTCTTCCCTTTCAGAAAAAACAAGGAAAAAAATACTTTCTTCCTTTTTTTTATGGAACATTTGATAAAACAGTTTTTCAAACTATATTATTTCCTGCTGGAATATATTTTCATTTCTTAAGGGAACCTCTATCAATGCTTTTTTTGACAGAAATCTCGTTTGTTTCTAT
>CAJMAW010000241.1 GCA_905211485.1 uncultured Lentisphaeria bacterium | reverse complement strand
ATACCTGCCTCGCTTCGCTTCCGGAGAAGCGGACGGAGCAATGGATCTGACGGAGCCGGATTCGGGTTCCGATCTTCAGTCCGTCCGTCTGAAAGCGACTCAGGACCCGGAAACGGGGAAATGGTATCTCGACGGCATGAAGCGTTTCATCACCAACGGCTGCGCCCAGATCCATCTGGTGCTGGCCCGTTCGGAAGAGGGAACCAGCGACGGACGGGGGCTTTCCATGTTCATCTGCGAAAAATGCCCGGAACTGGTGGTCCGGCGCATTGAGCACAAACTCGGAATCCATGGAGTGGCAACGGCGGAACTGCAGTACAACCACGTCCCGGCGGAACTCTGCGGACAGCGCAGGAGAGGGCTGACGCGTTATGTGATGTCGCTGATGAACGGCGCCCGCGTGGCGATCAGCGCGCAGGCGGTCGGAATCGCCGAGGCGGCGTACCGCGAAGCCAGGAAATACGCCTCCGAACGCGAACAGTTCAAGCAGAGCATTGACCGTTTCCCCGCCATTTACGACATGCTTGCGAAAATGAAGGCGAAACTGGTTGCTTCCCGCGCACTGCTGTATGAAACAACGAAGAACGTGGATCTGCGCAACTACTACAACCACAAAGTGGACCATGCTCCGGCGGCGGAAATCACGGCGGAAGACAGGGAATGCGCGAAATATTATTCCCGCGTCGCCGCCGTCCTGACCCCGATGAGCAAGGCCCTCTCCACGGAAGCCGCCAACCAGATCTGTTACGACTGCATACAGATCCACGGCGGAACCGGCTACATGCATGACTTCGACGCGGAACGCTATTACCGCGATGTCCGCATCACGAATATTTACGAGGGGACCACTCAGCTGCAGTTCGTCGCAGCCATCGGCGGCGTCATGCAGAGGGCGCTTGATCCGCTCATCAGGGAAATGTTCGAAAAGAGCGCGGAGGAAGGGCTGCTCGGCCGTCTGAAACGCACGCTTGCGGATATGTACGCAAAGCATCTGGACGCGGTGAAATTCGTGGCGGAGAAAAAGGATTCGGCGTATCACGATCTCAGAGCGAAAAACATGGTGGAGAACGAAACCTTTGTTTTCGTCGGGCTTCTGATGCTCCGCGATGCACTCAAAGATGCTGAGCGCGTTCCCCTTGCCGAACGGTACATCACCGACGCAAAGCAGGATTTTGAACGCAATTACAACATCATCACCAGCGGCGACCTCTCCATTATCGACAGACACCGCGATGTGATCGATTATTGATCCTTTTGGAAAGACAAAAGAATCTGAAGGAGGTTTTCCGGAGTATGAACAATGAATATCTCGCCAGAGCCAAAGAGGCAATTCCCGATGCGAAGACCCTGATTGTCCTGGCGTCCAAGAGGGCGCGTGCGCTGGCGTACGGGGCACGGCCGATGGTCCGCTGCAAGGATGAAAATTATCTGGATGTCGCGCTTCTGGAAATTGCCGAGGGCAAGCTGGAAGCGTCCTGGGACGGCGCAGGAACCGATGATTTCCTGAAGGAAATCGAAGCCGTGAAAGCCGCCGCAGGGACATCCACGGAAGCGTAACCGCGCTCTTCTTTGCCGCTCTATGGGGCGACGACCCGGGGAAAAATCCTTTCCTGCAGAGAGAGGAAGAGGAGCGGAAGTGCAGCAGCAGCGGGGAAGAAGGAAGACTTGCAGGTCTGGCGTCCCCCCGCTTCCACTTCCGGCTTGTTCCTGTTTTTCCGCCTGCGGACGGAAAAACGCGCGGAGAGAGCCCGAGAAGCGCGAATCGTTTTTTCATTGCTGGCAGAAGAAATGGGAAAAGGCGGAACGTGAAACAAAGTTCCGCTTTTTCCGTCTGAAGGGCCAGAAGAATCAACATGAGAAAGGAAAACAAGGGTAAGTTCATGTCATTCGATGTTGCCGTCATCATGGGGAGTAAAAGTGATCTTCCCGCCCTGAAAGGGGCGTTCGATCTTTTCCGCGAATTCGGAATCTCCTGCCGTGCAAGAATTCTCTCCGCGCACCGGACACCGGACGCAGCGGCGGAATTCGCAAAGAATGCGGAGGGAGACGGATTCAAAATCATCCTCTGCGCCGCGGGAATGGCGGCGCATCTGGGAGGAGTCGTTGCGGCGCATACCGCGCTTCCCGTCATCGGAATTCC
>CAJMAW010000240.1 GCA_905211485.1 uncultured Lentisphaeria bacterium | reverse complement strand
AATAGAAACAAACGAGATTTCTGTCAAAAAAAGCATTGATAGAGGTTCCCTTATACTTAGTTTCCTGAAATATGTCAATAGGTTTTTTTGAGGGGTGGCATAAAAAAAACACATTTCTAACTTTTGTCTGAAGGAAGGGCACACTCAATTTTAGTCCGTTTTTCCGGAATGGAAATCTCTTCCCTTCTCCGGAAGGGGGGGCAGGCGGCCAGGAAAAACGGAATGAAATCGGTGTGTTTGTGAAAGAGGGTTGGAACTGGGATTTGAAATCAATCAGGCGGAAAGATCTGCTGAAGTCCTGCATTCTGATCCTGCCCCATCGTCCCCGGAACGCCCGTTTTCAGCCCGGAGACCGGGAAGGCGGAGCAAACTTTCTTTCCCCCCCTGCGAGAGAAACAGAATCAAAAACAGAAATCTCCCCTTTTCCCCGGGAAAGAAGGATGGTGGATTCTTTCATGCCTTTATTCCGAATTGCCGGAGCGGCAGGCTGCACCTGAAAAAATCTCTGTGCAGAAACGGAGCGGGAGCAGACTCTGCGCCACTCGGCTGAAAGGAAAAGGAAAATGAAAATACGCCGTGCGGAATTGCGCCTGACACGACGGATGGTGCTTCAGCGGGAGGACTGGCGGAGCCAGGCTTCCACAAACTGATCAATGTCCCCGTCCAGAACCGCCGCCGTGTTTCCCGTCTCGCATCCTGTCCGCAGATCCTTGACCATCTGATAGGGCTGAAGAACGTAGGAACGGATCTGACTGCCCCATCCGATTTCGGATTTGTCCCCGGAAATGGCGGCGGCCTCCTTTTTGCGTTTTTCCTCTTCGATTTCGTAAAGACGAGCCTTGAGCATCTTCATGGCCATGGCCCGGTTCTTGTGCTGGGAACGCTCCATCTGACAGGCAACGACCACGCCGGTGGGAAGGTGTGTGATCCGTACGGCGCTGTCCGTCCGGTTGACATACTGCCCGCCGGCGCCGCTGGAGCGGTAAGTGTCGATCTTCAAATCTTTTTCATCGATATCGAGTTCAATGTCTTCCTCGAGTTCGGGGAAGGCGTCGGCGGAAGCGAAGGAGGTATGCCGCCGTGCATTGCTGTCGAACGGAGAGATTCTGACGAGTCTGTGCACTCCCCGTTCCGCCTTCAGATATCCATAGGCGAATTCTCCTTCCACGCGCAGAGTGGCGCTTTTGATTCCGGCTTCGTCACCCGGCTGCATGTCAATGATTTCATCCTTGAAGCCGCGCCGTTCAAACCAGCGCCGGTACATGCGCAGCAGAATGTTCGCCCAGTCGCAGGATTCGGTGCCGCCGGCGCCGGCGTGAATGAAGAAAAAGCAGTTGTTGCGGTCGAATTTCCCGGAAAGGAAACTGATGAGTTCAATTTTGTCGAGATGCGAGGAAAGGCTCTGCCAGGCTTCGTCCGATTCCAATAGAAAACTTTCGTCTTCCGCGGCCAGTTCGGCAATGGCAAGGAAGTCTTCGGCTTCCTTCTGGAGTTTTTCAAACGGTTCGATGACGTTCTTGGCGGAACTGAGTTTCTGGACTGTGGCCTGTGCGTTTTCCTTGTCGTCCCAGAAATTCGGATGCGCCATTGTTTTTTCGATTTCCGCAATTTCCGTTCTGCGTTCCTGGATTTTCAGAAACGCGGCAAGATGTTTGAGTCTTTCGATGACGTCACTGCCCCGAGTCTTGATTTCTTCGATAGTCATGTCGTTTCCGGTCCGCTGTGTTCCATGATGATGATAATTCGTGTGTAATGTAATCTGAAATCCCTGAAAAAGCAAGGGTGTGCCTCTGAAAAAGCCGCATGGCTCTCCTGCCGGAGGAGTCATTTCCCGAGCACGCGTCCTTCCTGAATCATCCGGCGGAAGACTTTCTCAAAGTTTCCCTTCTTCGGCAGTAAGCGCCGGGGCGGGAGTGCAAGAGAAGGCAAAACCGCAAAAATTCAAGATTTTTTCCGTAAAAATTCAAGGTATTTCCTGCTTCGGAGGATACAGTAAATCCGGAAAGAAGAAGAAAAATGAAGCCCGTGGCGGTGGGACTGGAAAGACAGACGGCTGAGTGGAAATCCGGAGTTTTCTCTCTTTTTCCCTACTTTTTTACCGGATCTGTTTTCATTTTCAGGCCGCCGCCCGCGGACCGCTGAGTCCAATA
>CAJMAW010000239.1 GCA_905211485.1 uncultured Lentisphaeria bacterium | reverse complement strand
GGGTGAAATGCGTTGCGCCTTTGCTGATCGCCCACTGTTTCATCACGTTCGCAACGTCTTCGGCAATGTCCGGATCCAGAGGTTCCCCGTTTTTGATGGTGGCGTGCAGTTTCTGATAGCATTGTTTCGGGAGGAGCTGTTTCATGGTTTGTTCATTGAAGACGTCCGTCCCGTATGTGCTGCGGATTTCTTCAATGCTTTTCAACGGGTAGTCCTCCCGGCAGCGGAATTCCGCTATGGCGTTGATGGCTTTTTCCCGTACCCTGTTGCTCATGGGAATCAATCCTTTCCTTGAAATATGATTTGATGTTTGAATCCCGTTCCGTGTTTTTCCGGAGTGCGGCTTCACTGTCTTTTCCCCAAGCAGAAGGCATGCCAACTTTGCAGAGGAGCGTGTTTCCCGTGCGTAAAAAATTTTTCGGACTCCGGAAAATCTGGGAGTAACATAGCATGACTATGCAAAAATTGTAATGGAAAAGAGAGTTGTTTTACAAAAATGTAATACTGCAAAAAGGAGTTTTTCCATTTTTGAGGCTGTTTTTACAAAAATGGAAAGATTGGCATGAAACATGCTCTTCCCCATTCTGAACTTTTTCGCTGCACACGCACCTGAAAAAAAGCGTCATACAGCAGAGACAGCAGTCATACAGCAGAGACAGCATATAAAATAAAATATGGCAGAACAGGAAGGAGCTTGATTATGATGGAGCATCAGGAGGGCCGTGAGGCGCAGAACAGCATGAATCCTCCCCCCGCCGGACAGGCAGCACAGCAGTGCCGCTGCGGAGGAGAATGTGTCCCCGGGGGGGCGGCGGCATTCGCAGGGAGAAGAAGCGGATTCCCTGAAAACAGAGGACTGTACAACTCGGAAAACGAACACGACGCATGCGGCGTCGGACTCATTGCGGACATGTCCGGAAATGAAACCCACCGGACTGTGGAAGACGGTATCCATATCCTGAAATCCCTTATGCACCGCGGTGCCGCGGGATCTGATCCCGATACCGGAGACGGGGCGGGAATTCTTGTGCGCATTCCGGATGAATTTTTCCGTTCCGCAGCTTCATCATCGGTCCCGGGATTGCCGCCCAGAGGACGCTATGCCGTCGCACACTGTTTCCTCCCCCGCGATCCCGTCCGCAGGGAACTTTGCTGCAAGACCATGGAAAGAATCGTCCGGGAAGAGGGGGCAGAACCGCTTTTCTGGCGCGAAACTCCTGTGGACGATTCCAAAATCGGGAAACTGGCAAGAGACACCCGTCCCGCTATCTGCCAGTTTTTCGTCGGCGCGCCGGAGACCCTGACGGATGATCCGGCAGCTTTTGAACGCAAACTCTATGTCATGCGCCGTCTGATGGAAAAAAGCTGCGGCTCCGAAAGCGGCGCAGCGGACGGAGGCGTATACATCTGCAGCTTCTCCAGCCGCACCATCGTCTATAAAGGCCTTCTCCTTGCCTCCCAGATGGAGAATTTCTATCCTGATCTGAAGAATCCTCTGTTCAAAACCCCTTTTGCGATTGTTCATCAGCGTTACAGCACGAACACGTTTCCGACCTGGTCTCTGGCGCATCCGTTCCGCTGTCTTGCCCATAACGGGGAAATCAACACGATCCGGGGAAATCTCAATCAGATGCGGGCGCGCGAATCGCATTTTCAGTCTCCGCTCTTCGGGGAGGACATGGCCAAAGTCCTTCCCGTGATTCCGGAGGGGCAGAGCGATTCCGCCTGTCTGGACAACACCCTGGAACTCCTGCTCGCCGCAGGACGATCCCTCCCGCACGCCATGCTCATGCTCCTCCCCCAGACCTGGGGCGCGGAATATCACATGGGACGCGACATCCGCGGTTTCTTTGAATACCATTCCGGATTGATGGAACCCTGGGACGGCCCCGCCGCCATCCTGTTCTCGGACGGCGACGTGATGGGCGTCGTGGACGCCTTTGTGGCGGACCATCCGGACTTTTCGTGGAACGGACACAAGGGAACGATCGCGCTCACCGGGTTTCAGGGAGCGTTCGGCTATCCGAGCTACGACGATCCCGATAACCAGGCGGAGATAAAAAAGGTCGCTGACGCGCTGCGTGCCGACGGCTGGAGCTTTGCCAGCCACAGCTATACGCACAACTCCGGCGTATACGGTTTCTGGGGCAGCGGCTGCGATCCCGATAAGATCTACTATGACATCAACAAGTGGGTCGACCGCGTAACGCCGTGGATCGGT
>CAJMAW010000238.1 GCA_905211485.1 uncultured Lentisphaeria bacterium | reverse complement strand
ATAGAAACAAACGAGATTTCTGTCAAAAAAAGCATTGATAGAGGTTCCCTGAAGCATTGCATTTACGGGGAAACAGGGTATATTTCCCGGCATTTATTGCACAGAAACAACCTTTTTTTCTTCATGTGCCTATACAGCGATTTTTTTGCATTGAGGAGGAATGCCATGCTGATCCTAGAACACGGTTCAAAAATTCTTTTTACAGGCGACAGCGTCACAGACTGCGGGCGGGACCGTTCCAACTGCTGCCATCTGGGCGGCGGCTATCCTTTTCTGATCGCATCCCGTCTCGGCGCGGATCTGGCGGAAATGGAACTTCAGTTCTTCAATACCGGGATCGGCGGAAACCGCATTTCAGACCTGAAAGCCAGATGGGTCGAAGACTGCATTGCGCTGAAACCGGATATCGTTTCCATTCTGATCGGAGTCAACGATACCTGGCACAGCCTTTCCGGGAAAGAAGTCATTCCGCCTGAGGTCTTCCGGAAAGACTACAGGGAAATCATCGAAAAGACGTTAGACGCTCTGCCTTCCGTTCAGCTCATGCTGATGGAACCTTTTGCGCTTCCGACAGATGAACAGCGTGCTTCCTTCCGTCCGGACCTTGATCTGAAGATCCACGTGGTGCGGGAACTCGCAAGAGAGTTCGCGGATGCATTCCTGCCCCTCGACGGTCTCTTTGCCGAAGCCTCTTGCCGCGCCCCCATGACACACTGGCTCGGAGACGGCGTGCATCCGACTGCCAACGGACATTCCCTGATTGCCGACGCCTGGATCGATACTGTCTGTGTCTGAAAATATGCAGTCCGTTTTTCCCTCTGACATTTCCGTATCCGTTTCAGTCTCCCATCCCAGTTCCGAAGACTGGATTGATCTCCATACGCACAGCAGTGCATCGGATGGATCGGATTCGCCTGCGATGCTGCTGGAGAAGGCCTGCGGACTGGGCCTTTCCGCCATCGCGCTCTGCGATCATGACACGGTCTCCGGACTCGATGAATTTCTTGCGGCCGCCGGGTCCGGACGCATCACCGCCGTGCCGGGGGTGGAGATTTCCACACGTCTTTATCAGAAGGAACTGCATATTGTGGGGCTCTTCATTCATCACCGGAACGGGAAGCTCCTGGAAGCACTGGAATCCATACGCGAAGCGAGGGAGAAACGGAACAGGCTCATGGTTTCCGGACTTCGTGCCGCAGGATATGACATCACCTATGACGAAGTGTCCGCTCTTGCCGGAGGCGAGAGCGTCGGCAGGCCCCATATCGCCGGTCTGCTGATCCGGAAAGGGTATTTTCAGACCTTTCAGGAGGCTTTTGATCACTGTCTCAAACGGGGCACCAGGACTTACGTCCCGCGGGAGCTGATGACTCCCCAGGAAGGCATCCGGCTCATACACGAAGCCGGCGGTCTTGCCATCTGGGCCCATCCGATTTACCGCCAGAGCTCGGAAAGGGCCTTTCTCCGCAAGTTCCTGAAAAAGCTGATTTCGGCCGGGCTGGACGGTGTGGAGGCCTATTATTCCATGTTCTCCGAAGAACAGCGGGATCTGGTCTGTTCCGTCGCAGACGAACTGGGACTGCTGATTTCAGGCGGCAGCGATTATCACGGAACGAATCAGCCTGGCATTTCCCTGGGATCCGGCTGCGGAAACCTGAAAGTGCCGGCCGTCCTCTTGGAAAAAATGAAGACCAGGCTCAGAGAAAGGGATCTTATTTAGCCAGGCTTCGCTTTTTCCCCCGCATTTCCAAGTCTTACACCCTTGCCAAAAAGACGTTTTTGTGCTATAATGCCAGGGATTCTTTTTTTTATGATTTTCTGCTTGCTTTTACGGGTACTACACGCATCATCTGCCTCAGAAATGATTTTGTTTTCTGGAAAAAACGTCCGGTTGGCCTGCGGGGGGCAGACGCGGAAAATGCGGACGGGGAAGTGGACAAGGAGTTTGAAATGCCGTCCCTGAAGAAGAAATTCTCCTGGAAATGGCTTTACCGCAAGATCGTTCTGCAGGAAGGATCCCCGGAGAGCGTGGCGAGAGGTGCGGCGATCGGGCTGTTTACCGGATTTGTCATTCCCATCGGCTTCCAGACTTTTGTGGTGTTTCCGCTGGCATTTCTTTTCCGGGCGAACAAGATTCTTTCGTTTGTTTTCACGATGGTGACGAATCCCTATACGGTATTTTTCATTTATCCCCTGCAGTGTTATATTGGGAGTCTGATTCTGATGAGGCCGATGAGCATGGGGGATATTGAGATCCGTCTCCGCTGCGTTCTGAGGGAGCAGACGTTTCAGAGTCTCATGAATCTCGGGGGGGATGTTGCGGGACCTTTTCTGGCGGGGGGGGCGCTGC
>CAJMAW010000237.1 GCA_905211485.1 uncultured Lentisphaeria bacterium | reverse complement strand
ACATCAACTTCATCAGATTGAAATCTGCTTTGCGAATCACTTCAACTACCTGATGTTCCAGTGCAGTCACTTCCTCCAGCATATGATTTACCTTCTCTGTATACACTCTCACAATATTCTCATTCTCTGCTCGTTCATTCTCCATATCACGCAGATTATGAGCCAAACACAAAGCCTGCATAATCTTGATCTCATCATTGATCTTCGATAAACGATCCATAGCTATCTG
Organism: uncultured Lentisphaeria bacterium; assembly: GCA_905211485.1. Classification (GTDB taxonomy): domain Bacteria; phylum Verrucomicrobiota; class Lentisphaeria; order Victivallales; family UBA1829; genus CAJMAW01. Next base: position 2,154 of record CAJMAW010000237.1, on the reverse strand, counting down.
AATATGTTCTCTCTTCTTCAACATGAATACTGTTAACATCTCCATCAATTCCTCACACTCAGTCAAATACAACTTCACGTTATAGCCGATATAATCTGAACAGCCTGATGTTATCAGATCAAAATATCGTTCGCGACTTAGTGCATCTGTCCATGGATGTAATACAGTCTTAAACTTTGTGTGTTCTTCTTCCAAGATCTGTATTTCTTTCGACCTCCGCTGATACTCTTCCCATTCCTTCAACTCCTTCTCAGCCAACTCTTTCTCTGTAGATTCTTCCTTCAGCGTTTGATCCACTGCAGATAGTTCTGAGTCAATGGCACTCAGCTCAGCAAGTAGCGCCTCACGCCGATTCTGTAGGGAGGATTTTGTACCCTGCAGTTCTTGAATGGAACAGTGTGCACGATTGAGATCCTGCCGCGGATTCTGCGGAGCGGGGTGGCTTCCCTGAAAATAGAGGGGCGTCTCCGGAGGGCAGACTATGTTTCCCGCGTGGTGGCCGCCTACCGGATGGCTTTGGACGCCGCCGCGGAGGAGGATCCCGCCGCATTCCGGGAAGTTCTGCCGGGCGCACGGGAACTGCTGGGAAAGACCTGCGGACGCCGATGGTCTCTCGGATTCTACACGCCGGAATCCGCCGCCACATTGATGAAACATGACGCTATGGGAGTTTCCGGACTGCTTTCCGGGAAAGTGACCGCCGTCTCGGAGAACGGTTTCCATATTCATGCCCTGCGCCGTCTTCATGTGGGAGACGCCATCCGCATTCAGCCGCGGAGCGGGGACGAGGGGCCGGCCATGCTGATTACAAAAATGACCCGGGGCGCTGTGCCGATCAAACGGGTTCTCAAAGGGGAAGACTGTTTTATTCATTCCGACAAGGAAGTCCCGCGCGATGCCTTCGTCTACAAGACGGGCGAAAGCGCTGCCGACTATACCCGGCGCATTGCCGAACTCCCGGCATTCAAACCTGTGCTGGATCTGGAAATTGCGCTTTCAAGATCCCGTATTTCTGTGGATGCGGGGAAGGGGCGCTTCTGGGAGAAGACTCTTTCCCTGGATGCCGCCGCTTCGCAGCCGCTTTCCGGGGAATGGATTGTACGCGAATTCAAGGATTTGTATTCTGAACATTTTTCCTTTGGGCAGATCCATGTTTCTGTGGAGGAGAATCCTTTTCTTCCGGCAAGTCTTTTCAAAAGTCTGCGCCGGGAATTCCGGGACTGGCTGGATGCTCTTCCTCCGGGATCATTTTCCTCCTGCGCCGGAGGAGGGGCGGCGGGAGGATCGGATTCTCTGGCCCGTTTCCGGCGGGACTATGTGCGGATGTGCCGCTGCGGGGCGGGGGTTGGGGGGGGGGCTGCTGCTTCTTCGCCTGTCTGCACGGTGCTTCTTTCCGGGTCGTCCTCTCTGGCTGATGCTGCTGCTGAGGCTGAGAAGGAAAGGGGATCATCATCCATTTTCTCTTTTTCGCAGCGCGGGACCTGTGTGATTGCCAGGGAAATAAAAGATCATCCATCGCCTTCTGAAGAACTGTTCCTTCCGTTTTTTGTCAATGAAAACGCATTGGGGGGTGTCCGGAGGGCGCTGGAGCGGCATTTCGCCGCGGGGGGGAGGAGAGTCCGGGTGACATCTCTTCATCATTTTGCTTTGCTGTGGGGATTTCCGGAAGCGGAGATCCGGACGGCGCTTCCTCTGCCCGTCTGCAATTCCATGGCGGTTCTGGAGCTGCAATCTCTCGGGGCAGACATGGTGCAGGCATGGTTGGAACTGGAAAAGGGGGAACTGGAGGTTCTTATTCGGAAATCGAGTCTTCCTGTTGAGATTTATCGTTATGGACGGCCGGCTCTGCTTTCCACTCGTGCGCTTCTGGCGACAGAGGGAAAAATGTCTGATGCCCGCGGGAATGTATTCCGGGTTTCCAGGGAGGGGATATTGACTCGGGTCTATGCGGGGAAGGTCATGTCACTTCCTGAAGTGGAGGGGGCAGGGGGGAATTTTTTTGATCTGACACATGCTCGTTTGGGGGAATCCGATACTGCCAGATTCAATTTTGATTTCACCTTTTCCTGACCGGGATAAAAAAAGAAAAGAGTAAAAAAAATACGGCAGGCTTGCCTGCCGGGTGCAGGAGATGCAATCCTGCCGGGGAGTATG
>CAJMAW010000236.1 GCA_905211485.1 uncultured Lentisphaeria bacterium | reverse complement strand
GAAGGCGCTGGATCAAAGTGTCGTCCATGGAATAAAGGTCCTTTCTTTTTTCAGTTCCTGTTCCGGAGGCATTCTCTTTTCGGCCATTTCCCTCTCCGGCGGAGAGCGGACTATTTTTCACCCCATCGCATGCACTGAAAACAAAGAGAAAGCAGGGGAAGGGGAAAATATTTCTCATTCCATGTGTTCAAACTCGATCGGGAATTCCTCTTCGATTCTCACGCTGCGCCCCTGAGCCGCGGAACGCCGGAGCGCGGCTTCAAAACGCAGTTCCCGCAGTCCGTCCAGCCCGGAAACCGGAGGCGCCTGGCCGCTCCGCAGCGATTCCAGATAGGCACCGAGAGATTTCCGGAACGATTCCGCATACCGATCCCAGCGGGAATGATCCGCAGTCAGACAGCGTTTCTCCGCATATGCGTCTTCCTTCTTTGCATAGAGTTCCGTTTCCGCATCCAGATCGTTCTGGCAGATCATGCCGTTTTCAAAGACGAACATGCTCCGGTAAAGCGGATAGGAAAAGGAAGACCCGTTCGTTCCCAGAAGGGTCCCTGCCGCCCCGTTCGAGAAACGGAGAGCGGCGGCGATGTCGGCAGCTCCGGAAAACGTGTCCGCACTCTCCTGGGCAGACACGCAAAGAGCATGGAGCCCGAAAAAGTTCATAAGGTCTATGCAGTGGCTCCAGCAGGCGTAATTCACAAAAAGAGAACACTGAAGGAGTTTTCCTAGTTTCCTTTCCTCCCGGAGTTTCAGGAATGTGCGGCTCTGGTCGAAAAAGCGGTAGTTGAAATTCATGGCCGTCTCAACTCCCAGTTCCCGGGCGCGGCACAGAAAGGAGCGAGCCTCCAGAAAATCCTCTTCGCAGACACGGGCCTGCCCGTATCTGGCAAAAAGAGGTTTCTCGAAAAAAATCCGCGGCGGACGATATTTCAGAACCCGTTCCGCAACGGAGGCATGTTCCGATTCGTTCGTCAGGATCATGACCGTGTCGGGCTTCTGCGCCATCAGGGATTCCACGGAGGGGCAGACGCGTCCGCCGTAACGTTCCGCGCAGACTTCGGCCTTTGCCGGAGTCCGGCTGCTGTAGAAAAGCTCCACATCCTCCTGCTCCGAAAGATAGGGGATATAGTTGTTCGATGCGACACTCCCTGTCCCGATAATTCCGATTTTCATTTCCCGACACTTGCCTTTCCTGATTTTTCCACCCTGTTTCTTTCCGACTTGTCTTAATTATACAGCCAAAAGCGTCCCCCTGATATGGAAATTTCCGGCAAATACATATATATTCAGGCATAGAAAGATCTTTCCGCATCCTTTTCAGGAAAAGTTCAAAGCATCTCATCTCCAGAAAAGAAAAAGAAAAAACATCTCAAAGAAAAACAGCGATGGAACAATACATCATCCGGCACAGGGAACTGCGCGAACTCCTCCTGCTGATCGCAAGCGTGATCAGGAAGCCGATCTGTTTTTACGACGTCAGGGGAAATTGTCTGACCTGTCCCCCGGCGGACTCAGCCCCCTCCGGAGAATACTGCATGGAACGGAGAAAAAAAGACCCCGCATTTCTGGATGCATGCATCCGCTGTGATATGGAACATATCCGGAATGCGGAAAAAACCGGCATCATTTCCGTCTACCGCTGCCATGCGGGTCTCTATGACTGTGTCGTGCCGATCTTCAATCCGGACGGACGCTTCCTCGGCGGATTCATCGTCGGCCAGCAGCGCGCAGCAGCGGCCGCGGCAGGACCGCAGGGAGAAAAAAACAGTTCCTCCTCCGGGAGCGCCGCCGCGCCGCCGGCACTCGCACATGAAACGCAGAGCCAGAAAATCCTGTATGAAAAACTGGACGAAGTCACATCCGAACAACTCCTGAATGTCGGCAGGCTCCTGAAAAACCTCAGCGAATATCTCCTCTCCCACGAACTCGTCGGCTACCGGAAACTCCCCTGGGCAAACGCAGCGGACCGCTATCTGAAAAATCACTGCGACAAAAATGTCACCCTGGATGAAGTTGCCCGCGCCGCAGGCTGTTCCAAGTCTTTTCTGACGCATCGTTTCCGCGCCGAATTCCATGCCTCCTTCAAAGAATATCAGAGAAAACTGAGAATGGAATTCGCTCTCGCCGTTCTGAAGGAGGAACACAGCGTGAAAAGCGCCGCCGAAAAAACAGGTTTTCCCAATCAGTTCACCTTTTCCAAAATGTTCAAAAACTACTGGGGAGTTCCGCCCTCACACTGTCTCTGGCGGCCCTGTTCCCCGCCGAATGAAAGTTCTCCCCCCTCCTGAAAATCTTGAAATCAGGAAAAATCACAGGAAGGATGCCGAAAACGAATTGACTTCCATCCTGGAATATATTATACTATAGGGCGCCTCTATTTATTTGAGGGGGAATTGAGTTTGTAACAGGAAAAAGAATGC
>CAJMAW010000235.1 GCA_905211485.1 uncultured Lentisphaeria bacterium | reverse complement strand
ACCTTAAGATGTCGATACGCCTTGGCGTGCTGCCGTTCATCCAGGACTGGTTTTCGGGCGACAGCAACATCGTAAACGAAGCGGCCATATTCGGGGTGCCGGACTTCTGGTACATGGCCGAGCGTACGCCGGTGCCTGAAAAGCTCTTCTTCGGAGGCGTCTCCGACGCCAAGTCGGTGGATGGCAAGGCTCTCGCCAGGGAATTCGCCGGCTTCTGGGGCCGCATGGCGCCTGTCCTTTGGACCGAGCGCAACAAGGAGGGTTCCCGCAACATCGCGCGCTGCGACGATCCCGTCGACTCCCTGCGCCTCCAGCTCCGCCGCCGAATCCGCCCTGCCCGCCGGCACCGCCTCCGGTGCGGAAATAATCCGAACCGAACTGATCGTACTGCGCGCGTTTTTCCGGATTGCTGAGAACTTCATAGGCTTCGGAAACCTGTTTGAACTTTTCCTCCGCAGTCTTATTGCCGGGATTCTTGTCCGGATGGTATTTCACGGCAAGTTTGCGGTACGCCTTCTTGATTTCATCGGCGGACGCGGTTTTGGAAACTCCAAGTGTCTGATAATAATCGCTGGCCATACTCCGGCTCCTCCATCTCACAAAATCACGGACGGCGCCGTGCCGCGGAAACACGCGGCGGCCATTGACCCGTCCGGCTCCTCCTGTCCTTTCTCTTTCAGACTGCGCAACTCCGCTCTCCGCGTCTTCCGCTCTTCTTCACATCTTCTCCTCCTTCCTCTCTGGGAAGGAGGCCCTCCGGGAAACACGCTCTCCCGCGGCTGCGGCAGAAAGAAAAACAACGAATCTTCTTACTCCGCTTCCCCCGCGGGACCGGAACTGACCACCACCATCGCCGGTTTCAGAAGGCGGTCTCCCTTCTTGTATCCGTGCGACCACTGGCGGATGATTCTCCCCGCGGGAACCGTTTCCGACGCTTCCTGCGCCACGGCTTCATGCAGCTTCGGATCAAACTCCTGCCCGACAGCGTCTATGCGAATCACGCCCAGTTCCGAAAAGGCCTTGTCAAACTCCTTCTGGATCATATCCATCCCCTGAAGGAGCGATTTATAATTATCCGACGCCGCCGCGGCAGCAACCGCCATCGTGAAATGTTCAAACACCTGAAGAAACGGGAAGAGCGTATCTTCCATCACGGAATAGCGGAGCGCTTCCATGTCCTTGGCGAAACGCTTTCTCTGGTTGTCCATATCCGCGAGCAGGAGAAGACGTTTCTTTTCCAGCTCGTCATAATCCTTCTTCAGCTTGTCGTATTTCTCCGAGACGGCGTCCTGAACGGCCTTCCATTCCTCGGCTTCCTTTTTTCCGGCTTCCTCCGCCAGAGTCTCCTCTCCCTTCCTTTCGGACTCGGAGGCTGCAGGAGAAGACGTTTTTTTTGTCTCGGGAGCGGAGGATTCCGCCTTCATCCGGGATGTTTCCGCTGCCTTGGATGTATTTTTTTCCTGTTTTGCCTTTTCTTTCATGGCACTGACCTTTTTTTTCATCATTCTCTGTTTTGTCAATCGCGGTAATCTACCACTGCGGGAAGCGCTTTTCAACCCCCTTCCCGGGGGAAGATCCCCCGGAAGGACGGAGAAAGCGCCTCTTCTGAGTGAGAGAAAGCTCCGGCCCCGGAGGAACTTCGCCGTTTCTGACGATTCCGCCGTTTCCAGTCCCTGCCCGGGCGGCTTCCGTGACACGCACAACACGCTGGTGGAGCTGGTGGAGCTGGAGGGGAGGGAAAGGAGCGCGGCCCGTCATCTTTTATCATGACTCGACGGCGGAATCGGGAGAATTGTCGATGCAGCTGAAAGTCAAGCCTTCGCGGGTCCTGTCGATTTTCAGCAGGGAGTTGTCGGGGATCTCCCCTGCGATCAGCTTCCGTGAAACGGGGTTTTCAATCTCGTTTACGAGCACGCGTTTGAGCGGGCGGGCACCGAACTGGGGATCGTATCCCTCCTTCGCCAGATAGGTTTTTGCGGCGTCGGTGAGATCGAGCACGATGTTTCTGTCACGCAGTCTCGCATTGATTCCTGCAAGCTGGATGTCGAGGATTCCGCGGATCTGCTGAAGCGAGAGGGCCTCGAACATCAGGATTCCGTCCACGCGGTTGAGGAACTCCGGACGGAAATGCTTCCTCAGGAGCGCCATGATTTCGGGACGGAGTTTTTCCAGATCTGGCTTCTGCTTTCCGGTTCCGGAGCCGATCGCGTCCAGAATCAGGTCACTGCCTATGTTCGACGTCATGATGATGATCGTGTTCTTGAAATTCACGGTACGCCCGTGGGAGTCGGTCAGCTGGCCGTCATCGAGGATTTGCAGGAAGATGTTGAAGACGTCGGGGTGAGCCTTTTCGATTTCATCGAAGAGAATCACCGAATAGGGCCGGCGGCGGACCGCCTCGGTCAGCTGGCCGCCCTCTTCAA
>CAJMAW010000234.1 GCA_905211485.1 uncultured Lentisphaeria bacterium | reverse complement strand
TCCGGAGTGCTGGAGCGGGATCGCACGAATCTTTTTCTCCGCGTGCCATTATCCAGCAAGCCCTCCCTTCCGGGAAATCCGATTCACCGAAGCGGCGCAGCGTCTTCCGGACGCAATCGCCCGGACCACAAGAGAGGCTCCGGAAGCGGAGTCTCCCGCGACGAACACGCGGGGATCCGAACTGCGCATGTCCGGATCTGTCACGATCCGGCCTTTTTCCACGGCCAGGGAAAATTCCTTCACCATGCCCTCATCTGCCCGGACTCCGGTAAAGCCCATGGCCAGCAGAACCAGATCCGTTTCAATCCGGAAGGCGCCGCCTTCGACTTCCCGGAAAGTCAGGGGACGGCCTTTTTCATTCAAACTCCATTGGATGCGGCATGCCTTGAGCGCCGTCACGGCGCCGTCGTCACGCCCCTCAAACGCTTTGCTGTTCACAGACCAGAGCCGCTCCACGCCCTCGGCATGGCTGGATGAATCCCGTCTCATATACGGGAAATCCGGCCACGGCGTCGAAGGCGACCGTTCGGCCGGAGGCTCCGGCATCAGTTCAATCTGGAGGATGGATTCCGCTCCCTGGCGCCGCGCGGTACCGATGCAGTCCGATCCCGTGTCCCCTCCCCCGATCACCAGAACTTTTTTCCCCTTCGCTGAAATCGGCAGTTCCGGCAGTTCAGCGGAAACGCAGCGGTTTTCCCCGCTCAGAAAGTCCAGAGCGAAGTGAATTCCCGCAAGTTCGCGCCCGGGGATCTTCAGATCCCTTGCCTCGGGAGTCCCCATGGCAAGGACGATCACGTCGTGGCGTTTCTTCAGATACGCTCCGGAGAGATCCTTCCCCGCTTCCGTCCCGCATTCAAAGTGAATTCCCTCCTGTTCCAGGATCCGGATTCTCCGGTCAATGACTGTTTTTTCCAGTTTGAAGTCCGGGATCCCGTAGCGGAGCAGTCCGCCGGGAAGGAGATTCCGTTCATACACGGTCACCTGGAACCCGTACTGATTCAATTCATCTGCGGCGGCGAGTCCCGCGGGTCCGGACCCTATCACCGCCGCCCGGAGTCCGTTCCGGTCCGTCACCGCACGCGGACGGACCCATCCGCGCCGGAACGCCTCCTCCGCCACCAGATATTCCGTATGACGGATCGCCACCGGATCCAGCACATGCCCCGCCGTGCAGGCGTATTCGCAGAGCGCGGGGCAGATCCGGGATGTGAATTCCGGGAAATTGCTCGTGCTCCGGAGAAGATTCCACGCCGTTTCAAAATCTCCCTCCGCCACCGCCGAATTCATTTCCGGGATGACGTTTCCCAGCGGGCATCCGTATGCGTGGCAGAAGGGCTGCCCGCAGTTCATGCACCGCGATACCTGTTTGCGTATGTCATCCGCTGGAAGATGGCGCTCCACTTCGTTGAAGTCATTGCGCCGCTCGCCCTTGTCGCGGTAAATGTCGTGAATGCGTTCCATTTTAGTTTGGCCGTTGATGGTTTGTTTGCGAAATTCAGAGTTTTGTGTCTTTATGGTTTGCCGGATGTCTCGCCGGGATCAGCTCTTGACGGGCGCCACCATTACGAATCTCGGTCTTGCGTTGACCCAGTCCGCGCGCAGGCGCTTTGCCTTTTCGGATCCGGTTCGCTCTATGTGCTCGTCCATGAGGGACAGCAGATCCGCTTCGTCAGGCGAATTCGCCTCAACCGGCATGAGGTCTATCGAGGCAAGGTTGGAGTTGAGGTCGAGAGTGCCGTCCTCGTCGTACACATAGGCCACTCCACCCGTCATGCCGGCGGCGAAGTTCACTCCTGTCTTGCCCAGGACAAGCACCTTGCCGCCGGTCATGTACTCGCATCCATGGTCGCCTATGCCTTCGGCCACGAGCGTGACGCCGGAATTGCGGATGCCGAACCGTTCACCGGCCAGACCGTTCACGAATATCTTGCCGGATGTTCCGCCGTACGCCATCACGTTGCCGGCAATGACGTTGTCCTCCGCGGCGTTCGTGAAGTCCGCCTCCGGCGCGATCGTGATGATTCCGCCGGAAAGACCCTTCCCCACGTAGTCGTTTGCCGCGCCCCTGAGGTTGAAGGTTATGCCCTTGGCGAGGAACGCGCCGAACGACTGTCCGCCTACGCCCGTAAAGTTAACCGTCAGGGTCTCGTCCGGGAGGCCTTTCTCGCCGTGCTTCCCGGCCACTTCGCCGGAAAGCTCCGTGCCGACGGTGCGGTTTACGTTCGACACCTTGCGCGATATCGTCCTGGCTTCACCGCTCAATATCGCAGGCATGAGTTCGGGAATCAGTTCCTTGCGGTCATAGTTGTCCAACGTCCATGCGGTGATGTTCGGATTGAACCGCTCATCGGTTCCGCTCTCGCGATGGAAAACCGGGGCGAAATCGAAGCCGCAGTCCTTTGCGCACGTCAGCAGGTCGGAACGGCCCACCGCATCGTCGAGCGCGACGATCGGC
>CAJMAW010000233.1 GCA_905211485.1 uncultured Lentisphaeria bacterium | reverse complement strand
GGCAGCACCGCGGCCGCCGCGGATCCCGCCATGCTGCAGATCCCTGTCAGGGCGATGGTCCAGAATCCGATTTTTATCTCCGTTCCCGCCGCGGCCGCTTCTCCGCTCGACTCCAGAATGCGCAGCAGAATCCATCCGGAAGCCAGTCCGCCGAACCATCCCGCCAGTCCCAGGATCAGACTTTCCAGCAAAATCAACAATGCCAGCTGTCCGCGGCGGAAGGCCACGATTCTCAGTACAGCGAATTGTCTTATCCGTTCTTCAACGCCCATGCTGAGCGTTGTGAAAATGATGAAGAAGGAGACCAGCATTGAAATCCCGGTGGCTCCGTAGGCCTGTGCCATATTCCGTCCGCTGCCCGGTTCCGGATTTTTCAAGGCTTCCAGAACCTCCGGGTACGATGCAAGAAAGGCGCTTCCGTCCGTTTCCCCCTCCGCCGCCTCCTTTTCCGTCCGAGACTTCCATTCCTGGGAGAAGGCCGCGCGCTCTGAAGGATCCTTCAGGCGCAGAATCGCGGACTCCGATGAAAGAGAAGTCCCGGACAGATGTTCGGCGGAGCTCCAGTGAACGAAAATTCCGGAGCTGAAGGACACCCGTCCGTCTTGACCCGGAGGAACTTGCGCGAGTTTCCGCGCGCTGGGGCCCTCTTCCATGATCCCGACGACTCTCAAAGTGAAGAATCCGGCATTGGATGCCATTTCCAGCACGTCCCGAGCTGCTGCGCCCCCGAGGCGCTCCGCCACGGATTCCGACAGGACCGCGGGGAACGGCCCCGTCGCTTTGGATCCGAACAGCGGCGCTTCGGGAGAAAGCCAGGAGCCTTCCTTCATCTTGCAGGGGGCTGCGCTGCCGGGCCTCGTGCCCTGGAGTGCGAATCCTCCTCCTGTCGGAAGTCCGTAAGTGACGGGGGCCAGTTCTCCTCCGCCCCCGCGCATTCCTCTTCCTCCGCGCGGCGGACCTCCTCCGGGAAGTCTTCCCATGCCCGGGCTTGCGGGAGGACGGCCGCCGCCCGTGACAATGGAAAGAAGATTTTCCCGTTCCCGTCCGACAGCGGGAAGTCCCGAATCGGCGTTCCCGTCCCGGCGGACTTCTCTTCCAGTCGCGTTTCCAGTTGTGTTTTCGTTTTCAGCTGCGTTTTCAGTTATGTTCCCCCCGGTTCCGGCAGCTTTCCTGTCTGGCGGGGATCCCGTGCCGATATCGCCGGGGAAGGGGAAAGATTTTTCCGGCGCTTTTCTTTCCGCAGCTGTGCCGCTTCTGAGGTTTTCTCCGCGGCGGCCTTCTCCGCGGCGGCGGTCAGGACGGGGGGAGCGGGAAGAAGCCGGAGAAGAACTCGAAGAAACGGTTTTCTTTCTCGCATTCACCCGGACCGGAGTACTGAACAGGCTGCATTCCGCCAGACGGGGATCCGCGGAAAGAGCGTCCGTCAGGTTGCGTCTGATTCCCTGCCCGCTTTCCCCACCTGTGCTCATGAGCAGGAAATCGAAGCGGTTTTCGATTTTCCCAGGATCGCGGTTGAGTTCGGAAAACATCGCGTCATATCCCGAAACGAGCCAGGACACCACGCTGGCCGCGGCAATCATTCCCAGTGCCGCAAGCAGACTCCGGACCGGATTCCGGAGAATCGACTCGAATGCCAGTTTCAAGACCACTTTCATTTCCCGTCTCCGCTCCCTTCCTGTGAAAGGATGTCCTGATACGCCGATGCCAGAAGATGGGCGTTTTTCACGGTTTCCGGGGGCAGGGTGCCGATCAGACGTCCGTCTTTGAGCACCAGTGTCCGTTTTGCCCAGGCCGCCACGGCCGGTTCATGTGTCACCAGGATGATCGTGGCGTTTTCCTCGCGGCAGAGAAGGTCCAGGAGAGAGCAGAATTCCTGGCCTGAAATCGTATCCAGGCTTCCCGTCGGTTCATCCGCCAGAATGATGGCGGGTTTCGGAAGAAGCGCGCGCGCAATCGCCACACGCTGCTGTTCGCCGCCGGAAAGATTTACGGGAAAGCGCGTGAGTTTGTCGGCGATCCCAAGACGTTCCGCAAGCGAATGCAGCGCGGCACGGTCAGGGTGTCCGCCGTCCGCCAGAATCGGCAGGCAGATGTTGTCCTCCACGGAAAGAGTCGAAATCAGATTGAAGGACTGAAACACAAAACCGATCCGCCTCCGGCGAAGCAGGCTCAGCTGCCCGTCGCCCAGTCCGGAGAGATCCCGGCCTTCCACAAAGACTTTCCCTTCCGTTGCATCCGTCAGTCCTCCCGCGACGTGGAGCAGGGTGCTCTTCCCGGATCCGCTCGGCCCCATCACCGCCACAAAATCCCCTTCGCGGGCCTCCAGTGAAACGTGATCCAGTACGCGAACGCTTTCCTCTCCTCCGCCCCCGCGCCGGAAATCCTTGCAGAGGGATTCAATCTTCAAAGGCATCCTGTCCATCATAAGCGCTTCTCTCCTTCTTCTCTGGCTGGAACAAGCAATTTGCAATTTTCTGTGAATCGGATGCACCTGCAGAATATACAATCCTTGATAAAG
>CAJMAW010000232.1 GCA_905211485.1 uncultured Lentisphaeria bacterium | reverse complement strand
GAGCGCGCCGCGGATGTAGAATGCGAGCCATCGGCAGGGAATGAGCTGCCGATGCTTTTCCTTCCGGCGGTAGACGCCGGAACCTTTGACCTGTGGAAGATGCATGAGACGGAAAAAAGTCGCAAATATGTAATTTTTCTGCCTGATCTGTAAAAGCTGTTTTTGAATTTACCGCGCAATGTCCTTTTTTTCAAGCTACAGTAAAGACAGACATCCTGGATTTGCGGATGTCTGCAAAGGCAGAAATATAAAAAACTGGAAAAAGGAGATGCTTTCATGGGTATCAGACTGGGTCTTGTAGGACTGGGGAGTTTCGGGAGTGCGTTTGCGCCTCTTTTCAGCGCCCATCCGCTGGTGGACGGAGTCGTTCTCTGCGATGCGGAGGCGTCCAAACTTGAAAAATGGACGCAGACGGAGGGAATCCGGAAGAAACTGCTTCCCGGCGGCGCCTGTCTTTCCTTTGATGAGATCTGTGCGCGGCAGGATCTTGATGCGCTTGTCATCATCACTCAGCCCTGGCTTCATGCCCCGCAGTGCATTCAGGCCATGGAATCGGGCAAACACGTTTATTCCGCCGTTCCCGTGACCTGTCTGCCGGACGACTCGGAAATCCTCGACTGGTGCGGGAAAATCATCGACTGCAGCCTCCGCACCGGACAGCATTACATGCTGGGCGAAACCACCATCTACCGCCCCCAGACCATGTTCTGCCGGAAGAAGGCGGCCCTCGGCGAATTCGGAAATTTCGTCTTCGCCGAAGCCGAATACGCCCACGATGTGGACTGTGCCACCTGTTCGCTCCGGGAAGTGCTCAAATCCAGAACCACCGGCGTCATCGGGGCTCAGAGAGAACAGCTCATGCGGAAATATTACTCCCGGGGACTGAAACATTCGCCCATGGATTATCCGACGCATTCCGTTTCGGGCCCCGTCAGCGTCATGAAGTCCCGCCCGCTCGACTGCACGGCCTGCGGATACAGAAACGCGAATCAGGATGAACATTTCAGGCATTTCGATTTTTCCAACGTCGTGGCGTTCTACCGGATGGACAACGGCGCCTCCCTCCGCATCGCGGAAATGCGTGAAATCTCCCCCAATGTCGGCTGCATGGGAGAAGATTTCCGCATCTTCGGAACCCGGGGCAGCTATTCATACCAGAAATGGTGCGACAACGGAAGAAACGTCCCCGACGGCAAGCCGAAGGAAAACTGCTGTACCGAACTCACTGAAAGCGAAATGCGCGATCCCCTCCCCAAAGAGGTCGCCGACGCTTTCAAAAAAGCTCTCGGCCAGACCGGAAGCGACTTCGTTCCCGCCGGACACGGCGGATCCCATCCCTATCTCGTCCATGAATTCGTCTCCGCCGTTTCCGAAAACCGGACACCGGAAATCAGCGCATGGGATGCGGCTCTCTACATGGCAATGGGGGTGGCGGCTCACCAGTCCGCTCTGAAGGACGGGGAAAAAGTCAAGGTCTTCGATTTCGGCCGGAAACCCTGAGATCCCTTCCGGGCCCGCTATGCGCTCCCCTCCCCGGAGAGCAGCATGTCTGTCCGCACGGGAACTTTTTTCCCCTCTTCCATATCCCGTGCGGAGACAGACGGGGACTTCTGACGGCCACCCGTCCCCGGATCATCCATTCTCCAGCATCCCTCCCGGGCTCATTCTTTTTCATTCCATTTCATTCATCCATCTTCCTCAGCGAGTCATTCTCCCATGTTCTTCGGACTTCTTTTTTCTCTTCTCACGGGAACAGTCTGGATCTTTACGGGCATCTTTTTCCACACGGTTGCGAAACGGGGCCTGAGCATTTTCAATATCTGCATTATGACGAATCTCTCCGCCCTTCTGCTGGCGCCCGTCCTCCTGACGAAAACCGGAGATCTTCTCGAAGGACTCCTTCCCCCTCCTGGAGCGGGTTATGTGTTTTTCGTCCTCGCGGCGGGATTTCTCAATATGAGCGGATCGCTTTTTCTCCAGCGCGCCATGGCATGCGGAAAATCGGGAACGGCCTGGGCTCTGGGACAGTCGGCATTGATCGTGCCCTTTCTCAGTCTGTCGCTGATCTTCGGGGAAACGCCGGGCTTCTGGAAAAGCCTCGGGATCTCCTGCGTCATTGCAGGAATGCTTCTGCTCACCAGGGGATCCGGGAAAACGGGGAAGAAGAGCGCTTCTCCGGAAACAGAGGGGAAAAGCGGAATTCCTCTCGCCATTGCCGCTTTCTTTCTGCTCGGCGCGGCACAGAGCATGACTGCTTCCACAGGGCATCTCAGTTATGCGGATCCCGGAAATCTCCGCCCGCTGCTGACTCTCGGCGGAAGTTTCACAGCGCTTCTCTTCGGAAAAATTCTGCTGCGGGACTCCGGATTTTCCATGACGCGCTTCTCATGGCTTCTGGCGTTTCTGATGTCCCTGGCCAACCTGCTGGCTCTCTTCCTTCAGTTCCTCGCCATTGACGCGCTTGCAAAAGCCGACTCGGGCGTTTTGTTTTTTCCCGCCGCAGTCGGGAGCTGCATCGCAGG
>CAJMAW010000231.1 GCA_905211485.1 uncultured Lentisphaeria bacterium | reverse complement strand
TCAAATAGGGTGGTTAGAATGACGATTTCAAAGAATTATGGGACGGCAGTGTATTATTTTAGAGAAGTCAAAACCAGAATTCTCCATGTTCCATACGTGAGTCAAACGGAGAATTTTCCGGAGAATCCGAGAATCTACATGAGGAATGGTGACAAACGGAGAATCTCCGTTTATTATTGGTGATGATTCTTCAAATCTCAGGGAATGAACGTTCAATACAGGGAAAATGAAAAAACCGAACGGTGTGTCCGTCCGGCAAAGAAACAAAAAATGGTGGCAAGGACCAGAATCGAACTGGTGACACAAGGATTTTCAGTCCTCTGCTCTACCTACTGAGCTACCCCGCCACTTCTTTCATGACCCTTTACTATAGCATCCTTTCTGACTCTGTCAAGCCGTCAACAATGAAAAAAATGATTTTTCCAAATCATTCCCCCCTCTCCATTCCCATCACGGAAGGGAGCCCTTTGCATCTTTTGCCTTTATGTGCATGGTGCTGAGTCCTGGAATCAGAAATCTTTTCAGCTCATCCTCCCCAATGATTCCGCTCCATTTCATCGGTTTCACTTCTCGGACTGAGTCCGATTTCCAATCCCGATGCGTTCTTCCCTTCACTGAAAGAAAGAACGCATCGGAATCTTTTCCCGAAAATCGAGGAACGCCGTTTCAATAGATGAAGAGCATTTCCCGGTATTTCGGGAGCGGCCAGTATTCATCCGCAACTATCTTTTCCAGCGCATCCGCCGTCTTGCGGACTTCGCCCATTGCGGCAACCGTCTCCGCCGAATCCGCGGCGGCTAGTGCGCTTTCCAGAGAAGAACAGGCTTTTTCAAGCTCGTCAAGGAGTCGACCGATTTCAGTGGATGTGTTCAGGAATGTAGACATCCCCGGCAGTTTTCTGCCCTGAGTCACGATTCCGGACTGAAGTTCCATGAGCTGTTTCATCACCGGCGGCATGATCACCGTCCGCGCCATCAGCAACGAGAGTTCCCCTTCAATTTTCACCTTCCGGTTGTATTCCTCCATGAAGATTTCATAGCGGGAAAGCACTTCTGCCTTGGAAAAGACCCCTGTCTTCTCAAACAGACGGATGTTTTCTGGCTTCTTGAACTGTGCAAGCGCTTCCGGAGTGTTCCGCAGATCAGGCAGTCCACGGCGATGTGCTTCTTTCACCCAGGCGTCGTCATATCCGTTCCCGTTGAAGATAATGCGTTTGTGCTCCTTGATGATCTTCTGCAGAAGTTTCTGGAGAGAGCTGTTGAAGTCCTTTTCCTTGAATTTCTCCAGCTCGCTGGCAATGTAGTCGATGGATTCCGCAACAATCGTGTTGAGCACCACATTGACCCCGGCGCAGGACTGGCCGGATCCAGGAGCTCGGAATTCAAATTTGTTGCCAGTGAAGGCAAAGGGACTGGTCCGGTTCCGGTCCGTCGCGTCTTTCGGAAGCGCAGGAAGAGTTTCCACTCCCACCTTGAGGAGTTCCCCCTTCCGCGCAGACTTGACTTCGCCGGATTCGATCTGTTCAATAATATCCGTGAGCTGTTCCCCGAGAAAGATGGAAATGATCGCAGGCGGCGCTTCATTCGCTCCCAGACGATGGTCATTCCCCGCACTTGCCGTCCCCACCCGGAGCAGATCGCTGTGAAGATCCACGGCGCGGATGATTGCACAAAGCGTCGTCAGGAAAATCGCGTTCTGGTGAGGATCATTCCCGGGATTCAGGAGGTTGATCTTCCCGTAGGACATGGACCAGTTGTTGTGTTTCCCAGAGCCGTTGACTCCCGCAAACGGTTTCTCGTGAAGAAGACAGACCAGACCATGACGCTCCGCAGTCTGCTTGAGCACTTCCATGATCAGCATGTTGTGGTCCACGGCAAGGTTGAGTTCCTCGAAAAGCGGGGCAAGTTCAAACTGTGCCGGCGCAACCTCATTGTGACGTGTCTTCGCAGGGATCCCGAGCCGCCAGAGCTGCTGGTCCACTTCCGTCATGAACGCCAGAATCCGCGGGCGGATTACTCCGAAATAATGATCTTCCAGCTGCTGATGTTTCGGCGGCGGCGCTCCGAAAAGCGTCCGCCCCGTCTGAATCAGGTCCGGACGCGAATAGTAAAAATGGCGGTCTATCAGGAAATACTCCTGCTCCGGCCCCAGACTGATGCTGACGTGTGCATTCGGTTCCTCCGCATGAAATGCTTTCATCATGCGCTGCACAGACTTCCCGACCGCCTGAATCGAACGCAGAAGCGGTGTCTTCTTGTCCAGGGCTTCGCCGGTGTAACTGCAGAAGGCCGTGGGAATGCAGAGCGTCGCGCCGTTCAGGCCGCGGCGGATGAAGGCGGGACTCGTCGGATCCCACGCCGTATAACCGCGCGCTTCAAAGGTCGATCGGAGACCCCCGGAGGGGAAACTCGATGCATCCGGTTCTCCGACAATGAGATTCTTGCCGGAAAATTTCATAATGAGTTCACAGTCTCCGTTGATTTCAAAGAACGAGTCGTGTTTTTCCGCCGTCGCGCCCGTCAGCGGCTGG
>CAJMAW010000230.1 GCA_905211485.1 uncultured Lentisphaeria bacterium | reverse complement strand
TCGCCGCCGGCCCGCCGCCCTGAACAAGATGCTGGAGAATTTGCACTTTTCCGTCCAGCGGGATTTCCGGAAGAATGCTCAGATAATCGTTGCTGCAGAAGCCGAGAGCAACATATTCAATGTCTTTGGATTCTTTCACCTGCGTGGTCCTCTTTTGTTGTTTCCGGATAAGACTCTAGTCCTTCCGCGGAGAATTGTCAAGATTCCGGTTCTGGTATTTTATGATAACTTTATGAGAAAAAATGAGAATTTCGCATAATTTATCATCTTTTTTTCTTGACGTCTTTCCTTTTCTCCGTTAAAGTATGCTCCGGTGAACGGAAGGCCCGGACGAGCTTCCTGCCGTCTGCCGCCAGGTTTCTGAAACTCGAACGAATCCAATCCTGCCGGAGCGGAGGGAGACAAGATCTTGAAAAATCTGCGCACTTTTGCCATCCTGGACTATCTGAAAGAGAAAAAATACTGCCGCGTTTCCGAACTCATGGAGCATTTCGGCGTTTCCCAGGCGACCATTCACAGGGACATTGCCTGGCTCGCCGCCCGGAACCGGATCCGTCATCTCCATGGCGGAGTGGCGTATTCCGAGGAATGCGATCCGGGAGACAGAATGACGGTCCTTTCCTCCACCTTCCAGGACCGCATCGACCGCAACCGGAAACAGAAACAGAAAATCTCCCAGATGGCGGAAGAGGAAATCTCCGATGGAGACATTGTTTTCCTCGATTCCTCCACCACCGTTTTCTTCCTGGCCGAACGTCTGCTGGAATCGCGCTATTCCAATCTGACCATCATCACCAATTCGGTCATGATCGTACAGAATTTTCACAAGTTCCCCTCTCATTACGTCCTGATCGCACTGGGGGGGACGTACGACGCAAGAATGAATTCCTTCCTGGGCCAGACCACTCTCCGGGAACTGGAACGCCTGACCGTTACCCGGGCTTTCGTCTCGGCATTCGGCGTGGATGGCGGCGTTGTGACGACCAATCATGAAATGCATGCCTCTCTGCTCATGAAACTTCTGGAGATTTCCCGTTCCAACTGTCTTCTCGCCGATGCAAGCAAGTTCAAGAGGGCGGGGCTCTTCCGTTTCGGATCCGTGGATCAGTTCGACCGGGTCATCAGCGGCTGACGGACTTTTCCTTCCCTCCATTGATGTTCCGCCGCCGGATGAGATGAAGACATTCTTTTTTTTCTTCTTCCCCCTTTCCCTTCCCTTTTTTTGAGAGAGAAGTCTTTTCGGGAGGCTTATGAAAACGAGTCTTCCCTCCTCTTCCCTTTGCGGAAAAACAGAAGAAGGCAGGCTTTTCCCGAACTCTTTCCCCGGAAGAGGTCTTGACAGAAACAGAAGTTTTATTATATTTTATAATATTAAAACAAATATAATAACGAGAGACTAAGAGACTTTTTCGCATTTGCTCCGGAACCAGCGCAGCGCGGCATCGGGCCGTCTGAGCCTGTTTCCGGATTCTCCTCTCTTGATTTGCAAGATGCTTTACCCGGTTCTGGCACAGGGGAGGAGAAGGAAGGAATTCCGCGCGGCTCTGCCGAGCCGCAGAGCAGGGAAAAACAGGCCGGGGCATGAACAGCCCGGGCATGGGATGCGGATGAAAGAAAGAAAATTCGTCCCATGCGCTGACAGAGGGAAGGCGATGAAAGAAGAAAAAGGAAAAGGGAAAGGTTTGTTTTCCTCCGCCGCAAGAGGAAGGAATGGAAAATCCCGTTTTACGCTGATAGAACTTCTGGTGGTGATTGCGATCATTGCGCTGCTTGCCGCGCTGCTGTTTCCCTCTCTCAGTCTGGCAAAGGCGATGGCGAGCAGGACGTCATGCATGTCGAATGTCAAGCAGATTTCTGTGTTCTTTCAGTTGTATGCTTCTGATTTTGATGGTTTTGTCGTTCCCATTTCGGCAAACAATCCTCATTGTACACCTTATTGCAGTCATCCCTTCTGGACCCAGCTGCTGGCGACGACCTACGGGAGGGGGCAGTACAAGGTGTTCCGCTGTCCGAGCACTCCTGTCCGGGCAACTTATCCGTCTACTGATGTAAGATATTCGTCCGGATATGGCTTCAACGCCTCCTTTGTCGCGCAAAGATCCGATTATGTGAGACACATGCGCTATTCAGACATTCTTGTTCCTTCAGTCAAGTGTATGGTGGCTGATTTTTCCACGAATGGCACGGATCGGGGCAGATGGGATGCGGGCGTGTATTCCGGATGGGCTGTCAATGTCGGTTATTTCGTGCCGGGGGCGGGGGCCACGCCTTCCGGTCAGGCGGCACTGCTGAACGGATCCAACATTTTTGAAAACGAAGCCAATAAAATTTATATTCAGGACTTCATGAAAGGACGCCACAATTTGGAATGTGTCGTCATGTTTTCCGATATGCATGTCGCATCGGTGAGTTCTTTTGATTTCGCATGGGATTTCTATTCCATGGAAAACAATGCCCGCAAGAACGGACCGCTTCTATGGTCCTATAATCAGACCTCGACTCTGACCCGGGGTACCGTCAGGCCCCGTCGCTGAGCCGCAAGGGCGGG
>CAJMAW010000229.1 GCA_905211485.1 uncultured Lentisphaeria bacterium | reverse complement strand
GCATTCTTTTTCCTGTTACAAACTCAATTCCCCCTCAAATAAATAGAGGCGCCCTCCCGTTTTCCGCCCCTCCCGAACGGGAGGAAAGCCGCTGGAGGAGTTGGATGAGAAAGGAGGAGGAGAAAAAGAAGCCGCCATGACCCCCTGCTCCTCATCAAGATTGCCCCGTTCTGCAGGCGGGAAACCGTTCAGACGCCCTTCTCTCGTTTCCGGATTCTCTTGATTCGCAATGAAAAAGGCTGGGAAGAACGGGGGGCGGGCGACGGAGGGGAGAGGAGTTCTTCATCCGCACAAGATGAAAAGAAAATGCAGAGATCACTTGTACACTTGTACAGCAGAAGGAGTGCATTTTTCTCAGTCCGCAAACAGGAAACACTCATGAAATGCAGCCGCGATACAGGCGGTCCGGAGATTGAGAAGGGGGGAAAAAATTTTTCAGCGGCTGTAAATGAAAATTTCCTCGCCTTCGCGGCAGAGCTTGAATTTTTCACGGGCGACTTTTTCCGCGGCGGAGGGATAATGTTCCAGATCATGCACTTCCTGATTGAGCGCGATGCACTCCGCGCGGCTCCGTTCCAGCTGTTCCCGAAGTTCAGCGACATTGTCCCGTTCGGTGACATACTTTCTGTACACCGGCATGACCAGTGCTGCGGAAAAGGCGAAAATGACCGCAAGCAGGATATAAAGAAATACCGACAAAACTTTTTCAAATTTAATGTCCATTTTTCTCCTTTTTCTCACCGTTCCTGCAGGCGTATTTTTCCGGGTGGAGTCTGAGAAAAACGGATGCCGTTTTTCTCCCCCTCCCCTCTGCTCTTCCTCCGCATTGACTCCGGGAGATTTTTTGCGGGGAACCGCTTCGCCCAGGCGCGTTTCCCCTGTTTTCCGGACGTCATTCCTTCATGCAGGCGGGCCAATGTGGGCCCCGTCCCTTTCCCCGCACGGATTTCTGAGAAGCGGGTGAACACGGATGAACTTGCTCCAGACAATAATATAGCATTCCATGTTCCCGGGTGCAAATCCGCCTTCTTCCGGGCATGACGCCGATGGAGGGAAGGATGAACCCCGCCGGAGAAAAGAAAGAGGGAAAAGAGAAGCCGGGAACGGTCATACCTGCAGAGTCATGAGGAACTCCGCATTGGTTTTCATTTTCTTGAGTTTGGCGATAATCAGCTCCATGGCTTCAACGGGGGGCACTCCGTTCATGGCTTTGCGGAGGGTCCAGACTCTCTGGAGTTCATCCGGATGCAGCAGAAGCTCCTCTTTCCGTGTGCCGCTGGCTTCGATGTTGATCGCGGGATAGACGCGTTTGTCGACGAGACGGCGGTCCAGATGAAGTTCCATGTTGCCCGTTCCCTTGAATTCCTCGAAGATGACCTCATCCATTCTGCTTCCGGTATCGACGAGGGCGGTGGCGATGATGGTGAGGCTTCCGTGTCCGCTGATGTTCCGTGCGGCGCCGAAGAAGCGTTTCGGCTTGTGGAGGGCGTTGGCGTCGACGCCGCCGGAAAGGATTTTCCCGCTGTGCGGCTGAAGCGTGTTGTAGGCGCGGGCAAGACGGGTGATCGAATCCAGAAGGATCACCACATCCTTTTTGTACTCCACCAGACGCTTTGCCTTTTCTATGACCATTTCCGCCACCTGGACATGACGTTCCGGTGGTTCGTCGAATGTGGAACTGACCACTTCGGCATTGGCGCTCACGCACATTTTCATGTCGGTGACTTCCTCCGGACGCTCGTCAATAAGAAGAATGATCAGACAGACATCCGGATTGTTCTTGATAATGGAGTTCGCGATTTTCTGCATCAGGACCGTTTTCCCGGTCCTGGGCGGAGCCACAATCAGACCGCGCTGTCCGAGACCGATCGGAGACACTAGATCGACCACCCGGGTGGAAACTTCATCCGGAGTGGTTTCAAGGATCAGACGCCGGGTCGGGAAATAAGGAGTCAGGTTGCCGAAGGGAATGATGTCCCGTTTCCTCTCCGGAGGTTCGTGATTGATGGAATCCACTTTCAGCATGGCGAAGAAGCGTTCCTTTTCCCGCGGAGGACGAATCTGCCCGGCAAGGAAATCTCCCGTCTTCACGGAAAAGCGGCGGATCTGGGAGGGACTCAGATAAATGTCTTCCGAAGACGGCAGATAACTGTAGGCCGGTGAACGCAGAAATCCGAATCCGTCCGGCAACACTTCCAGAAATCCGCTTCCGTACATGCTGCCCGTCTTTTCCGCGTTCACTCGCAGAATCTCAAAAATCAGCTTCGATTTTTCCAGCGCTCCGACGCCCTCGATCCCCATCTCCCGGGCCATCGTGCTGAGATCCTGCATCGACATCTCCTGAAGCGCCGAGATATTGATGCTCGGGTGGTTTTTCTGGGATTCGGCCGATGACACCGTCTGAATCTGTCCCGGAGCGGAAGAAGAAGCGGACTGCTGCCCCTGAGATTGAGAATTGTTATTGCCGTTCCCGGAATTGCCGCCGTTCCCGGAATGTCTGAAGCCTCCTCCTCCGGAGGAATCATCCTGATAAGCAGATGAACCGTTGTAAGGTGTTGCTCCATTCTGTTGCTGCTGTTGCTGCTGTTGCTGAAGCATGCGCTG
>CAJMAW010000228.1 GCA_905211485.1 uncultured Lentisphaeria bacterium | reverse complement strand
CCGTGAATGCGTCGGGCAAGGAAGGCAGACTGATTCTGCTGAACTGCATCCCGGCGCTGATCCTGATTCTGCTTTCCCTGGCGGGGGCGTTCCTCTTCTATTTTTCCCCATTTCTCCTTTAAAGGGAAAGAATTGCCCTGACTGTCCCCCCCCCTTCCGGCGTTTCTGCATGAAACGAATTTGAAAACGGATTTGATTTCTCCGCAGTTCCCGGAGTGTTGCATAAAGCGGAGTCCCTTGAAAATCAGCATGCCTCATTGAATTTTCCGGAAACGCGGGTATAGTAATACTCTGTTTTTTTACAGCAAAACAACGCCGCGCCCTGGACGCGCAGGAGAAAGCATCCCGGCGCGCGAGGAGACAAGAACACCATGGAAGAAAGTTTTCTGCAGAATAATTTTGCGTCCCGCATCGGGGGGAACCAGTTCGGGAAAGACACCAGGATTTATAAAATTGAAAAGAACAAACGCGCGAAACGCGAAGCTGCGGCGCAGCATCCCGGAGTGGAATTGATCGACATGGGAGTCGGGGAGCCGGACGACATGGCCTTTGACTGCGTTGTCTCCACCCTCTGCCGCGAAGCCGCGAACTGGGAAAACCGCATTTATGCCGACAACGGCTGTGCCGAATTCAAGGAAGCCGCCGCCCGGTACATGAAATCCCTGTACGGAGTGGACCTTGATCCGGCGGCGGAAATCGTTCATGCGATTGGAAGCAAGTCCGCATTGTCCCTGCTTCCGGCCTGTTTCATCAATCCCGGGGACATTACGGTGATGACGGTGCCCGGCTATCCTGTCATGGGAACGTGGACGACGTATCTGGGAGGCGAAGTCGTCAATCTGCCGCTCCTGGAGGAAAACGGCTTTCTCCCGGATCTGGAGTCTTTGACCGAGGATCAGAAGAAAAGAGCCAAACTTCTTTATCTGAATTACCCGAACAACCCCACGGGAGCTTCTGCGACGGCGGAATTTTTTGCTTCCGCAGTGGATTTTGCCAGACGGAACCGGATCCTCATCGTCAGCGATGCCGCCTATGCACCGCTGAATTTCCAGGGAAAACCCCTGAGCATTCTTTCCATTCCCGGAGCCAGGGATGTGGCTGTGGAGCTTCACAGCATGTCCAAGGGATTCAACATGACAGGATGGCGTCTGAGCTGGGTCTGCGGAAACGTGCTTGCGGTGAAAGCCTTTGCCACGGTCAAGGACAACGCGGACAGCGGTCAGTTCCTTGCCATTCAGAAGGCTGCAGTAGCCGCTCTGGACAATCAGGCGGAAATCACTCCGATGATCAGTGCGAAATATGAACGCCGTCTCGCAAGCATGGTGAAAACCCTGAAGTCTCTCGGCTTCAATGCAAAAGTGCCTGGCGGTTCATTCTATCTTTATGTAAAGGCGCCCAAGGCGACCTCCGACGGAGTCGAATTCAAATCCGGCGAGGATTTCAGCCAGTGGCTGATCCGCGAGAAACTGATCAGCAGTGTTCCCTGGGATGATGCCGGTCCGTATGTCCGTTTCAGTGCGACATTTGTTGCCCGCGGAGGCCAGGATGAGGAAACCCGCGTTCTGGAAGAATTCTCCCGCCGTCTGTCCGGCGCGAAGTTCGTATTCTGACCTGTTCGGGAGAATTTCTCCCTGCCTGTTCCAGATGAGACGACTTCCGATCTTTCGGACTTTGAATGACAGAAGGGCTTTGACACGGTGAAATTCCCTGTTCTGAAGCTGCATGCGGGGAAGAAGCGTGTACGGATAGTGGAAGATCATCATCATGCCCTTCTTCCCTGGGCCTGGGAACGCAATGATGCGGGGAGAGCACTCCGCCTGTTGACGCTGGATCATCATACGGACACGCTTCCGGCCTTTACACATTATGCGCAGTCACATGGGCTGGAGAGTATTTTCTTTCCTGCGGAGTTCCGTTCGGAGAAGGAAATCCGCGGTGTTTTGGGGAAAATGCGTCATGACGAACAGATTGACTTTGCGATTCGTTCCGGGATCGTTGACTCCGCGCTGCTGGTGACTCATGAGAATTTTTCCGTATCCGTCAATCCGCGGATTCGGATTCTTCATGAGCCGCCTTTCCCCGGGGGAGGGGTTTTGTCTGATTTTTCCCGGAGCTCGTTTGATTCAGTTTTTCCTGGGGAGTGTTGCCGGCCGTCACTTTCTGTTCTTTCCGCCTATTATGCCAAGGCGTTGGAGGATGATTTTTTTCTTTCGCTGTTTCATCATGCGGGGATGGCAGATATTCCGGAGGCGGGTTTTCTGCTGGATGTGGATCTGGATTATTTCAAGACTCCGGAATCGCTTGAGCCGGAAAAGAGTACAGTTTTTTATGAATTGATCCGGCGTTCCCGTGCAGTGACGATTTCACGGGAAAGAGACTGGGTGCGTCTTTTGAATCTGGATTTCGGGCGGATTGTTGATTATGCGTATGCGGAAAAACGGATTCTGGAACATATTGAACGAGCTTGCAGCGCTTCCTGACGAATTGAAATAATGATATTGCGAAGCAACAAAATAAGAATTTGCGAAGCAAAAAGATACGGAAAAATGCGGAGCATTTTTCTCGAGGTCAAGGTCTGTGACCTTGTCGCGGTCCAGCGGCGAGAC
>CAJMAW010000227.1 GCA_905211485.1 uncultured Lentisphaeria bacterium | reverse complement strand
AGAATCCCGAGCTTGACAGAGGGAGGGAAACGGAGTCCGCCCTTGTACGGCCCGATGGCGCTGTTGAACTGAACGCGGTATCCGTAGTTGACCTGGATTTCCCCCTTGTCGTCCACCCACGGAACCTGGAAGGTGATCGTGCGTTCCGGAATGACGATCCTTTCCAGAATCTTGTATTTCTGATATTTCGGTTCTCTTTCAAGGAGCGGCCCGAGCGATTCGAATACTTCTGTCACGCTCTGAATGAATTCTTTTTCCCAGGGAAAGTTGTCGATGATTCTTTCCTGCAGGACTCTCTGTGCATACGCGTTCATCATGTTGCTTCAGAATCTCCTTCTTGGATAGTTGTGTTTGTGCCGCTTTTCGCAAGCGGCCTTTAATTTACACTAATGTGTCATGATTTCAAGAGAGTTATACGGAAAATGAATAAAAATCAGAAGCGTGGTTTTTTGACAAAAATGTAAAAATGCGTCATCCCCTTGTTTTTGTCTTTCTGAAAATAAGAGAGATAAAATCCCATGCAAATTTTGTACAGGATCAATCTGCCGGCCGGTAAAAAAAAATTTTTTTTCTCCGTCCGGAGGAACGCTTCCCTCCCGCTTTTCCCTTTTTTCCCGGCGCTTGACTTATCGTCGTGTAACATGCGGAAAATGGAATGCAGAAGAGAGCGCGGAGGCGGGGGGAGGGATCTTTCCCGCTTCTTTCTGTGTGTGTTGGCAAAAACGAACACGGGGGCAGGAAATGCGAATGCAGAATGAATGTGCGGGGGGAGGAAGAAGACTTCAGAAGGGCAGATCGTCTCCGGATGCGGGAACAGACTGGCCGCGGGCTCCGGCGTAAGCGGAGGAAGGATTTTCCTCTTCTTCCTCTTCGGCCGGGAGGAAATCGTTTCTGGATTCGACGATGCCTTGCGTATTGATTTCCTGCCATTCCGGGGAATCCCCGTCCCTGGTGAGGAGGAGGACTTTCTGCTTCAAACTGTCCAGCTTCTTCTGGCAGTGGGAGGCGAGCAGGCGCCCCTCTTCAAACTTCTCAATCATTTCCTCCAGCCGGACACTGCCGTTTTCCATGCTTCTGACGGTATTTTCCAGCCGCTCCATGGCATCTTCAAAGGAAAGGGAAGAGATTTCCTTGATTTTTTCGGGACTCTGTGTCATAATATGATTCCTGCCTTCCGCTGCGGTTTTGTCCGGGGAATGTACATCCGCCGCGGTTTTGTGTCAAGCTCCGGGGAATTTGTTTGCGGGGAAGAATCATGAAAAAGACTTGTCTTGTGACCGGGGGCGGCCGCAGCGGGAAGAGCGCCTACGCCCTTTCTCTCGGGAAAAATGCCGAACGGCCCTGCTTTATTGCGACGGGATGGGCGGGTGATGAGGAAATGGCCCGGAGAATCCGCCGTCATCAGGCGGAACGCTCCGGACGATGGTCCCTGATCGAAACCAGAACGGATTTGAGCGGAGCGGTGCGTGAAGCGCTTGCGGAGAAGAAGGCCGATTTCATTTTGATAGACTGTCTGACGCTCTGGGTGTCGAATTTCTTTTTTCCGGAGGAAGGCTCCACGTTGTCCGTGCAGCCTGGGCTTCCGGAGGATCTTGATTCCCGGGAGGATCCGGAAAGCGTTTCAGTAGAGGACCGGGTTCTCTCTGCGGCGGAAGAACTGGCCGCTCTGATACGGAGAACGGAAATCCCTATGGTTCTGGTGACGAATGAAGTCGGTTCTGGAATTGTTCCCGGAGAGGCTCTCTCCCGGAGGTACCGGGATCTGGCGGGAAATGTCAATAAAATCATTGCCTCCGCCGTGGACACTCTGGTGCTGACGGTCTGCGGAGTGCCGTTGAAAATCAAAGGAGAAGACGACAGTGTCGATCTATGAAGACTGTGTGGGAAGAATTGTCCATGCCGATGAATCCGTGCTGAGTGCGGCGCGGGAACGGCTCGATTCCCTGACCAAGCCGAAAGGCAGCCTTGGAATGCTGGAGGACTGTGCCGCAAGGTATGCCGCGGCTCGCGGAGAACTTTTCGCTGATGTGAGAAATCCTGCAATCGTGACTTTCGCCGGAGATCACGGAGTGGCCGCCGAGGGGGTCAGCGCCTTCCCTTCCGAGGTGACGGTTCAGATGACTGCGAATATGTCGAACGGAGGAGCGGCGGTCAATGTTCTTGCCAGACATGTCGGAGCCGTGCACCGGATTGTGGATGTCGGGATTGCTTCCGACTGCGCATTTCCGAATGTCAGGAAAAGACACGTTGCAGACGGGACACGCAATTTTACGCAGGGCCCTGCGATGACCCGCGGGGAAGTCCTTCAGGCCCTGGAAGTCGGAATGACGGAGGCCTTTGAACTCATCGACAGCGGTTCCACTCTGCTCGGGACAGGTGAAATGGGAATTGCGAACACGACACCTTCCGCCGCGTTGTATTCAGCCTTTCTGCATCTTCCGCCGGAACAGACCTGCGGCTGCGGGACGGGAATTTCCGCGGGAACGCTTCAGCATAAAATAGGCGTTGTTCGCCGGGCGCTGGAAGTGAATTCCGCTGCTCTGGAGGAAGGTCCTCTTTCGGTTCTGGCGGCGCTGGGCGGTCTGATCACGGCGTCCATGAACGGCGCCGGTTTGGTCAGCGCAGGCACCGGCATGGAGATGAACGCCATCGCGGCCTCCATCATCAGCGAGGTCCGCTATTTCGTCACCAAGTCCACGG
>CAJMAW010000226.1 GCA_905211485.1 uncultured Lentisphaeria bacterium | reverse complement strand
ATGATCAATGAACTTCCACGCCCATCGCACGGATTTCTCCGTGATCAGCGGATTGTAGACATTGCCGCTGATGCCGTGCAGCATGGCGAGCTTGCACACCTTTTCATGAGCGCGCGCCCACAATGCCTTGGCGGCTCCTTCGTTCTGTGCTTCATAGAAGTTGTAACGCCGGTCGCATTCCTGCTGAACTTCCCGGAGCGCGGCAGTTGCCTCGGGCGTTTCCGTGATGATCAGGGGCTTTGGATACTCGTTTGTCAGATTGCCGTTCACATCGAGATTCGCGAGGTAGGTTGCCGCGCGGATCAGCGAGTCCGAAGGCGTGATCGGCTGGGGATTCCCGGCTTCGCCACGTTTGCCCGCTTCCACGATGATGCACCGGGCGACCAGCCCGTTTTCAAGCACACGTCGGGAAAGCGATTCATAGAAATACTGCGGAATCGCGGTTCCCAGCAGAACCAGATTCGGATTCACAATATGCGCGATCTCATGAACTGTGCCGTCTTTCTTCTTCGCTGAGGCTTTTTTGCGCAGCGGATAGATGGTGTTGGACGCGCCATAGAACTTCAACAGCTTTTCGTTGATGGATTCCGCCCGGTTGTCTTTACTGTATTTCAAAGTATTGAAAATACAGTCGAACTCATCCGCCTGAAACAACATGGACGGGTGCATGAACAGGGCATCTTCGAGTCCTTCTCCGGAAGCGAAGGCATCGCCGATCGCCCCGGCGACTCCCGCGCGGAAGGCGATATTGAAATTCACCTTGCGCGGATGATCTTTGCCGGTTCCGCTGTCTGCCAGCGCGATGAGATAGATGTTGCTCCGATTGTCGCGCTTGTCCTGCACCTTTCGCCCGACGAGGAACGCCAGGAGCGCCAGTGCGCCGGTGAACGAAAGGACACGGTTCGGATACGGAGCCGACTGCATCGAGAGCTTGACGACATCATCAATGAATCCGGGAATCGACAACAGCTTGTCCGGAACGGGGCCGGGATTGGGAAAGAGAGGAGCCTCCTTTTCCTGCTTTTCGATTCTGTTCGGCTTCAAGATTCCGCTCAGATCCACATCGGAGTTCGCCTCCTCCCGGCGTTCGCAGCATCCGGGTTCGCGAAGTTCACGCAAGGCGCGCCAGTCGTTGCCCGAACAGCCGTTGTGATGGCATTTGAAGGCCACCGCACCGGACGGTTCCTGAATCAGCACAGCGGACTTGTTGGTGTGCGCCTCATTGAACGGACAGACGGGAAAAATCCACTTGCGTCCCCCCTTCCACGGCTGCGGTGAGCCAAGCTCGGGGCAGTACTGCGCGATCCAGGAATCCAAGTTGAAATCTGATGATGTGGTGGAGTTTCCCAAATATCCGGAATCCGTATCATCCCATACGGCGACATCCAGCAGCTGCGTCTCTGAAACCGCCTGAAGATTGTCGGGAGCTTCCAGGAGCTTTGCCATGCGGTGCGGACGTTCCGGGATGGAGTCGCCTTTGCAGTTCATCGTCCCGGGAAGCCGCCAGATCCGCGCCGGATTGTGAACCGATGTGTCGATTGCAACCTGTTCGGACGAGGCCTTTGCGATTTCGCCGATCACCCGGCGCACCAGCTCGCCGTCGTCCGCCGGGAGCTCGATCCGGTACATCAACTGCGCCCCGTTGCCGGAATCCGTCATGATGGGATCGGGCCAGCCAAGGGAGGAAAGCCCGTCGCGGATCTCGCGTGCCTTGGTCAGTGCGGATTCATGTTCGGCCTTGGTACTGGAAACACCGGAGGAGCGTTTGGGATCGCAGTCGATCAGAAGCCAGCGCCGCCGGACAATATCCGTGTCGGCGGTCGTCGGATTCCGCCCCGCCGGACGCAGACGGTTCACCGCGCGGGCAAGCAGATCGGGATTGACCGGATTGACCGTGACGTAAACTCCGCGAAAGGAGAGCAGGCGTTTCAGCGCCTCCGGGACGGCGGAGATGTGCTCGTAATCGAAATAACCGGACTCGATATGCTCCCGCCGGTAATCGGCGCTGACCGCGTCCAGTACACGCACCTCGAACACGTCCCCGGCCTGAAACCAGAGGCGCAGAGCATGGATGATTTCATTTGCGTCGGTCATTGCGTTCTCCATGATATTTGTCGGCGAAATACTGTTCCGTCATGAGTGTGTGCATCGTGGAAATGAATCCCACGATCAGAGCTCTGACCTGCGCCGTCGCCTTTTCCTCCGCGTCCAGCCTGGGAAATACTTCGTTCCTCAGATAGCGTTCCAGAAGCAGAGCCTTGTGTCCCGAGTTTGCGGCAAGCAGCTTCTCGACGTCCGCGCGCGGAACAAGCCGGACGACCTGCAGTCCGCCGGGTGTCCTGATCCGTTCATAAAGCGGAACGTTTTCGGTGTGTTTTGCCAGTTCCCGGTTGGGATTGCTCCAGCCGAGAATGTTGCAGATGTCGCGGATCACGAAGTAATTTTTATCGCTCTTCCGCACAATCCGGACTGGCATTTTACGGAACTGATACGTTGTGAAAGGATTCATCGGACTCCTCATTGATGTTTTTCAAAAACCGGATCACACTTGCCGCCGTGTGGATGGCTTCCGTGATCATCGCCTTTTTCGATCCCTTGTGTTCATTGTGATTCAGGCTCGCCTGCAAAAGCTCTCCCGCTTCTTCCGTTACGATGGCCGCCTGATGAATCGGACTTGTCGGCCAGTCGGGATGCAGTTTTTC
>CAJMAW010000225.1 GCA_905211485.1 uncultured Lentisphaeria bacterium | reverse complement strand
GGCGGCATATTCCGCCCTGGCCCGCTCTTCCTCCGCCCTGGCCTGCTTATGCTCACGTATGCTGACGGCGCCCTTGGCGACCAGGGAGGAATACCGGGCGGCCTTGTCCTCCGCATCCGACAGAACGGCCCTGGCACGAGCCACTGCAGCCTTGCATTCATCCAGGACAGCCTGAAGCGGAGCCGGGTCTATTTTAAAAAGAAGATCGCCCGGCCGGACCGTCTGCCCTTCCTGATAGCAGCGTTCCTGAATAATTCCCGTCACGCGGGCGCACACTTCCGCCTGGAGATACGCTTCCATACGGCCGGGAAGATTGGCGGTTACGGGAACCTGAGTACTGCGTACCGTCATGACAGACACTTCCGGCACGGTTTCGCCGGGCAATCCGGCTGCCTGGCTTTCACCCTCCCGCTGGCAGGAGAAGCAAACCACCAGCAGGGGCATGCAGAATAAAAGATTAATTATTTTCATCAGGAATCATGCTGTTTGGAACCTCAAGAAACCCCGGAACCGCACTTCCGACAAGACCGGGGATTTTTCAATTGCCATATGATGTAAAGTATCCCATAATGGGAGAGTCAAGAGGCAATGGAAAAATTAAGTGGGGAAGGTCTTTGTCATTTATTGTAAATTGTTGACAATAAAAATCCAATGAATGGCGGAAATAACTTCGTCTTCAGAAAGGTTTCTTCTGCGCGCAGCTCCCGTTTCCGCCGGTCTCTTCCGGCGGAAACAATCAATTCCCTCCCACCAACCGCAATACAGGATGGACAAACAGAATTTACTAACCATCGGCAATCTGTCCAAACAGACCGGCGTACATGTCAAATCCCTCCGGTATTATGAACAACTGGGCATTTTGCTCCCGGCCTATACGGACCCGGACACCGGCTACCGTTACTACACTCTTTCCCAGATTCCCGTGGTGGATGCCATCCGCGCCTGCATTTTCCTGGATATTCCCCTGAAGGAATTTATCGGCTTCCTGACCAGGGACCAGCGAAGGATCCATTATAAGAAACTTTTCTCCCACGGCACCATGCTGGCACACCGGAAAATCAGGGATATTCAGGAAAAGCTGCGCCTGCTGGAAAAATTCCGGAAACTTTCGGGAATCAAGCTGCGTCCCGGGAGCACGGGGCTGGTTTCGGAAGACGGCAGACACCAGATGCTGTTCCTGGAAACAGGAGTTTCCGCCACGGATTCCGCCGGGAGCCGCAAATGGATGAACGAGCTTGAAAAGGAACTTGCGGATTGTCCTGAAGAGCTGGAATGGGGGGTCATTGCCGGACAGCGGAGAGCAATGGAAAACGAAGAGGTACTGAAAAGAGATGTCCGCACAGTCGGGATTGCCTCTCTTGTGATTTTCACGCTTCTGACGGTGCTGTGCTACCGCTGCGACCTGAGAAGTCTGCTGATTCCGCTCATTCCCCTGACGGCTTCGTTTCTTGTGCTGGGAGCAATGCCGCTTCTGTTCCGGGACTGTCTTTTCTTTGTCGCGGGCATGGGAGGAGTCGTGGTGGGGCTGGCGGTGGACTACGGCATTCATATCTACTCTGCGATGACGGAGACGCATCCGCTGCGCCGTCTGTTCCGGATCTGCGCGCCGCTCTTTACTGGAGCATTGACTTCTTTTGCCGTCTTCGCAGTTTTCCTTTTCTCTTCGACCGACGGGCTGCGACAGCTGGGATTCTTCGCGGGATGCAGTCTTCTGCTCTCCATGATCCTGATGCTGCTGTTTCTTCCGCCGCTGCTGCTCGGACCGGGGGGCACAGAAAAAAAGGGGAAAGAGAAGCAGCACCTGCAATACCACGGTCTGAGGAGAATTTCTCCGCCGGGTTTTCCATTCCGCCATCCGAAGACGGTTCTGTGCATCTGGGGAGCGCTTCTGATTCCGGCGGCGGCACTGCTCCCGGAACTGCGCTTCAATACGGATGTGAGCCAGTTTGACGTGGCCTCTCCTGAACTGCTGAAGCTGGAAAAACAGTATCAGACCCTTTTCCAGAAGGAAGATATCCGCCCCGCATTCGGGCTGTTCCGCGGAAAGAGCAAGCGTGAAGTTCTGGAAAAACTGCCGGCCGTTCCGGCTCAGGATACGCTTCAGAATGCGGATGAAGATTCCCCTTCCTCAGCACCGTCCGAAAACAGCTTCATCGAATTCTTCTCCCCGGCAGAACTTTATCCCCCGGAATCCATCCGGGAGAAAAACCTTCTCAGCTGGAAGAACGTTTACAATTCCGGCGCGTTTGACCGCTGGCGCGGGCAGACGGAAAAACTGGCAGAGGAAGCCGGATTCCATCCCGGATTCCTCGATCCTTTTTTCGATTCTCTCAGAGAAGGAATCCTGCATCCTCCCCAGGAGCCGCCGGAACTCTTTCAGCCGCTGCTCGAACGCATGGTCGTGAAAGGAACGGACGGACTCTGGACGGCGGCAATACTCCTGGATGAAAAAGAAGCTCTTCCTGCGAAGAAACAGCTTGGGGCAGAACTGGTGATGTCGAAACAGCATTTCCTGGAAATTCTTTCAAGGGATGTTTCGCAGGAGGTGTTCTTTCCGGCGCTTGCGGGGGTTCTGTCGGTTGTGTTCATCACATGGATCTTCTTCCGGAATGCGGGGGAAACGCTCAAAGCGCTGCTGGTTGTCTTTTTCACACTGTGTTTCACGGCGGCGTTTTTTGCGGCGGCGGGGATTGCCGTCAATCTTTCTGTGCTGATTGCGGGAATCATCCTGAGCGGACTGGCGGTGGATTACGGCATTTTCATGGTGAATTCGCTGAAACGGGGGGGAAAGGATTCGGCGGGGGTGTTTCATGCGCTGTATCTTT
>CAJMAW010000224.1 GCA_905211485.1 uncultured Lentisphaeria bacterium | reverse complement strand
TTCCAGCGATTTCCAAGCTGTGTTCATGGCCTGAAACATTGTTATGAATAAATAGCAGAGCTTTTTCCGGCGGGAATGATGAGTGAAACATCGCAAAAACTTTCCGATTTTGACTTGAAAATTGTCAAAAAAGAAGCATTGTAATATCTCCGGATTTTTATTCTACATTCTAATCAACATAATGTTTTAAACAGGATATCTGAAAGGATGGGTGGCAAAGTGAAAATGTCCGGCATTCTAACTTGGAGCTCCCTCGGGGCGCTGTCTCTGGCGTTAATTCCCTCGGCACATGCGGAAGAGGGCGGACTCGCAGAGGCGTTCAAGTCGATTGGAGACGGAATCCAGGAAACGGTGAACACCGTGACCGGAGCCAGTGTGAGCGGGATTACTCCCGCATGGTGGATTGCGCCGATCTGCGCAGTGATTGCGCTGATCACGGCGGGTGTATGCTATCGGCTCATGATAGCGGCGCCGAAAGGAAATGCGCGCATGGAGGAAATTGCCGGATATGTGCGTGACGGTGCAATGGCTTATCTGAAACAGCAGTACTCGAAAGTGGGTCTGGTGTTTGTGATTCTTTTTGTGATTTTTGCCGTTTTGGCCTTTCTGGGGGTTCAGAATCCGTTTGTGCCGGTGGCGTTCCTGACGGGCGGGTTCTTCTCCGGCCTCTGCGGATTCATCGGCATGAAGACGGCGACTTCGGCATCCAGCCGCACGGCACAGGGTGCGAGTGAAAGTCTGAACCGCGGTCTTCAGGTTGCTTTCCGTTCGGGAGCGGTCATGGGGCTTGTGGTGGTAGGCTTCGGGCTGCTGGACATCACACTCTGGTATCTGATCCTCGACAAGCTGGTGTATACGGCGGATCACATGACCCACGGCTTGAATTTCCTCGGACTTCAGCTGATCCCGACCGGATTCATTCCTTCGCATAAGTTCATGGAGATCACCACGACCATGCTGACCTTCGGAATGGGTGCCTCCACACAGGCTCTGTTTGCGAGAGTCGGCGGAGGAATCTACACGAAGGCTGCCGACGTCGGAGCGGACCTCGTGGGGAAGGTGGAAGCCGGAATTCCGGAAGACGATCCCCGCAACCCCGCGACCATTGCGGACAATGTGGGCGACAATGTCGGAGACGTTGCCGGCATGGGCGCCGACCTCTACGAATCCTATTGCGGTTCGATTCTTGCAACCGCCGCTCTGGGAGCCGCTCTCCCGTACGCGGATACGGTTACAAAAGTCAATGCCCCGATGATTGTGGCCGGGATCGGTATTGTTCTTTCGATCATCGGTATTTTTGCGGTCCGCTGCAAGGAAGGCGCCAGCATGATGACGCTTCTGAAGGCGTTGCGCGTGGGAACCTGGGGCAGTTCGGCCCTGATCGTGGTGGCCTGTGCGGTTCTGGCGCTTCCCGCGGTCGGAATCCTGGACTGGGGAATCTTCGGATCCATCGTTGCTGGTCTGATCGCCGGCGTGATTATCGGGTACTCGACGGAATACTATACTTCTGACGAATACAAGCCGACCAAGGAGCTTGCCGCTCAGGCTCAGATGGGACCCGCCACGACGATTATCGACGGTCTGGCTGTCGGAATGCTTTCCTCCGCGATTCCTGTGATTGCCACTGTTCTTGCGATTCTCTGCTCCTTCACTTTCTCCGGCGGCTTCACGCAGGGAACGGTGTACGGACTGTACGGGATCGGTTTTGCTGCGGTCGGCATGCTGGCGACGCTGGGAATCACCCTCGCCACGGATGCGTATGGACCGATTGCGGACAATGCGGGCGGAAACGCTGAAATGTCGCATCTGCCCCCGCATGTGCGGGAGAGAACGGATGCTCTTGACATGCTCGGAAACACGACAGCCGCCACGGGCAAGGGCTTTGCCATCGGTTCTGCCGCTCTGACGGCAATGGCGCTTCTTGCGGCTGAAATCCAGGAAATCGAAATCTGGGGACGCAAGATGGGGCTTCTTTCCGGCGAAGTGCTCGTCAAGCTGAACATGAAGAGCGTTGACAACTTCGAGACGCTGGTCAATCATTTCAACATCAATATCATGAATCCGCTTCTCCTCTGCGGCATGTTCATCGGCGCGATGATGGCGTTTGTCTTCTGTGCCATGACGATGAAGGCTGTCGGACGGGCCGCGGGAAGCATGGTGGAGGAAGTTCGCCGTCAGTTCCGCGAAATTCCGGGCATCATGGATGGAAAAGGCACTCCGGATTATGCCCGCTGTGTCGCAATTTCCACCAAGGGCGCTCAGCGTGAAATGATGCTCCCGGCTCTTCTGGCGATCATTGTCCCGGTGGTGACCGGTCTGATTCTCGGTGTTCCCGGGGTCATGGGCCTCCTGGCCGGAGGTTTGACAACTGGTTTTGCTCTCGCCTGCATGCTCAACAATGCCGGCGGCGCCTGGGACAATGCCAAGAAACATATTGAAAAAGGAAATTTCGGCGGCAAAAAACTGGCTGACGGAAGCAAAAACCCTGTTCACAGTGCGGCTGTCATCGGTGACACGGTCGGAGATCCCTGCAAAGACACTTCCGGTCCTTCTCTGAACATCCTGGTGAAGCTCATGAGCATGGTTGCGGTCGTTTTCACCCCGCTGATCCTGAAGCTTTCTCCGATGATTCAGAATCTGCTTGGAATCGTTTCCAAGTAAAAAAGGATTCCCTGAAGCTCAGAGATATGGGAATTCCCCCATAGCGGGGCTCCCTGAAAAAAAACGTCTCTCTGCATTTCCAGCAGGGAGACGTTTTTTTTATTTATTTTTTTCACTGCCGTCCCATAATTCTTTGAAATCGTCATTCTAACCACCCTATTTGAGC
>CAJMAW010000223.1 GCA_905211485.1 uncultured Lentisphaeria bacterium | reverse complement strand
TCCCCAGGTGCCGAGTCCCAGAACCGGCATCCGGAAGCCGTTCTGCAATGTCTTTTCTTTCATGGAGTTCCTGTCATGAAATTTTTTCTGTCAAAGGGGGGGGAGTCAGATCCGTTTCCGTCAGAGAGAGAGTGTGTGTGTGTGATCTTCCATTTTGTTTTATTCTCCTTTCCTGCTCTTCATCACAGGTGTGCTGTGGGGATGTGGTCACAAGTGGTTCGTCCTCTGGTGTTTCTGTAGAGTCTCAGAGAAAACACAGCCCCGGAGCCGCGGAGAAGAAGACGGAGGAGAGAAAAGAGCAGTCCGGAAGGAAAAAAAGGAAGGCCTTCCCGCGGGGAGAAGCAGAAATACACCACCACGGGGAAGGCCTTTTTTCCTGAGGCGGATTTCAGCTCATCTTCTTCACGGCTTCCTTGCCGAGATAGAAGGCCTCAATGTTCATCCGGATGACGGCGTCCTTGTTGCTGAAGCATTCGACGATGGCTTCTTCAAAGGCGTGGTCGAAGTCCTCCTTGTCGTCGCCCTCCAGGAAGCACTCCTGCATCATGACGGCCACGGCTCCGAGAATGACGGAGTTGGCGACCTTCTGATCTCCGAGTTTTTTTGCGATGTCTGCGGCGGGCACGCCGTAGACGATTTTGTCCTCGCTGACAGGGGGCAGGGTGATGGTTGAGGAATCATAGATCAGCACCCCGTCTCTGACCAGGATGGGAATGAACTTGTCCGCGGAAGGCTGATTCAGGCAGATCAGGAGGCTGCATCCGAAATCGGCCTGCGGGGAGCCGACATGCCCGTGACTGAGAACGACGGAACAGTTGGCCGTGCCTCCGCGCATTTCCGGTCCGTAGGAGGGAAGCCAGGAGACGTTGAAATTCCGGAGCTTGCCCATGGTTGCGATCATGAACCCGAGGGAAAGCACCCCCTGTCCGCCGAATCCGGAGATTTTGATGCGGCGTTCTTTTTCAAAGATTTTGGAATGGTTGCGGAAATGTTCGTTGACCTTTCTGTCGGCATGGACGGGGAAGAGGGCTTCCTTGACGGATTCGGCATCGAAACGGCCCGTGCTGCGGCAGATGGGGTCCCGTGTATCGGCGACGTCCTTGTAGCAGCCGAGCGGGAAATACTTCGTCATCTGGTTTTCGATGAAGGAGTTCATGTCCGAAGCGTTCATTTTCAGGTTGACGGGGCATCCGGAAAGGAATTCCACAAGGGAAAACCCTTTCTTCTCCATCGTGTTTCTCAGAGCCTTCCTGACCGCCTTCCGGGCCTTGAGAATGTTCGGTATGGTGCTCAGCGCCACGCGTTCGACGTAGACGGGGGAATCCAGCGCCGAAATCATTTCGGAAACCTTCAGCGGATATCCGGTGTCTGCGATGGAGCGTCCGAGGGGGGACGTCTGTGTTTTCTGCCCCGGTAGCGTGGTGGGGGCCATCTGTCCGCCGGTCATGCCGTAGATGACGTTGTTGACGAAGAAAACGGTCATGTTTTCCCCGCGGTTGGCGGCCTGGATGAGATGATTGAAGCCGATGGCGCCGAGGTCGCCGTCCCCCTGATAGGAGATGACGACATTCTCCGGATCGACGCGTGACAGCGCCGTCCCGAGAGCCGGCGCTCTTCCATGCGGCGCCGAAATTCCGTAGCAGTCGAAATAATAATACGCGAAGACCGCACAGCCTACCGGCGCGATGAACACCGTGCGTTCCTTGATTCCGAAATCCGCAATGGCTTCCGCGATGAGCTTGTGCAGAATTCCGTGTCCGCATCCGGGACAGTAGTGCATGTTTTTCTTGATGGGGCCGGGCCTGCGTTCAAAGGTTTCAAAAAAACCGCCCGGGCGTCCGTATTTGATAACATCAGGCATGGTGTGCGCCTCCCTGGGATGATGAGAGCTCTGAAACTCGTTTGACGATTTCGGCAACGCTGAGAATGTTTCCGCCCATCCGGTTGACCAGATGAACCGGGCGTCTGCATTCAATCGCCAGTTTGATGTCGTCAATCATCTGTCCGTTGCTCATTTCGACGGAGTAGAAGTTGAGCGCCCCGTTTTCCAGCGCTCTGACACAGGCGTTCACCGGGAACGGGAACAGTGTCTGCGGGCGGATCATGCCCGCCTTGATCCCCTGTTTGCGCAGCTCCTCCACGGCTGAACGGGCCATCCTTCCGGAAATGCCGTAGGCGACAAGCACTTCCTCGGCGCCTTCCATCAGATATTCCTCCGCACGCTGTTCATTCCTCCGGATTTCGTCGTAACGGCTCTGGAGACGCAGGTTGACTGTTTCCAGATCATTGGCATCCAGGTAAATGGATGTGATGAAGTTGTGTCTGCTCCTGCTGCGGTCGAGCGCCCA
The DNA here is from genome assembly GCA_905211485.1 of uncultured Lentisphaeria bacterium. Classification (GTDB taxonomy): domain Bacteria; phylum Verrucomicrobiota; class Lentisphaeria; order Victivallales; family UBA1829; genus CAJMAW01. The sequence continues at coordinate 488 of CAJMAW010000223.1, read as the reverse complement.
TTCTGGGAAGGGGCTGCGCGGCTTCGGCTCGGGGAGGACGACCTTTTCCATCATCTGCCCGATCATGCCGTCAGTCAGGACATAGACTGGAGTCCGGTATTTGTCCGCGAGATCGAAGGCGAGCATGGTCAGGTCGCACATTTCCTGTGCGGAACCCGGGGAGAGCACGATGACGCGATAGCTGCCGTGTCCGCCGCCTTTGACGATCTGATTGTAGTCGGCCTGTTCCGGATTGATGTTTCCGAGTCCGGGTCCGCCGCGCATGACGTCGATGATGACCGCGGGCAGTTCGCTTCCCGCTATGTAGGAGACTCCCTCCTGTTTGAGACTGATCCCGAGTCCGGAAGACGCCGTCATGGCTCTTCTTCCCGCCGCCGAGGCGCCGAAAACCATGTTGATCGCCGCGATTTCGCATTCCGCCTGCAGAAAGATTCTCCCGAGTTTCGGAAAGTTCCTTGCCGCGCAATGCGCAATTTCACTGGCGGGGG
>CAJMAW010000222.1 GCA_905211485.1 uncultured Lentisphaeria bacterium | reverse complement strand
TGACCTCGAGAAAAATGCTCACCGCATTTTTCCCTGTATTGTCGGCGGATTCGCAAGTTTTTGTTATTTGTTTCCCTTTTGCTTCGTCCGCGGCGGGGAGCCTATCCCTTCCTTTTTTCCTCTCCGGACCTTGTGACTCAGAAAAGAGAACTTGCAGAAAGGCCCTGTTTGAAGTATAGTTGCTGACAAGATGAAAAAAACAAAATAATAAATATTATATAATATCCAATAAGATCGCATGAACCCGCCTGTGATCCGCAGGCGGAATGCATTTTGCGGAATGCATTTTGCGGATTCGGCGGATTCAGAAGAGAAGAGGAGATCAGGAAAGATGTCTGAAACAGCCCTTGTCATCGGCGGCGGCAGAGGAATCGGGAAAGCCATCGCACTGCGTTTGGCAAAAGAAGGTTTTGAAGTCGTCGCGACAGGACGTCAGGAAGGCCCCTTGTCCGAACTGGAAAAGGAAGCGGCGCTCTCCGGATGGAAAATCAGCAAACTCCTCTTCGACGTCTCCGACCGCGAAAACGCCGTACGGCAGCTTGAAAACCTGTATGGGGACAGCGCCCCGGATGTACTGGTTTATAACGCCGGCATCGCCCGCGACACGCTGTTCGCCCTGATGACGCCGGAAGAATGGGACAGCGTCATCAATACCAATCTCAACGGATTCTACAACTGCGTTCATCCCCTTCTCATGAACATGATGGGGCGGAGAAAAGGCAGGATCATCGTCATCGGCAGCGCCTCCGGAGAAACAGGCCAGGCGGGACAGGTCAATTACTCGGCCGCCAAAGCCGGCCTCTCCGGAGCCGTCAAGGCCCTTGCCCGCGAAGTCGGCAGAAAAGGGATTCTGGTCAACGCAGTCGCACCTGGAGTCATTGAAACGGATATGACAAAAAATCTCCCGGCAGAACGGATTCTGCCGCTGATCCCGCTGAACAGAATCGGACATGCCGAAGAAGTCGCTTCCGTCGTCGCCTTCCTCGCCGGTCCGGACAGCAGCTACATCCATGGACAAGTCCTTTCCGTCAATGGCGGACTCGTCATCTGAACCGGGAAAAACGGCACATCCCCCAGCACACGCACACGAACAAATCAGGGAAAACTCAGTTTCATGAAAGACATCCGCACAGACAAACTTCTCCCCTTCTACGATGCCGTCGTCCTCGGAAGCGGCATCAGCGGCATGGGGATGAGTCTGCTCCTGGCGGGAATCGGGGAAAAAGTCCTCCTCCTCGAAAAAAACCCCGGAATCGGAGGCAGCATGAGACGTTTCTCCCGCTCCGGAATTCCTTTCGACACCGGATTTCATTTCACACAAGGCCTCTCCTCCGGAAGCATGGGCGCCATGCTCCAGGCACTCGGAATCAGAGAGGATATTGAAGAAATCCCGCTTTCCACACAGATTTATTTTGAAGATACGGGAAACGTCTACCCGTTCCCGCGGGGACAGGATAATGTCCGGCGCTCTCTCTGCGAACGCTTTCCAGACCATCAGGATGCCATTTCCCGTTACTTCAAAAAGGAAAAGGAAATCTTCCTGAACACCCCCATGTTCGATCCGGAAGGGAAGGACTCCTTTTTCCAGGCGGACGCCCTCCCGGAGGATTTCATCACCCTGGAAAGCTATCTGCAGGAACTGAATCTCCCGGAGGAGGCAAAGGCGCTGCTGGCTTCGTTCATGACCTGTCACGGAAGTCTGCCGGACGAAATCTCCCTTGCGGACCACTGCCGCGTCAGCTACGGACTCATGGACGACATGGTGCGTTTCAAAAACGGCGGACAGGCCCTCATCAACGCCTTTCTGAAAGAGGCACAGCGCCTGGACATCCATATCTGGAGCTCCTGCACCGTGGATTCCTTTTCCGAAATCACCCGGAAACATGCCGGAAAAATGCGTCTGACAGACGGAAAGGAAATCGGATTCAATCATTGCATCATGACCATCCATCCTTCTGAAATTCTGAGGATCCTTCCCCCCGAAGTCGTCCCGGAGGATTTCAGAAACCGCGTGAAGGAGTTTCAGGACACCTGCAGCTTCTTCACCCTTTTCGGACGCCTTCTCCAGCCCTTCCCCGAATTCAAGGACGGCCTTTATTCGTGTTTTTCCGACAGCCGGATTGAACAGCTCTTCGGGACCAGCTGCCGCAGCAACAGAAGCAACGGCTTCACCATTTCAGACACAAGAGCCTCTTTTCCAGTAGACTCCATGACATCACCCCCATCTTCATCTTATCGTCATGAAAGGAGAGGACCCGGAAGCCGAACCGATACAGCTGCAGACGGCGGAGAAGGACACGTCACCGGCATCATGCTCGCAACGGAAGACCTTCCCGGCGGAGAACAGGTCCGCACCCTGACGGCGTTTCAAAGCGTCCATCCGCGGGAAACGCTCCGCTGGGAAAACACCTCTCCGGGGAAACGCCCCGCTGACTATGCCGCCTACAAGGAAAGGAAAAGCCGTGAACTCAGCGAACTGATTTTCCGTTTTCTCCCGCCACTCCGGGACAAACTCGAAATCCTCGACAGCGCTTCCATGCTGACCTACCGGGACTATCTCCCCCCCATCGGCTCCGCCTACGGGATCCGGCGGAAAACGGGCCAGTTCAATCTGTTCGGCAGGCTTCCCCTGAGGAACTGCTACGCCGCCGGGCAGAATGCGCTCCTCCCCGGCGCCATGGGCGCGCTTCTCTCCTCTTTCGCCATCTTCAGAAAAATCGCCGGAGAAGAAAAGTATCTCGCTCTTCTGAGAAAGCGCGGACTGGGTGGAAAATAATTCAAAAATACCTGAAGTTTTTCATAAATAAAGGGAACCTCTATCAATGCTTTTTTTGACAGAAATCTCGTTTGTTTCTATTTGAA
>CAJMAW010000221.1 GCA_905211485.1 uncultured Lentisphaeria bacterium | reverse complement strand
ATATATCGCCGGCGGCGGCTTCAGCGGCCTTTCCAAGGCGCTGCTCATGACGCCGCAGCAGGTAATAGAAGAGGTCGACCGCTCGGGTCTGCGCGGCCGCGGAGGCGGAGGCTTCCCCACCGGACGCAAATGGCAGTTCGCCGCCGATCAGAAATCCGCTGAGAAATTCATCATCTGCAACGCCGACGAAGGCGACCCCGGAGCCTTCATGGACCGTGCCGTTCTCGAAGGCGATCCGCATACCGTACTGGAAGCCATGGCCATCGGCGGATACGCCATCGGAGCGCATACGGGAGTCATCTATATCCGCGCGGAATATCCTCTTGCGGTGAAACGTCTTGAAATCGCCATTGAACAGGCCCGCGAAGAAGGTTTCCTCGGCAAGGACATTTTCGGGAGCGGATTCGACTTCAATATTGAAATCAAATTCGGGGCCGGCGCCTTCGTCTGCGGAGAGGAAACGGCCCTGATCCACTCCATCGAAGGTAAACGCGGCGAGCCGACGGTGAAACCGCCCTTCCCCGCTGTGGAAGGTCTCTGGAAACGCCCGAGCGTGGTGAACAATGTGGAAACCTACGCCTGCATCGGAGCCATCGTGCGGAAGGGCGCGGACTGGTTCCGGTCCCTCGGGACGGCGGGCTCTCCCGGGACGAAGGTCTTCGCTCTGGCGGGGAAAGTGGCGAAAGTCGGTCTGGTGGAAGTGCCCATGGGAACCACGCTCCGCGAAATCATCTTCGGGATCGGGAACGGCATCAAGAACGGGCGCAAATTCAAGGCGGTCCAGACCGGCGGCCCCTCCGGCGGCTGCATCACGGCAAAGAACCTGGACCTGCCCATCGACTATGAAGCGCTGAAGAAAATCGGTTCGATGATGGGTTCCGGCGGAATGATCGTCATGGACGAAGACGACTGCATGGTCAACATTGCGAAGTTCTTTCTGGAATTCACCCTGGACGAATCCTGCGGGAAATGCACCCCCTGCCGGATCGGCAACCGCCGCATGTACGAAATGCTCGAGGACATCACCGAAGGGCGCGGCACCATGGAGACCATCGACAAGCTCAAAGCGCTTTCGGCAACCATCAAGGATACGGCGCTCTGCGGACTCGGGCAGACGTCACCGAATCCGGTTCTGTCCACGCTGGCGAATTTTGAAGACGAATATCTGGCCCATGTGAAGGAAGCGCGCTGTCCCGCCGGAGTCTGCACGAAACTCATTCACTTTGAGATCAGCGACAAATGCGTGGGCTGCGGGCTCTGTCTGCACCACTGCCCCGTGAACTGCATCACCGGCGAACGCAAGGCGCGCCATCAGATCGACCAGAGCCGCTGCATCAAATGCGGCGTCTGCTTCCAGACCTGCAAATTCCGCGCCGTGGAAAAACACTGAACAGGAGATTTCTTGAATTATGAAAGTCAATCTGAAAATCAACGACCAGCCGGTCAGCGCGGAGGCGGGCTCCACGATTCTTGAAGCGGCCGAGCAGCTGGAAATACGCATCCCGACGCTTTGCCATTTTTCCATGGACTGCTTCAATGTCGAACACCGCAACGGTTCCTGCCGCGTATGCGTGGTGGAAGTGGAAGGACGCCCGAATCTGGCGCCGGCATGCAGCACGCCAGTGGCGGAAGGGATGTCCGTGCGCACCAATTCACTCCGCGCGATCAACGCCCGGAGAACCATTCTGGACCTGCTGCTTTCGGACCATCCCAAGGATTGTCTGATCTGCCCGAAGAACCTGAACTGCCAGCTTCAGCAGCTGGCTCAGGAGATGGGACTGCATCATCTGCTCTACAAAGGGGAACAGTCCACTTACAACAAGGATCTTTCGAGCAAGGCCATTGCGCGGGATCTGGACAAGTGCATCATGTGCCGCCGCTGTGAAACGGCCTGCAACACGGTTCAAACCGTGGGGGTGCTTTCCGGAGTCGGACGCGGCTTCCACGCCGTGGTGGCGCCCGCGGGGCTGAAACCGCTGGCGGAAACGGAATGCGTGTTCTGCGGACAGTGCGTCCAGGCGTGTCCGGTCGGGGCGCTGTCGGAAATTGATTACAAATATCCGGTCTGGCGCGCACTGAATGATCCCACAAAAACGGTGGTGGTGCAGACCGCGCCCGCCGTGCGAGTCGCCATCGGGGAAGCCTTCGGGCTTGAACCCGGGACCATCAGCACGGGCCAGATGGTCACGGCGCTCCGGATGCTCGGCTTCGACAAAGTCTTCGATACCGATTTCGCCGCCGACCTCACCATCATGGAGGAAACGACGGAACTGATCGAACGGGTGAAGGCGGGGAAAAACCTGCCCATCCTGACGAGTTGCTGTCCGGGATGGGTCAAATTCCTGGAACACCAGTTCCCGGATCTGATTTACATGCCCTCGACCGCGAAGTCGCCGCAGCAGATGTTCGGAGCCATTGCGAAGAGCTACTATGCGCAGAAAATCGGAGTGGCGCCGGAGAATCTGATCGTGGTCTCCGTCATGCCCTGCCTTTCCAAGAAATACGAGGCGGCGCGCGAGGAATTCTCGCATAACGGAGTCCCGGATGTGGACATCGTCATTTCCACCCGCGAACTGGCGGACATGATCCGCGAGGCGGGCATCCTCTTCGACCAGCTGGAAGAACAGGATTACGACTCCCCGCTCGGAGAATCCACCGGAGCCGCAGTCATCTTCGGCGCGACCGGCGGAGTGCTGGAAGCCGCGCTCAGGACAGCCGCCGACTGGATCGCGGGCGAAGATCTCCAGGAAATCGACTTCACCGCGGTTCGCGGCCTTGACGGCATCAAGGAAGCCACCGTCAATATCGGCGGACTGGAACTCCGTGCAGCCGTCTGCTCCGGACTCGGAAACGCCAGAAAACTGCTGGAAAAAATTCAGCGCGGCGAAGCCGATTATCACGCCATCGAAATCATGGCCTGTCCCGGCGGCTG
>CAJMAW010000220.1 GCA_905211485.1 uncultured Lentisphaeria bacterium | reverse complement strand
GTCTGGGCTGCGGTATGACGGTGTCGGAGCTGGTGAGCGCCAAGGGACTGCTGTACAAAAACGTCAAAACCACCGAAATGCTGCGCATTGATGACGGCGAGCGTCCGACGGCCATCCAGCTGTTCGGCAGCGATGTGGTGTGCATGGAGGAGGCGGCGGCCAAGATCATGGAGCTGGAACAGCCGGACGTCATCGACATCAATATGGGCTGTCCCGTGCCCAAGGTGGCCAATTCCGGGGACGGCTCCGGCCTGATGCGCACGCCGGAGCTGGCGGGGAAAATCGTGGACGCGGTCAGAAGCGGGAAGATCAGGCGTTTCATCGTGATGGCGGGATGCGACGGAAGACAGTCTTCGCGCGAGTATTTCACCCGTGTCGCCGAAACGCTCCCCCCGGACAGCGTCATCCTGACCGCCGGCTGTGCAAAGTACCGTTACATCAAGGCGGATCTCGGAGAAATCGACGGTATCCCGCGTGTCCTGGACGCGGGACAGTGCAACGACTCTTATTCCCTGGCTCTCATCGCCCTGAAATTGAAAGAAGTCTTCGGACTTGACGATGTGAACAGGCTTCCGCTTTCCTTTGACATTGCGTGGTATGAACAGAAAGCCGTCGCCGTGCTTCTGGCGCTGCTGTTTCTCGGATTCCGTAACATCCGTCTGGGGCCGACTCTTCCGGCGTTTCTCTCGCCCGGAGTCCTCTCCGTGCTGGTGAAGCAGTTCGGGATCCGCCAGATCTCCGATCCGGAGACGGATGTCGAAAAAATGATGCAGGGGCGCTGACTGAGCCTGCCGTCTTCTTTTTCTCTTTTCTCTTCTGCTGTTCTTCTGTCCGCGACGTCGTGTCCTCTTCCTGCTTCTTCCCTCCGGAGCAGCGGGGAGAGGGGGAAGAAATGTCTTCTGGACGGACGGGAAGACCATCCCCCCGTCAAAACACTCGGAATAATGAAGAGAAAGAGGCGGAAAAACGAAACGCTTTCTTGAAAAACGGCCGTTCCGCATTTATTATTCAATGAATTGTTGCCCTTCTCCCGGCGGAACAGAAGCGCAGGGGAGATCAAAAACAGGAGGGAAAAACGCCGAGGCGCTTTTTCCCCGCACCATGAACAAAAGGATGAATTTTGGACAGCGACACAATGTTCGGGCAGTTTGCGATTCTGATCGTTCTGATTGCATTGAATGCTTTTTTTGCTGCGTCGGAAGTGGCGCTGATCTCGGTGAAGCCGGGAGTGGTGCGGAAACTGGGGAAAAGCGGGGGAAGAAGAGGGCGCTGTCTGGCGGAACTGACACAGGATTCCGGGAAATTTCTGGCGACGGTTCAGATAGGCGTCACTCTGGCGGGCTTCCTCGCGAGTGCGTTTGCTGCCGACAGTTTTTCGGATCCCCTGACGGATTATCTGGAAAGCCTGGGATTTCATTATCTGAGTCACGGTGCGCTGGATTCCGTGGTGGTGATCCTGATCACGGTGCTGCTTTCGTATGTGTCACTGGTGTTCGGGGAACTGATTCCGAAGCAGCTGGGACTGCGTTTCGCAGAGACGCTGGCATTGAATGTGGCGCTGCCGATTTATGCGTTGTCGAAACTGGCGGCGCCGTTTGTGTGGATTCTGGATTTGTCGGTCAACACCTGCATGAAGGTCTTCGGAAATGCGGGGACCGATGAGCAGACCGCGGGCGAGGAGGAAATCCGGATGCTCGCCGACATCGGCGAGGAAAAGGGCCTGATCGAACCCGAGGAAAAACAGATGATCGACAACGTCTTCGAGCTGAGCGACCGCGACGCGGGGGAACTTATGACCCACCGGAAGGACATCGTAGGGCTGGATCTCGCCGGGACACCCGAAATGATTGAAGAGACGATTCTTTCTTCAGGGCATTCCTGCTTCCCCGTCTACAGCGGGAATATTGACAATATTGTGGGAGTGGTCCTGTTCCGGGAATATGTCATGAAAAATTATCGGGATCGGCGTCGTGTGAGCCGCACCGAGGGAGAGGGCGCGTGTGGTGACGGAGACGACGGGAGAAAAGCCTTCCTGCCTTCTTCGCTTTCATCATCATCATTTTCTTCTCCTCCTCCTGCCGCCTTGGACGGCGTTCTTCAGAGTGCCTATCTTGTCCCGAAAAACACCAAGGCCGGCGCTCTCCTGCAGGATATGCGAAGAAAGAAAATTCCCATGGCCGTGCTTCTGGATGAATTCGGCGGGACTTCAGGGATCGTAACGGTTTCCGACCTTCTTTCCGAACTTGCCGCCAGCCCGGGAAATTCGCCTGACGAGGAATTTGAAGTGCTGCAGGAAAATGTCTGGCGCGTCGACGGAAAAACGCGTATTTCCATTCTGAACCGCCTCTTTTCCCTGCAAATCCCCGATGAGGGCAGTTACGACACGCTGGGCGGCTTTTTGTTTGATCATTTTCATAAGATCCCTGAGGAGGGGGCCGAATTTTCCCTTCCTGAAGCCGGGATTGTTTTCATTGTCGAGGAAACCGGCGACCGCCGCATCCGGAAGGTGGTGATCCGCAAGCAGGATCAGGCTTTCATGGAGGAGCCCGCTGAAAAATAAGTCAATTCCTTCTGCTCTCCGGGGATCCGTCAGGGTGCGTGTGCATGTGGCCGCCGCGCAAATGTCCGTGTTCTGGAATCCCCGGGACTCTGTGAAAACACAGATGGGGACCTCTCGTGCCCTGCCGCTTTGCTTGCTTCCCTGTGCCTGACTGCCGCGGGACGTGGGATTGTCTTCCTCTTCAGCTTTTTCCCCCTTCAGCAGGAAAAAAGACGGGATGTTTTCACTTACGCCTACGGGAAATGACAGGAAGGAACATCCTCAGGGAAAGAGGAAAAAAGGAAAGACCGGAGAAAGGGGTGGGAGGGCTCTCAGGGATTGGAGGACATCTCAGATACAGTTTGGAAATATTTCAGAAAGTTTCAGAAATCTTTTTCATAAATTTTTTGAGT
>CAJMAW010000219.1 GCA_905211485.1 uncultured Lentisphaeria bacterium | reverse complement strand
CGCTTTCCGCGCGGAAACAGTTTTTCCTCTTTTCTTCTTCTTCTTTCCCCGTCTCTTCCCCGGAGGAGCGTTTGAAAATTTTTTTCGATGAAAATACAGTACAGGATCAGAAATGATTCCGGGAAAGATTTTCCCGGGAGAAAAGAAGATCCAGAGGAGGTTGTTATGGAGGAGATCAAAGAGGCTCCGGTCAATTTTATTCATGAAATGATCGACGCCGATATCGCCGCAGGCAAAAACGGAGGAAAGGTCGTGACCCGTTTTCCCCCCGAGCCGAACGGTTATCTGCATATCGGGCACGCGAAGTCGATCTGTTTGAATTACGGGACGGCGAAGAAGTACAACGGGCAGTTCAATCTGCGTTTCGACGATACCAATCCGACCAAGGAAGATACCGAATATGTCGAATCCATTCTGGAAGATGTCCGCTGGCTCGGGGCGGACTGGGGAGAGCATCTCTATTTCGCCTCGGACTACTTTGAACAGATGTATGCCTACGCCGTGCAGCTGATCAAAATGGGCCGCGCCTATGTCTGCGACCTGACAGACGATGAAATCCGCGAATACCGCGGCACCCTGACCGCACCCGGCAAAGAAAGTCCGTACCGCAATCGTTCCGTGGAGGAGAATCTCGATCTCTTTGAACGCATGCGCCGGGGCGAATTTCCGGACGGTTCCCGCGTGCTCCGGGCGAAAATCAACATGTCCGATCCGAATATGCACATGCGCGATCCCGCCATATACCGGATCCGCCATGCCTCCCATCACCGGACGGGCGACAAATGGTGCATTTACCCGCTTTATGACTTCGCACACTGTCTGGAAGATTCCATTGAAGGGATCACCCACTCGATCTGCACGCTGGAATTTGAAATACACAGGCCTCTCTACGACTGGATTCTGAATACGCTGGATACGCCTGCGAAACCGCGCCAGATCGAATTCGCGCGCTTGAACCTGACCTATACCGTGATGAGCAAAAGGAAGCTGCTGGAACTGGTCCGGGAGGGGCATGTCGACGGCTGGAACGACCCGAGAATGCCGACCATTTCCGCATTCAGAAGGCGCGGGGTGCCTGCTTCCGCCATCCGGGACTTCTGTGAACGGATCGGCGTCACGAAATTCAACAGTCTTACGGATATTGCTCTTCTGGAGCACTGCATCCGCGAGACGCTGAACAGGAGCGCGCGCCGGGCGATGGCGGTCATGAATCCTTTGAAACTGGTGATTGACAATTATCCGGAAAATCTGGTCGAGGAAATGGATGCCGTCAACAATCCCGAGGACGAATCCGCCGGCACCAGGAAGGTCCCTTTTTCCAAAGTCCTGTATATCGAGCGGGACGATTTCATGGAGGATCCTCCGAAACAGTTCCATCGTCTTGCGCCGGGCAGGGAGGTCAGACTGCGCTATGCGTATTTCGTCACCTGCACGGATTGCGTCAAGGACGCCGCTGGAAACATTCAGGAGATCCACTGCACCTATGATCCCGCCACCAGAGGCGGAAACGCCCCTGACGGGCGCAAAGTCAAGGGCACGATCCACTGGCTTTCCGCCGATCATGCTTCGGAAGCGGAAGTGCGGCTGTATGAACGGCTCTTCACTGTTGAAGACGTCGGGGCCATTCCGGAGGGAGAAGATTACCGGAATTATCTGAACCCGGATTCCAAACGGGTTGCGCGCTGTCTTGTCGAATCCTGTCTGAGGGACTGTGCCGCGGGAAGCTCCTGGCAGTTCGAGCGGATCGGCTATTTCTATGCCGATCCTTTTGACCACAAGCCCGGAGCACCGGTCTTCAACAGAACGATTCCCCTGAAGGATTCCTGGGCGAAGATCAAAGGAAAGTAAATCCGTCCGGGCGGAGAAGAAAACGGACCGGCGATTTCTGCTGCTGTGCCCGTTTTTTCCCCTGAAGCGGAGTCTGAAAAGGAGGAGGAGGAGAGCCGGGGAGGGAAATCATGCTTTCATGACAGGGTGTGTGTGCACGCCTTCTCCTGTCTCTTTCCCTTCTCCTTTCTCTTCCCCTTTCCTCTTTTTTTCTTTCTTATGCTTTCATTACCATAAGAATATGCTTTGAACGCATTTCATCTGAAAACTTTTCCCTCCGGAAGCAGTATGCCGCTCTGCACAGGCTTTCTCTTCCCCCTTTTGTATGACGAGTGGATTTCTTTTTTACAAGGAGACAGGAGCCTGGAAGCATGGAGTCCATCTGTCAAGACAATGGAATTTGCCGGGCGCAGGAGGCAGAGGAGGGGTCCCTCATTTCAGAAGTGAAGAGGCTGAGCCCGGGGAATACGATTTTCCGGATGAAGCAGATTGTATTATCCTGAGTTCATGGATATATTACAGCGAACGCTGAGAACTCCGAGAACTCTCTGAAGAACGTATTTCCTTTCTTCGAGGAGCCGGAGCCCGCGAAGGGAAATGAGAATGAATGGATGAGGCGGCATGACGAAGGGAAAACTCTCCGCATTCTTCTTGCTGAATCAGAAAGACAACATCTCAGTCCGGGCACTCTGTTTTCTGCCGATGCCGAGACCGGGAAATATGCAGGAATGCGTTGGGAGAGGAGTGTAACAGGATGCCGGAAATTGCCGTTTTGATGCCTGTACATAATGCGGGCCGTTTTGTAAGAGAGGCGGTGGCATCGCTGCAGCGGCAGACCTTCCAGGATTTCGTTTTATTTGCCTGCGATGACGGATCCGCCGACGATTCCTGGGATCTTCTTCAGGAAATGGCACGAAACGATCCGCGCATCCGACTGCTGCGCAATCCGCAGAATCTGGGAATTACTGCGACCTTGAACCGTTTGTGGCGGGAGGCAGGCAAGGGGGAAGGAGTTTCTTTCTGTGCACGTATGGATGCCGACGACATCGCCCTGCCGGACCGTCTGGAAACGCAAAGGAATTACCTGCTGGGGCATCCGGAAATACACGCGGTCGGCTGTTTTCTGGAAATCATAGACGAAAAAGGATGCTCTCTCGGCTGCCGCC
>CAJMAW010000218.1 GCA_905211485.1 uncultured Lentisphaeria bacterium | reverse complement strand
GAAAAGAGACGGGCCTGCGGTCCGGAGAACAAGCCGGGCAGGCCCCAGCATTTCCGGATGGAATCGCGGCAGACGGCAGAAAATCCGGAAGGATCAGAAAGAAGGTCCTCTTCCCCGGAAAAACGGGGCGCGGAATCGATCAGGGGCTTCTGGAGTTCATACGGAACCAGACGGATCGCCCAGCTGGTCACACAATGCCCGGCAAGGGAATGACGCCTGACCTTCCAGGCGGCTCCGGCAATGTTCCGGAGATGAATCTCCCAGGCGGGAAGAAAGGGGCTGTCGCACCAGGATCGGGAGGCGGAAGAGAGGATGACATCGTAACCGGCCCCGCTGAGAAAATCGGCCGTGGGAAAAGGTTCCGGAGAGGAAACGGTCCCGGAAGAAAGGCTGTTTCCGGAGGAAGAACTCTCGCCGGAGGAAGGACTGTCCTCACGGGAACTGGCGGTGGGGGGAAGGGGAATTCCATCGCCGTAATTCCAGTCCCACATGACAAAGTCCTTCGGGATGCACTCGATGCTTTCCGGATGGCGCAGCACCATATCACTCCAGATCCCGGGACGGATGCCCAGGGGGAGAAGGAGAGACTCCGCAAGGGCGCGGATGTGCTGCGCATAGAGAGAGTTCTTTTCCTGAGAAGAACAAAGGGGACAGGTGCCGAAGACATAAGCTTCGTCTCCGCCCAGATGAAAATATCTCAGTCTTTCGGAGCCGAAAAGTTCCAGGTATTCACGGATCAGGGAGCTCAGGAAGGCACGTGTGCCGGGATTCGACACGCAATAGCAGTCCGGATGCTCCGGCTGTTCTCTCAGGGAAGCATATTTCCCGTGCATCAGGACATATTCCGCATGACCGAAGCTCTGAAGCAGGGGAATGGACTCCAGCCCCAGAGAGGCCGCATAATCAAGAAGATTGCGGAATTCCTCGCGGCTCATGGCTTCCGGATCCGCGATTTCCGGACACGTCTTCCAGCGCACCTTGTTTTCCAGTTCCCAGAGCACCGCATCATATCCGGCGGAAGCGGCAAATTCAAGCATTCCCCGGATCACATCGGTGCGGAGTGCGGAGAAATTCATATCCAGATGAAATACCGTCAGCGGCCTCATGATGAGACAGGCTCCCTTCCTCTGTTTTTTCAGATTTTTCAGACGCGGCAGAATGTCCGGGCAAGATCCGAAAGTTCGGAAGCGGCGTCCGGATCGACAAAGGTCTCGCAGTCCGGATGGAGCCGGATCACAGATGCGGGATGATCCGGGCAGAGTTCCCCTTCAAAAGTAATCTTCACGGCATGCGCCTTGCGTTTGTCGGGCACGGTGTTGATGATGGAGCGGCTTTTCAGGACCTGCCTGACACTCATGGATATGGCGCGTTTCGGAACTTCGTCGATTCCCGCAAACCATCCTTCGCCGAGCTGCTGTTTCCGGCAGGCCTCATCCAGATGGACCACAAGATACGCTTTCTCCGTATCGAAATCGGCGGGCGGATCGTTGAAGGCAATGTGCCCGTTTTCCCCGATGCCGATGAAGCAGACGTCAACAGGATGTTCCGCGATGATTCCTCCGAGTTCCTCACAGACGCGTTCCGGATCCGGGGCGCTCCCGTCGACGAAATGCGCCGCCTTCAGCGCTCGGGGCAGACGGGCAATGAATCGTTCGCGGATATAACGGCGGAAAGAAGCAGGGTGCGTTTCCGGCAGTCCCACATATTCATCCAGATGAAACATGGTAACGCGTCCCCAGTCGATTCCCGGGGCTACGGTCAGATGTTTCAGCATGGCGAACTGGCTTGCGCCAGTCGCGATCACGATATTCGCCGCTCCCCGTTCCTCAATCGCGGCACGGATTTTCGAGGCGCCCAGATCTGCCGCCGCCATGGATGCCTTTTCCGCATCCTCATAGATCCTCAGACTCATTTCCGATGCATCCTTTCCTTTTGTTCCCGGATTCTGTGTTTCCGGAAGTGCTGTTTTCACTTTTTTATTCCCTTTCCCGGATTTCCGTTTTCTCCGGGGGAAATTCGCATGAACAGGAATCAGATCAGGCGCGGAGTTCCTCCGCACCCGGAAGCGACGCCATTCCGGCGGACGGGGGAAAATCGCCGGGATGGAGAACAAAGCGTTCCACGGCCGCAGCCGCCGCCCCGCGCGCGGCTCCGAATCTGCCGAAGCGGGAAAGCAGAACTTCGCAGGAGGCCCTTTTCTGCATTTCCGACTTCAGAAGAGAATGAAAAGTTTTTCCGAACTCCGCAAAACGGCCTGAAAGAATGATCCGCCGGAGATCCAGCAGATCGAGAATCCGGCAGAGTCCCTCGGCACAGTAAAGAGCGCACTGCTTTTCCGTGATTCTGTTTTTCCGCCGGAAAGAACAGTCCATGACTTCCTCCAGACTCATCAGCGCTTTCGTTCCGGAGGGGAAGAGCCCGACCTTCAGATTCCGGATCTCCCCGGCCATGCCGTTTTTCCCCGTATAGAGACGCCGGCCGTCCAGACAAACGGCTGCGCCGATGCTGCGGCCGAGTGAAAGCAGTACAAAACCCTCTCCATCGGACGCCTCCCCTCCAAGCAGTTCGGAACGTGCCGACATGCGTCCCCGGTTGTCAATCACCACAGGAAATCGGCTTTTCTTTTCCAGTTCCTCCCGGAACGGCCGGTCCGCAAGATCGAAGTGGGCGCTTTCCAGAATTCTTCCGTCGGAAGGGCGGACGATCGCGGACACAGCCGCCCCGACTCCCGCCGTCTTTCCGTCATCCAGCATCCGGATGAGCCGTTCCGCGCTTTCGAGCATCTCGCGGAATCCCTTTCCTCCGGGCACTTCCGCGTGTTTGACAATCCGTTTGCGCGCATCGAGCAGAACTCCGCAGGCAGTCCCCTCATATCCCAGATCAAGCCCGATGCTGCTGAACGCGTCTCCGGAGATTTCCAGCAGAACAGGCGGTTTTCCCCCGGAGGATTTCCCTCTGCCGTTTTCCCGGAGAATTCCTGCATGGAGAAGTCTTTCCGCCATCCCCGAAACGGTC
>CAJMAW010000217.1 GCA_905211485.1 uncultured Lentisphaeria bacterium | reverse complement strand
AGAAAAATGCTCAGCGCATTTTTCCGTAACTTTCTATTATACATCAATTAAGAAGGCGGGAATTCTCCCGGGGACCGGTCCGTCATTCATTCGTCACAGATTCGTCATTTATCCGTCTTTTTACGACGGGGTTTTACCCGCAGTTCAAGGACAAACTCTTCCATCCGGTCCATGGCAGTTCTGATATTGTCAATAGACGCGGCATAGGAACAGCGGATGAACCCCTCCCCGCATCCGCCAAACGCTGATCCCGGCACAACCGCAACTTTTTTCCGCTTCAGCAGCTCAACGGCAAACTCCTTGGATGAAAGTCCGGTGGAAGTAATGTTCGGAAAAACATAAAACGCCCCGTCAGGCTTGAAACAGGAAAGCCCCATCTCATTCAGCCGTTTGACAATCACATTCCGCCGGTTCATATACTCCCGCTTCATGGCAAGCATGTCTCTTTTGCCATTCTTCATTGCCTCTTCCGCGGCATCCTGTGCCGTAATGGAAGCGCAAAGCATGGAATACTGATGAATTTTCATCATTGCATCAATCAGATCCGCCGGACCGCAGGCGTAACCGACACGGAATCCTGTCATTGCAAAAGCCTTTGAAAAACCATGCAGAAAAATGGTCCGCTCCTTCATCCCCGGCAGGGAAGCAATGCTCGGAGTCATCGGCGAATAACTTAATTCCGAATAAATATCATCCGCAATCACTAGAAGATCATGCTTCAAAGCAAGCTGCATGATCTTTTGTGTCTGCTCCTGTGTGAGAGTCGCACCCGTGGGATTGCAGGGAAAATTCAGCAGAATCGCCTTGGTTTTCGGTGTAATACGCTTCCCGAGATCCTCCGGATCCAGAGCAAAATTATTCTTCTCATAGGTGCTGACCGCCACCGGCACCCCGTGCGCCATGCGGATTTCAGGCCCGTAAGAAACATAGCAGGGCTCATGAAAGATGATTTCATCCCCAGGCTCCGTAATTGCACGGATGGCCAGATCCAGCGCTTCACTCACACCAACGGTGATCAGACACTCATTCTCCGGACGGTACGCTATATTATAATGTTCCTTGACATAGGCGCAGATCGCCCGGCGGAGAGACATCGTTCCCAGATTGGACGTATACGATGTCCTCCCCCTCTCCAGAGAATAAATCGCACTCTCACGAATGGTCCAGGGAGTCACAAAATCCGGTTCCCCTATCCCAAGGGAAATCACGTTATCCATGGAATTGACCAATTCAAAAAAATCACGGATGCCGCTCTTCGGCAGTTCCTCTATATGTGTCGCAACCCGGTTCTTCTTCGTTTCAACCTTACGGGGTGATTTTAAGTCTTTCATGCTGTTCTTCCTCTTGAAGCATTTTGCCCGATTCTTTGTATTTCTTCAACAGAAAATGTGTGGATGTGGAGAGCACGCCGTCTATCGTGGCCAGTTTGCTCGAAACAAACATCGCCACATCATTCAGATTCTCTCCCTTTACCTCGACCAGAAGATCAAATCCGCCGGACATCAGATACAGAGAGGAAACCTGCGGAAATTTGCTTAAACGGCGCGCAATCCGGTCAAAGCCCCCTTCCCTTTCAGGACGGGTCTTCACTTCAATAATCGCTTTCACGGCATTCTCGGGAAGTTCGCTTTCATCGAACATGGCCCGATATCCAATAATTACGTTTTCCTTTTCCAGTTTCCTGATGACTGACGCAACTGTTTTTTCTGTGGAGTCCAGCCTTTCGGCAATGTCTCCCGCAGACATTCTGCCGTCTTCCGCCAGAAGTCTGAGAATCTGTTTTCTGAGTTCCATTTCACGCTCCGTTCTGCCAGAATTGATTCATTCCGTCTCACATCGCGGGGAATATATTTTCTTTTCCGGCAAATACAAGACAGAGAAAGAAAATAACCCCGTTGATCATGAGGCTGTCAATCAGATCCAGCACACCCCCGATTCCGGGAAGCAGCCCCCCGGAATCCTTCACACCCCCCATGCGTTTCAGAGAGGATTCCGAGAGATCCCCCGCCATCCCTCCGAAAAAGAAGAGCACACCCACAGCAGCAGCGGCATACAGCGAATCGGAGATTCCGCAATACTTCATCAAATACACGCTTACACCCACACTGAACAAAAGCCCCCCGAACGCTCCCTCATACGATTTCCCGGGACTGATGGAAGGAATCATCTTGTGATTGCCCCCTTTCTGAACCGCATTGCAGAGCGTCCCCACCAGATACGCCCCGATGTCTCCGGCCTTCGTCACCAGAATCAGATAGAGAAGAAGCTTCAGTCCGGACACTTCCGAAAGCGGAAACGCATATACGCTCACAATCGCCGCACACGGCAGAATCATGATAAAATAGCAGAAATCCGTTGTTGCAATAGTTCCAAGTCTTTCCTTTTTATTTTCTGAAAACAGAAGCTGAATCCAGGAAAACGCAATCAGAAGAAAAGAAAGCATTCCCGCATAAAGAGGCTCCTTCAACAGAATCAGCAGCACTGTCAGACCTGAACAGAAGGAGGGCCAGAATTTGTTTCCCCGGTATCCGGCCGCTTCCGCCAGACTGCAGAATTCCCAGGTCCCGGCCGCCGAAAAGTAGACTGCCAGCACCGCAAAAACAATCTGCGACGAAAGAGGACTCCCGAAAATCACGATGAAAAACAGAAACAGCAGCAGGACTGTACTGATTCCGCGCTTGAAAAGAGTTTTCAGCGTCTTCATTTTCTTCCTCCGAATCTTCTGTTCCTCTTCCGGTAGGAAAGCATGGCCTTCTCCAGTTCGGCACGGTCAAAATCCGGCCAGAGGGTTTCTGTAAAATACAGTTCCGCATAAGAAAGTTCCCAGAGAAGAAAATTGCTCAGTCTCATTTCCCCGCTTGTCCGGATCAGAAGATCGGGATCGGGAATGTCCGGAAAATATAAATAGCGGGAAAAGGATTCTTCCGTCAGCTGATCCGGAGAGAGTTTTCCTTCCCGCACCTCCTTCGCAATTTTCCGGGCGGCATCGACAATTTCCGAACGTCCGCCGTAATTCAAGGCCAGAATCAGAGTTCTCTGAAAATCCGAGCCTGTTTTTTCCGCGGCGAGAGCAAGCC
>CAJMAW010000216.1 GCA_905211485.1 uncultured Lentisphaeria bacterium | reverse complement strand
GCCTGCCGTTCGTCGTCACGGTGCCGTCACCGTTGTCCGTAACGGCATAGCAAGGCGACGTACCGGACGCGTAGTCGAATAGTACATCATCAATGTACTTGAATACGTTTCCACTCGTAACCGTAACGACAGTTGCCCCAAGGTTGCCGCTCGTATTGTAATAGCGGAACTCAAAGCTGTGTGCTCCGGGCGTAACCGTGACATTTGCCGTCTTTGCTTCATTCCGCTCCGTCTGGTCAAGCACGACCTCGCCATCGATAAGCACCCTTGCGGCCTTGTCCATAACAGCCGCAAGCGTCCATTCCTGCGTCTCCCCACTGTTGTTCCAAATATACCCACGATATGAAAGACCCATGTTGGTGCCGGGGGCCTCGGAATCCTTCGGCACATGATCCGTAACCCATGCACCACGGCCGGACGTACATGCCGCCCGTACCGTTAGAGACGTGATGGACGACTGCCAATACTCGCCAGAAACCATAGCCTCCTTGAAGCTCACGAAGTTCGTCCATTCGGAAAGCCCTGCATAGAGGTCGTACCTCGGCTTCGTGGACGAAAGGAAACGGACGCCACCCTCACGAACATCAAGCAGATCCGCACCGGCAATGGCATTGTAGTCGAGATTGCCGCTTCCGGTCTTCGTTATGCGCGTCCACTTTCCTCCGGAAAGGCTCTTCCCGACGAAGTCATTGGCCTCCCCTTCCAGAACAAAGGTGATTCCCGCGGCAAGGAACGCTCCGAAACTCTGTCCCGCACAGCCGCGGAAATGCACTTTCAGCGTATCTTCCGGCAGTCCCGCGTGGCCGTATTTCGAAGCGACGCGGCAGCTCAGAGCCGCCCCGACCGCCCGGTCGGTGTTCCGGATGGGCAGTTCCAGTTCCGGAGCGGGAGAGGAAGCAGTTCCTTCAAGCGTCTTTTCAAAGGGCCCGATCAGATGCTCGGAGTCGTAGCTGTGCTCTCTGTAATGATCCGTGCGCGTGCATTTTCTCGGGAGGGAAGGATCCGCGACGCCGGCGAAAACGGCGGAGAAATCCAGTCCGCGCGCTTTCCAGAAGTCGATGGCCTCATTCCGTTCCAGAAACTCGGTTCTTCCGACGGCCTCGTCGATCGAATGCAGTCCGAGTTCGGAAAGGTATCCGCGGACTTCTTCTGCAACAAAACGCAGGAAGTTTTCTATATATTCCGGTTTGCCCCGGAAGAACTTCCGGAGTTCCGGATTCTGCGTGGCCACCCCCACCGGACAGCTGTTCTCATGGCATTTGCGCATCATGACGCAGCCAAGACAGACCAGAATGGTGGTGGCGAATCCGAATTCCTCGGCGCCGAGGAGCGCGGCGATCATGACATCGCGCCCGGTTTTGAGCTGGCCGTCGGTCTGAACCCGGATCCGGTCGCGCAGTTTGTTCAGGCAGAGGGTCTGCTGCACTTCCGCGAGTCCCAGTTCCCAGGGGAGTCCGGCGTACTTGATGCTGGAGAGCGGCGAAGCCCCCGTGCCGCCGTCGTGCCCGCTGACCAGAACCATGTCCGCATGGCCTTTCGCGACTCCCGCCGCAATCGTCCCGATCCCGACTTCCGAAACCAGTTTGACGGACACGCGCGCTTCCGGATTCGCATTGTGCAGGTCGTAAATCAGTTCCGCCAGATCCTCAATGGAATAGATATCGTGATGTGGCGGCGGTGAGATCAGCGTCACGCCCGGGGTGGAATGACGGACCTTCGCGATGATTTCATTGACCTTGTGTCCGGGCAGCTGTCCGCCTTCTCCGGGTTTGGCTCCCTGCGCGATTTTGATCTGCAGTTCCTTCGCGTTCGCCAGATATTCCGCAGTCACGCCGAAACGGCCGCTGGCCACCTGCTTGATGGCGCTGCAGCGGCTGATTTCGCCGGGACGCTTCACATAGCGCGCGGGATCCTCTCCGCCTTCCCCGGAATTGCTTTTCCCGCCGATCTTGTTCATGGCTAGGGCGATGGCTTCGTGAGCCTCGGGACTGATCGAACCGAAACTCATTGCGCCGCTCACGAAGCGATGCAGAATCGAGTCGACACTCTCGACCTCCTCCAGCGGGACCTTCTTCCCCGTGGGGTTCCGGAAGCGGAAAAGCCCGCGCAGGGTGCAGAGATGACGGCTCTGGTCGTTGATCATGGCTGCGTAACGCTGATATTCCGCACGGTCGTTTTCCCGCACGGCGCGCTGAAACGCCGCAATCGCCTCCGGAGTCCAGAGATGATGTTCCCCGTCCTTCCGGAAGCGGTAGGCTCCGCCGACATCCAGAAGGGAGACTCCCCCGTGAGGCGGCCGGACCGCATTGGCGTAGCGCGCCCGCGTTTCCGATTCGATTTCCTCAATCCCGATTCCCCCCACCCGGGATGCGGTCCCGGTGAAGTAAGAATCGATCAGAGCACGGTTCAAGCCCACGGCCTCGAATGTCTGCGCGCCGCGGAAGCTGCGCAGAGTCGAAATCCCGAGTTTGGACATGATTTTCAGGATTCCCTTGCAGAGTGCCCGGATGTAATTTTCCGCCGCTCCTGCGCAGTCGATGTTCCCCAGCTTCCCTTCCAGACAGAGCGCCGAAACGCTTTCCAGCGCCAGGTACGGACAGACCGCCGTGGCTCCGTAGCCGAGAAGAAGCGCCAGATGCATGACTTCGCGCACTTCACCGCTTTCCACGACGATCCCGCCACTGGTGCGCATCCGGCAGTCGACCAGTCTCTTGTTGACCGCCGCAGTCGCCAGCAGGGCTGGAATCGGGATTTCCCCCTCTTCCAGATCCCGATCGGAGAGAATCAGCACGCTGCATCCGGAGCGGATTGCATTTTCCGCGCGCTCGCAGAGTGCCGCAACGGCTTCCGCAAGAGTTCCGCCACTGCATCTGGCATTTCCCGGATTTCCGGAATTGCTTTCCTCGGGATGATTTTTTTCAGGAAACGCCATTTTCAGAGTTGTCGCCCGGAAGGTCGGGAGCCGCGCGGCGCGGAGGCGCCCGAGATCCTCCGGAGTCAGCACCGGATAACGGAGTTTCAGCAGATGCGCGTGACGCGGCGACTCATCAAGGATATTCCCCTGATTCCCGATATAGGTCATGATGCTCATGACCAGGGATTCGCGGATCGGATCTATGGGGGGATTCGTCACCTGGGCGAAGAGCTGTTTGAAGTAATTGTAAAGGAGCTGCGGCTTGTCGGAGAGTACGGCG
>CAJMAW010000215.1 GCA_905211485.1 uncultured Lentisphaeria bacterium | reverse complement strand
AACGGGGGAGAACGCCGGAGAAACGGAACGGGAAGGGCGTCAGTACAAGATCGGAGTGTCCATTCCGGCCGCGGATCACGGCTGGACCGGGGGAGTCGTCTGGTTTGCGGAACAGGGGAAGAAAAAGCTCGAAGCGGAGAATGGAGATGTCAAGGTCTTGATTTCCAGTGCGAAGGATGCGTCCGAACAGGTGGACAAGATTGAAAACCTCCTTGTGCAGGATATTGACGCGCTTGTGGTGCTGCCTCAGGAACCCGGTCCGCTGACTGGGATTTGTGAAAGAGTCCGGGAAAAGGGCGTGAAACTCATCGTCGTGGACCGCGGGCTTGAGAAGAAAATCCAGAACCTGACCGTCGCGGGAGACAATCCGGAATTCGGGCGCGTTGCAGCTGAAACTCTTGCAAAGGAACTGGATGGAAAAGGAAATATCCTTGTTATGGAAGGGGTCCCCTGTGTGGTCAACACCGACCGGGTGGAAGCGTTCCGCGAAGTCATGAAACAGTATCCGGACATCCGGATCCTGGAATCGCAGTCCGCTTACTGGGATCCGGAAAAAGGCCTGAAGCTCATGGAGAACTTCCTCCAGAAATACAATCAGATCGACGCCGTCTGGACCGGGGACGATGATGTGCTCGTCGGCGCCCTGAAGGCTTATGAGGAATCTGGACGGAAAGACATCAAACTCTTCATCGGCGGTGGCGGAAGCAAGGCAATTATCAAACGCATCCTCGACGGCGATCCCGTTGTCCGTCTGACTGTGACTTATCCCCCCCGTATGATTGAAGCCGCCATGGAGGAAGCCCTTGCCATCCTCAAGGGCACGTCTTCTCTGCCGGACGGAGACACTTTGCTCGTTCATGCCGAAGTCGTGAACCGGGAAAATGCTTCGGACCATTATTTCCCCGATTCCGCTTACTGAGATTTCCCCCCCTTCTTTCCCCTGATTGGCCTCCCTTTTCCGCAGAGCTGGAAAAAAACAGGGAAAAAAATTCCCCTTCTTCCTTCCTTCCGGAAGAGGGGGATTCTTTATTTTCTGCTTTATTTTCTCTCATTGTCTTCAGAGCGGCCCTGTTTCCCCCCTCCAGCTCAATTTTTCCCCGTGTTTTTCAGGATCCGGATCCGTTTTTTCCAGCGAGGGCGAAGGCAAGGACTTTCGCATCCACGGCGGAGCCCAGACGTGTCTGTTCTTCCAGGAATGCTTCCAGTTCATCCGGGTGAACCGTGAAGCAGCTGATGTCTTCCGATTCATCGAAATCCGTCTGAAGCACGCCCTGATCCTTTTCAGGGACTTTCATCCTGACAAAGATCACATATTCGGAAGTCAGGCCCGGCGAACTGAACGCTTTTCCTGAAACGGAAACGACTTCCCCACGGTATCCCGTTTCCTCCCTGAGTTCGCGGACAGCTGCCGATTCAGGGCATTCGCCCGCTTCGATGAGTCCCGCCGGAAATTCAATGACGCTGCACCCCGCGGGCGGACGGTACTGGCGGACAAGAATCCATTTCCCGCTCGGCAGGAGTTCCGCAAGCATGACGACCGCACCGGAAGACTTTCTTCTCGAAACCGATTCCCAAGTCCGGGCTTTCCCGTGACGGTCTGTATAATGGATTTCATTCAATTCAAGCCATTTTCCCTTTCCCAGGGACTTTTCATCCGTATTGTTCATGCGGGAAATCTCCTTTTTTTTCTGAAAATATACTTCCCGGACTTGAAAAGATCAAGAAGCGTGATAAAATAAGGAAGTCTTGCGGTCCAGCCGTTTTTCCGGAAAGATTTTTTCCCCAGGCCGCCGCGGACACCCGCATGGATTTTTAACTTGCCCCGAACCGCGTGAAACGCATCCCCTGTTTCCTTTTTTTCCCTTTGCCGTGGATTTGGAAAATTTTTTTGCGCTTGCCGGTTTGCTGACTGGAGAAAAGATTTTTGAAACTGCTTGCTTTGACGGGGGGACCCGGATGCGGGAAGACAACAGTGTCCGGATTTTTTCACAGGGATTTTTCGTGGCGGGTCATTGATGCGGATGCTCTCTGCCATGAACTTTACAGAAATCCGCCTCCTTCCCTGCTAGAAGCGTTTTTCTCCAGATGGGGAAAAGATATTCTGGCGCCATCGGGGGAAATCGACAGAAAATATCTGGCAGGACGGGTTTTCTGCGCCGGAAGGGAGGATCTGGACTATCTCAACGCAGCCGTTCATCCTCTGATTCTGGAAAAAATCCGTACGGAAGTGAATTCCGCCGGAGAACGGGAGCGGATCCTGCTGGATGCTCCGCTGCTTTTTGAATCAGGGTGGGAAAGAATCTGTGATGCGGTCCTTGCAGTCTGGAGCTCTCCCTCCGTGCAGAGGCGCAGACTGCTCGAACGAGGCTGGACACAGGAACATTTGGAAAGACGGATCGCCTCGCAGTATTCTGCGGAGAAAAAAATGGAACTCGCCGATTTCGCTTTGATCAACAACGGTTCACGGGACTGGCTGAAAAGGCAATGCGCCGCAATCCATAATCGCTTTTCCTCTCCGGATCTTCCTCTCTGATTTTTCCGGAGGAGAAAAGGGAGCAACGGAACAGCCGGACCGGAGGAAAGGAATACTAACGACGGGCAAGAGCGTATGCGGAAAGGAAAATCCCCGCTCTTTTCCACTTTTCTTCTCCTGATGAATCCTCCCGCGGAAAGCGTGAGCCGGAACCGGGGAAGAAGAAGCTTATTGATGAAAAAAAGTAAAAATTGAATCAAATAAAAATAAAATGACAGCATTTAAAAGGAAGGATATTCTCCCATGGAAGAAAACGAAAACACTCCGCAGAAGATTGAAAGACGCGGTCGTCCGCCGAAATCCCTTCAGGCGAAATCCCAGGCGCCCGCGGAGGAATCCTCCTCCTCTTTGTCCTCCTCCTCTTCCTTGTCTTCAAACGCATCCACATCTGCTTCTGCCGCAGCTCTTCCTCCTGTATCCGGGGAAGGAACGCGGCAGGTTCCGGTCGGCCCGGATGAGAGCGTCAGTCCCGGAGCGGAGAAGCGTTTTTCTTCTCCGGAAGGAGACGGAACGCTTTCCTCCTCCGGCGGAGCGTTTTCTTCCGTTGCTTCTCCTGCCGGAGCCGCAGGGAATGGAGAAGACGGGGGTGTCTTTCCGGATAAGGACGGAAGCGCGAATGGCGGAGTCTCTGAAGCGGCTGCGGAAATAGCATCGGCTGCAGAGGGGAAAAGCGTGGCTCCGTCCGTCGCCGCGGGCGTGATG
>CAJMAW010000214.1 GCA_905211485.1 uncultured Lentisphaeria bacterium | reverse complement strand
GGCCGGCGGAGATTGCTGGAGGATCCGGACAAACCCTTCAGGGAGAGGGCGGGGGACGAAGCGGACTAAGAATATATTCGGCATTCCCGTCCCGCGCGGCCCCGCCATATCCCATATCAGCGATTCCGCATAGCGGGGAATTCAGGAACTCCGGAATCCGGCAGGCTGCTGCTCCTCAGTAATAGGTGGTGCTTTCTCCATCGGGGATGGACGCGGGATCGACCTGTGTGCCGCCCGGAGCGCTCAGCTGTCTTGGTCCGAAAGGATATGTCATATTGCCTGGGAATCTCCAGCTGTTTCCCGGGGCTAGGTCATGTCCCTGATTGACGGTCTGGATGTCCGGGTTCAAAGCAATGCGGCCCACATGGCCATCTGCGAAAGCTCCGTTGGCTCCGTTCATCGGATGGCGGAACACATAGTTCCCGAACGAGTCCGTGATGCTTCCCGAACCCTGTCCGACTTTCAGGGCGGCTCCGCTGACTTCCGCCCCGTCCGGATTCTGATAATCCGTCCACTGACAGCGTTTTTCCGGGAAACGGTTCTGCGGCCCGTTGCGTTTCTGGCGCATATCGGACGTCCCCGCGCTTGTGGGGGTTTTGGAATCCGAAAGGTTGGGGCCTCCGCCGATGGAAACCTTCACAGTTGTGCTTCCCTGGGTGCAGCTGGCAAGACGTCCGAGTTTTTCCGTCTGCGAGTCCCCCGGACAACGGGCGATGCTCTGCGGCAGGGTGTCCCCGTCGCTGAAAAATCCGACAAAGCCGTGAAGCGGATTCAAATATTCCTGAATATCCGGGAAGTAGTCGTTGTAAGTGTCCGCATACAGCGACGTCGCCAATCCATATCCCTTCAGCAGGGATCTGCACGCGATCTCCTGTGCTCTCGAACGCGCGGATCCCAGCGCCGGCATCAGCAGGCCCGCCAGAATGGCAATCACCGCAATGACCACCAACAGTTCGATCAGGGTGAAGAATTCTATTCCCTTATGCCTTTTCCTCATTGGCGTTTTTTCCTTTCCGTTATCTGCAATATAGTTCCGGAAAAAGAAAAATCAAATTAAAATTAACAAAAATGACAAATTTATTTTTTTATGTTTTCCCCGTTCCCTCGCCGGAGCAGAGACAGCTGAAGAATTCCATAAGTTCCCGCGAGTGCCGGGACCAGAAAAAACGCCGGATGAAACAGCGGCAGGGGCAATCCGTAAAATCCCAGCGCCGCCATTGTTCCCCCCAGCCAGATCCATTTTCTGTTCCTGGCCAGGAATCCCATTCCGAGAAGTCCGGCAAGGAGCGTGATTCCGGGTACAGCGAGATACAGAATCTTCTCCCGGAAGCAGTCCCAGAGGGGAAGCGGCGTCATTCCTGTCCCGCAGGCCGCCGCAGAGCAGATTGCTCCGGACTCTTCTCCTCCTCCTGTTACTCCCGCCGCCCCCCCTGCAAGACAGCGGAACAGCAGAAACGCTCCCCCCGCGGCCAGCAGGGAAAACAATGCAAAGTCCAGACGCAGATGAAAGGGAAGAAATTTCAGGCACAGCAGCAGAATCAGCACCGGAAGAAGCCAGTACGCGTTCACCGGGGCCAGCAGAGTCCCCGGCCCTGCAAAAAAGGCAGCCGTTACCAGAAACAATCCGAAACCGCTGTCCAGAAATCTTTCCGTAAAGTACACCTGAAAGGCTGAGAGGCAGAGGAACACCGCACACGCCGTTCTTCCCCCCGGGACCATCCATCCCGCCGCCTCCAGCGAAATCAGGGAAAGGAGAAACAGCCCTCCCGCCAGGAAAGCCCGTTTCCAGTCCGTCCACACCCGCGCCGCCAGATAGACCGGTGCGGTACTCAGAACCGCAGCGAGAAACGCAATCCCCCCCTCGATTCCATCCATTCCGCCGTCTCCTGCCGCAGCCTGGAACTGGAAGAAGTCCGGGAGCGGCAGTCTGAGCAGGGGATCCGCCGGAGAAGACCCTGATATTCCGGATCCGCCGGACCGGAAAAACAACAGGGCATGGAGAATTGCCGAAAGGAAAAGCAGAATCCAGAAAGCCGCCGTCGACTTTCCCGCGTCGGAGACGGTTTTTTCATCTTCCGGGGAAAGTTCCGATACCCCTCTGCGAATTTGCCCCAAGGGCAGGAAACGCCATTTCAGCGCAGTCCAGAGACCCTCGAAACCGTCGCGGAGACGGATCTTCTTTCCCTCCGCAACCGAACGCGGACGGTAGGTGACGATCACTTCATGGATATGATAGCCGAGACGCAGGAGTTTCACCGTGATCTCCGGCTCCCAGTCGAAACGGTTTCCTTCAAACGGGACGGAGCGGATCAGATTTCCGTCAAAGGTCTTGTAACAGGTCGGCTCATCCGTGAGATCGGAATTGCAGAGCAGGTTGATCCAGAAGGTCAGGGACAACGCCCCCAGATAAAAAAAAGGCGAGGAATAAATTCTGTTCCGGTTGGAATCCTCCCGCGAGCCGTAGACGATCTTCGCCTCCCCGTTCAGAATCGGCGCGATGCAGACGGCGTAATCCGCGGGATCGTATTCCAGATCCGCGTCCTGGACAATCAGGACGTCCCCGGTGGAAAGGCGGATTCCTTCGCGGACTGCCGAACCTTTTCCCCCGTTGCTCTTTTCCGCAATCACGACTTTCAGTCCCGGCTGATTCTCATGCCCGGCGGCCCAGTTCCGGAGCACGTCGGCCGTTGCGTCCGTGGATCCGTCGTTCACCACCAGAAGCTCCAGGGAGACCCCGGGAATGGAAAGGGCGCAGACTCTGTCCAGCAGCTTTGTCACGGTATGTTCCTCATTGTACACGGGAATCACAACCGACAGGATCTTCGATTTCCGCAAATTCCTCTCCTTTCCCATATCCGTTCCGTTCCATTCCTCCTCCGTTCCGTCAATATAGCATTCCGCTCCGGAATATAAAAACATTTTCCCGTGCATTCCGCTTGATAATCACAAAAAAACACCCTATTTTATTCCCCCCGCCCTCCGTCCCCAGGAAGCGGAACGCGGCGGAACAGACGAACGGAAAGGATGCAGACTCTCATGAATCCAGCGGGAACACCCCCGGACGAAGCGGATCGGATGGAAATGGAAGAAAAACGCTTCCGCCGGAGACTGTGGCTGATTGCCGGAGCCGCTTTCCTCCTCCGGATTCTCTGCGCGCTTCCCGCCTTCGCGGATCCGGAAATGCTTCTGAGGCCCGATTCCGGAGGATACTTCCTTCCCGCGGAGGCTCTTCTGGCGGACGGAGCCTATCTCGACGCGCCC
>CAJMAW010000213.1 GCA_905211485.1 uncultured Lentisphaeria bacterium | reverse complement strand
GGCCGTAATGCAGAACGGCATTCCCGCCGTCAGAAGCGCCGCAGCGCTCAGCGCCAGCATCTTGATTCTTCTCATCATCTCACAAACCTCCTGTTCCTGATCGTTTTTTCTGTTTCCTCTCCCTGAAGTCATTATAATCCTTTTTCCCGAAAAAACAAATTTAAAAACGTATTTTTTTATTCATTTTAGCATATTTATCAGATTTGACAATATTCTAACAAAACATAAAAAAAGGGTGGGAAAAGACCTCTCCGGACGGGGATCCATCCGGAAATGCGCTATGGGAATCCGGAAGGGGGAGGAATCTTCCGGGGGGGGGAAAAAGACAGACAAAGGACAGGGAAACGTCAGCGGATATTATGCCAGATTCGTCCTCCGTCGCGGTAGATGAGATTGTCCGCGGCATCCGGCCCCCAGGTTGCGGCGGGGTAGAAGAAGAGTTCGCCGCATCCGGGCGTATTCTGTTCCCAGGCGTTCAGGATGGGAGTAAGGAGGGACCAGGCGAGTTCGATGGTGTCGCTTCTGATGAAGAGAGTCTGATCTCCGAGCATGCAGTCGAGCAGGAGCCGTTCATATGCATCCGGCATCGACTCGCCTTTTTCAAGGATGGCGGAGTATTTGAAATCCATATTCAAAGCACCCATGCAGAGTTTCGGGCCGGGCTGTTTGGCCTGAATGGTCAAAGTGAGGCCTTCCTCGGGCTGAACGGTCAGGATCAGACGGTTCGGAGTGATGTCATAGGCTTTGACCGGGCTGAAAATGGAGTGCGGAATTGCCTTGAACTGAATGACGATTTCACTGCATTTCGCTGGCATGCGTTTCCCGCTGCGCAAGTAAAACGGCACTCCGTGCCACCGCCAGTTGTCGATGAAAAGTTTGGCTGCGACATAAGTTTCCGTCATGGATTCCGGATTCACCCGCGGCTCCTCCCTGTAGGCGGGGAGAATCCTATCTCCGGCGCGACCTTCCGTATACTGGGCGCGGACGACTGTCTCCTTCAAATGCGCCGGGTCAGCGGGGCGGATGCTCCGGAGCAGCTTCAGTTTCTCGTCGCGCACGGCATCGGCCTCAAACGAGGACGGCATCTCCATGGCGACAAGCGAGAGCATTTCGAGCATGTGATTCTGAAACATGTCTCTCAGCAGTCCCGCGCCTTCAAAATAATTCGCCCGGTGCTCCACTCCGACGGTCTCCGCCACTGTAATCTGGACGGAATCAATGCAGTTCCGGTTCCAGACCGACTCGAAAATCAAATTGGCGAAACGGAACATCAGAATATTCTGCACCGTTTCCTTCCCCAGATAATGATCGATGCGGTAAATCTGGCGCTCTTCCAGAATCCTGTGCAGACGCGCATCAAGACGGCGCGCCGACGCAAGATCATATCCGAACGGCTTCTCAAGCACAATGTGACGCCAGGCACAACATTCCTCCAGATTCTCCCCCTCCCGCGAAAGACCGCTTTCATGGAGTCTCTCCACTATGTCCGCATAGACCGAAGCCGCTGTCGAGAGGTAAAAGATCCGCCCTGCCCCGGCATTCCCCGCTTCCCGCTCCAGAAGATCCAGACGCTCCGTCATGCGTCGGTAAGTCTCCATTTCGCGATAGTCTCCGGGCAGATAGAACGTTTTCTGCAGAAAGAGTTCGAGAGACTCTTCTCCTCCCGGGAGAAGCCGGGCAAGAGGACGGAACATTTCTCTGAGACGCTCCCTCCACGACTCATCGTCAAACCCCTGGCGCGCGCAGGCCAGAATGCGGGATTTCTCATGAAGAAGATTTCTGCGCTGAAGCTGGAAAAGCGCTGGAAAGAGCTTTCTTGCGGCAAGATCCCCTGCCGCTCCGAAAATGACAAGCGTGCTCGGCACAGGGCTGACTTCCAGACAAAATCCGCCGCGCCATGTATACGGAGTTTCAGGCATGGTTCTTCTCCTCGCACTGTAATCAGCTGATTCTGATCTCTTGTTTTAAACGGTTCATTTCATTCTTCTTGCGATAACACTGCAAAGGTGTGTACTGACGGTCCCCCCCCCTTTTTTTGCCGCTGCGTCGGGAGATCTTCTTCCAGGAGCAGGAGCCATAGCTCCCCCCGTACCGGACATTCAAAAAACTCTTCTCTCTTTTTATTGTTTTTCAAGAAGACTTTTTCAAGGTCTTTTCCCCATCTTCATACGATTCCATCGCAAAAGACGATTGGAAGGCGAGAGAAAATAAAGGAAAGAACAACAAAGAACAAGAGGATAGACACGGACAGGGAAGGAAAAGGGGATATTTTTCTTTTCTCTTCCGCCTCATGCAGGGGATCGCTCTCCCCTTCTTCCCCCTTCCCTCTTCTCTGCCTTCACCTGCCTTCCCGGACCCGGATTTCAAATTCCTTCAAACACAAAGAAGCGGAAAAAACAGCCCGGGAAGGAGGATTCCGACTGCAATATTGAATTCAATGTGAGGCAAGATATTCTGCCACGCCTTCCTGATCCGGCTTCATGCCGTCCTCTCCGGACTTCCAGTTTGCGGGGCAGACTTCGCCATGAGTTTCAAAGAACTGAAGAGCGTCGAGCATACGCAGCGCCTCATCAACACTGCGTCCGAGCGGCAGATCGTTGATGAGGCTGTGGCGGACGACACCCTCTTTGTCAATGAGAAAAAGTCCGCGCAGAGCCACAGACTCATTCAGCAGGATCCCGTAGGATCGGGAAATCGACTTGGTGATATCGGAAACCAGCGGGAATTGAATATTGCCGATTCCGCCCTGTTTCGGTTCCAGGGATTTCCATGCAAAATGCGAGTAAACGGAATCCACGGAGACGGAAACCACCTCACAGTTGCGTTTTTTGAATTCATCGAGTTTCCGGTTGAAGGCAATGATCTCGGAAGGGCATACGAATGTGAAATCCATGGGATAGAAGAAAAGCAGCACATATTTCCCGCGGAGAGCCGAAAGTGTAAACGCTTTGATGCTGAAATCAGGATAAACGGCATCAGCGGTGAAATCAGGGGCTTCTTTTGTAACGAGAGTGGACATAATGATTCCTCCTTTGTTTTTGAAAGATCCGCAATTCATAATGGGGAACCGATTTTGATCTGATTCGATTTTCCATTACGGCATTCTGAATTCTAAATTCTGAATATGACTGATAAGGGTAATGTGGCTCTTGAAAGGAAAAAATCAAATCAGACTTCGGGAAAGTTTGTGCAGAAGGGCTTCTTTTTATAAGTGTATTTTCTATTTAAGGGAACCTCTATCAATGCTTTTTTTGACAGAAATCTCGT
>CAJMAW010000212.1 GCA_905211485.1 uncultured Lentisphaeria bacterium | reverse complement strand
GCGCGGAGTGTTTCCTGTGTCCCGCGCCATTCCGTGCGTTTCCGCGTTTTCCCGAGTTTTTCCCTTTCCCTCCCCGCGGAGACGTTCTTTCTTCCTTTATGCTTTACGCCTCCGCCCGCCTGCTTTTCCGTTTTATCTTGGAAATATGAAGGGAAAAGGGGAAAAAACGGTACCAAAATGAAAAAGAGCGGTTATATTACAAGTCTGGTGTTTTTTTCAGCGTTTTTTCTGACGTAGCGACGAGAAGAAAGATCCGATATGATTTTTGAGGAAAAAGAACCGCGGCTGCTGACCGCGCTGCTGCTGCCGCTGCTTGCGCTTGCGCTTGCCTATCCCCTCTGGCATCTGGCGGAACGGGATCTCTTCTGGAACGAAGGGGACTATGCGGTCATCGCGGGGGAATTCGACTCGTTTCCCCCGGTGGTGACGGCCCACGGGCAGATCATGACGGATGAATATCCCCTGTATCCGATTCTGGCACACTGGCTTTCCCATTGCGGGCTCGGGATGGAATTCAGTCTGCGTTTTCTTTCGCTTCTGTCGTTCGGCGGACTTGCGCTGATTATCTGGATTACGTGCTGGCGTGCGGCGGGCCTGCAGGCGGCCGCGGCCTCGGCATCCATCATGCTTTCGACGATTCTGGTGGCGGAGAAGTCGATAGAAGGCTATCCGCAGATGCTGAGCGTGCTGCTGATTTTTTCCGGCTGGCTTCTGTGGTTCAATCTGGGGCAGGGGCGCGGGATGTGGGATCTGGCGTGGGTCTTTGCCGGACTCTTCGGGGGACTGGCGTTTTACAACGGCGGATGGATCACGCTGATTTATTTTCTGGTGCCGCTGATGTTTCAGAGACGGCCGCTGTCGATCTGGCCGAAGATCAACCGCTGGGGATTTGCCGCGGGCGCTTTGATTGTGCTGTCGTTTGTTCTGTTCTGGGGGCTTCCGTGGTGGTTTGAAGGGATGGCGTCGCCGCAGAAGGTGCTTCAGCCGGATCCATTGGGGGACAGCCTGATGGAGTATCTGGAGGACGTCTGTCTGTTTCCGTTCGAGGTGCTGATGCGTTTTCTGCCGTGGACGCTGATCCTGTGGGCTCCTTTCTGCGCCGCCCTGATCCCGTTGGACAAAAATCCGCTTTTTTCCAAGTTCCTGCGGATCCTGACGTATGTGCTGTTTGTCCTGGTCTGGCTGAATCCGGATACGAGGGGGAGGGACATCCTGTATCTGGCGCCGCTCCTTGCGACGCTGGGGGGGGTGAACTACTGGATTGTGGCAAGGCGTTACGGCTATCGGCTTCTGGGGCTGTTCCGTCTGACGGCATGGCTGATGATCGCGGCGGCCGGAGGATGCATTGCCTATCTGGTGCTGCCGGAGGAGACGATTGATTTCATTCCGTTTATTACGCGGGATCTGTCGTTCAAGGAGGATCCTGCCTATCTGCTCCGTTCGGTCTGCGAGCTGGGCGGCTCGGTGCTGCTGGCGCTGACGGCTCTGCTGCTCTGCCGCCGGGAAAAACCGGTGTGGGCGCTTTGCCTGACCCTCTTCTGTTCGGCAATGCTCATTTACTGGGCGGTGGTGAATCCGTACAAGGCTTCGGACCACAGCCGGAAGAGAATCGGATTGGAACTCCGGGAGGCTCTGGCAGTCCAGCAGACGCCGCCGGGCACCATTGTCTACAAGGATGCCGCCCTGGCGGGACTGTATTCTGAAACCTATTACATGGGCTATCCGGTGCGGGCGCTCAATTCGCTTTCCGATCTGCCGGAGTCGGGCTCCGTGGTGTATCTGATCTCGGCCACGCCGCCCACGACGGTCAACAGAAACTGGACGAAACTGCTGGATACTTTATACAGGGAACGACGCCTCTATTTGTGGAAAGGCGTCTTAAGAGAGGACATCGCCGATGACTACTACGACGAATACGACCGCTACTGAATCCCCCGCGCCAGGTTCTCCCCCCCTCGGGAAGCCTTTTCTCGCCTCCGCCGGCATGGAGGCTCTTGCCTCCTTTGTCCGTGCCTCCGGAGAAAACGCCTATCGGGCGGGGCAGATCGCCAACTGGATTGCACGCAAATGGATTGTCAATCCGGATCAGATGAGCAATATCGGGCTTCCCCTCCGCCGTGCGCTGAAGGAGGCGTTCAACACAGAGGGTGTGCGCCTGCTGAAGGAGACGGAGGCCGCGGACGGTTCGCGGAAAATGCTGCTGGAACTTTCCGGGGGGGAGACGGTCGAATGCGCTTCGATTCCCGCCGCCGACGGACGCCTGACCTTCTGTCTGAGTTCCCAGGTCGGCTGTCCGGTGCGCTGCGCCTTCTGCGCAAGCGGATCGCAGGGACTGATCCGGAATATGGAAACAGGAGAAATCGTCGAAGAGTTTCTCCTGCTCTGCCGGACCTTCGGGAGAATGCCGGACAATGTGGTGATGATGGGGGTCGGAGAACCCCTTCTGAATTACGAGAATGTTGTGGCGGCGCTGGAGATCCTCTGCAATCCGGAGGGCATTGCGCTCGCCCAGCGGAGGGTGACGATTTCCACCAGCGGATGGACTCCCGGCATACGCAGACTCGCCGAACACGGCAGACAGTGGAATCTGGCTGTTTCCCTGCACGCGCCGGACGACAAGACCCGTGCATTGCTCATCCCGACCAAATTCCGGCGCGACATCCGTGAAATTCTGGAAGCCTGCCGTCTTCACCGCAGCCGGACGGGCCGTCTTCTCACGCTGGAATATGTTCTGCTGGAATCCATCAACGATTCTCCCGTTCAGGCGCGCCGTCTGGCCGCGATTGCCGGGGAAGTCGGCGCGAAGGTGAATCTGATTCCCTACAACCGAGCAAACGGAGCGTTTGAGCGTCCGCCGCGGGAGGTGGTCAAACGCTTTGAAAATCAGCTTAAGATGCTTCATATTCCCGTGACCGTCCGGGTGGAGAAGGGGTCCGACGCCTCCGCCGCGTGCGGGCAGCTTTGTGTTTCCAGGGCCATGATGAAGAAAGGATCTTCCCATGATGAAAAAATCTGAGTTCAATGTTCCAGGCCTGCGGGGAGGGGGGGGGAAAGTACTGTTTCTGTGTCTGTTCTGCGCTTTTTCAGCGCTTGCGCTGTCTTCCTGCCGGAGCGGCGATCCGGAGTACGCGTATCAGGAATATCCGGAGCTTTCGCGGATGGACCGGGAACTGTTCCGGGAACTGCGTCTTCCGAGGCCCGGCGGCGCGGAACGCTGTCTGGCAAACGGGGCCAATCCGAATGCCCGGGATGAAAAAGGGCTTACTCCGCTGCATTATGCCGTCATCAACGGGAATCTGGAACTGATGAAGCTTCTTCTGGAGTCTGGAGCGGATCCCGATGCGCAGAGCCGGACGGGATATTCTCCGCTGCATGCCGCCGCGGCGCTTTCGGAATATGCGGCGGCGGAAATCCTGCTGGAGGCGGGGGCGGATCCGGACATCACAAACCGCAACGGCTGGACTCCGTTGATGGAGGCCGCACGTCTCGGACG
>CAJMAW010000211.1 GCA_905211485.1 uncultured Lentisphaeria bacterium | reverse complement strand
GATATTCTTTGCCATCTACGTCATACAGATGGACACCGTTTCCTTTGTCCAGAACGATCTGGAAACGATTATAGGTATGCAGAATGACTTCTTCTGCCCGATCGATATATTCTTTACTGTACGTCATAATCTTTGATCTCATCCTTTCTCAGAATTGCGGTTCCGATTCCTTTATTTGTAAAGATTTCCAGAAGAAGGGAATGCGGATTCCTTCCGTCGACCATGTGCACTTCAGTCACGCCGTTTTCCAGCGCTTCCACACAGCTTTTGATTTTCGGAAGCATCCCGCCGGACAAGACGCCGGAATCAATCAGACCCTGCACCTCGGAAACCCGGATGACGGAAATCAGGCTCTTCTCATCCGCAGGATCACGCAGAATCCCGGGAACGTCGCTTAAAAACACCAGTTTCCTGGCCTTCAGCGCCTTCGCGATCTCACACGCCGCGGTATCGGCATTGATGTTATAGGGCTGACCGTAAAAATCCATGGCAAGGGGGGTGATGACGGGAATGAACTTATAGGAGAGCGCGTCCAGAACAGGACGGATGTCCGCTCCGATGATTTCTCCGACAAAACCGATATCAAGCGCCTCACCCGTCTCCTTTGAGACAGAATACATCTTCTTCGCGCGCAGAAGCTTCTTCCCGGAAAGCGGCGCACCCTTCCCCCCTGCGCGCCGAATGCCTTCGACCAGGGTTTTGTTCGTCACATTGTGAAGAACGTCGTCCACCACCTGGATCGTCCGCTCGCACGTGACGCGCAAGCCGTTGACGAATTTCGTTTCAATCTCCAGTTCCTTCAAGCGGGCGGAAATGGCTTTTCCCCCGCCATGCACCACCACGGGACACATCCCGATGGCTTCCAGAAGAACGATATCCCGCATCGTCTTCGCAGTCAGTTCCGCATTTTCCATGGCGCTGCCGCCGAATTTGACGACCGCAATGGCATTGCGGAACGTTTGAATATAAGGCAATGCCTCCGTCAGGACATCCGCTTTTCTGATCCATTCCCGTATCATGGCGATTCCTTCCCTCTTTTCCTTGACAGTTTCCTCTGTTTTTTCTTGAAACTTTTCCTGCTTTCCCCTGCGTTTCCGCTTTCAGCCGGTTTTCCCCGGCAATTTCAGTTCCCCTTCTTCCTTCCCGAGCTTTTTCTCCTCTCCCCTCCCGCAAACAGCGTAAAAAGGATGCCTGTTCTGGAAAAAAGAAGAAACGAAAAACAGCGGAAGAAAAGAAAACTCAGGTGTGATAGTCCGCATTGATCTTCACGTACTCATACGTAAGATCACTTGTCCAGATATTGTGGCACGCGTTGCCTTCTCCCAGATCCAGACGGATTGTGAATTCATGGCGTTTCAGCACAGATGAAAGTTCCTCTTCGGGAGTCCCGGCATCCATCCCGCCGCGGACCACCGGCATTTCATCATAGTCCAGAGAAACATTCTCCGGAGAAAACACCGCCCCGGAATATCCCGCCGCGGCAAGAACACGTCCCCAGTTCGGATCGCAGCCGAACCATGCGGTTTTGCAGAGCATCGAGTCCGCAATCGCGCGGGCGCATTTTTCCGCATCGGAATCGGTCAGGGCGCCGGAAACTTCCACGCTCACGAATTTCGAGGCACCCTCCCCGTCCATGACCATGCTCCGGGCCAGGTGTTCGGTCACAATGGAAAGAGCGTCGCGGAACATCCGGTTCAGTTCTCCGGATCCGTCTGTGATTTCCACGCCAGAAGCGCCGTTCGCAAGAAGAAGGCAGGTGTCGTTCGTACTCATGTCATTGTCGATGACGATCCGGTTGAAGGAAGAATCCACGGCTTCCGAAAGAAAATCGGCCAAGAGTTCATTGGAAATTTTCGCATCCGTCGTGAGATAACAGAGCATGGTCGCGTGCGGGCGGGCGACTATCATTTTCGGGGAGATCATCCCCGCCCCCTTGGTCATGCCGCCGATTGTGACTCTCTTTCCTTCATACTGGAAAGACACCGCCAGTTCCTTCGGACGCGTATCCGTCGTCATAATCGCCGCCGCGGCCGCGGATCCTCCTTTCGGAGAAAGGCGTTTCGCCGCCTCGGTGACTCCTGCGGCAATCTTGTCCATGGGAAGCTGGACTCCTATCCGGCCGGTCGAAGACACCATCACTTTCTCCGGAGCAATATGGAGAGCTGCCCCGACCGCCTCCGCGGTCTTCTGCGCATTCTTGTATCCTTCCAGGCCCGTGCAGGCGTTGGCGACTCCGCTGTTGACCACCACCGCACGGATGGTCCCACCTGCCGCCACACGGTCACGGCAGAGCTGAACCGGCGCGGCGGGAAACAGATTCGATGTGAATGTGCCCGCAAAATTGCACTCGTGTTCGGAAAAAACAAGGGCTAGATCGTCCTTCTCGCTTTTTTTCAGTCCCGCACACACGCCGGCGGCACGGAAACCAAGAGGCGAAGCAATTCCGCCGTCTTCCACAAAGTCAAGCCCGGAATCAGATTTTTTCATAGCCTTCCTTAAGCAACAGATTCAGATTTTTCTCTCATCTTGGATCCTGATTTTATCCAACGGGATTTAATATAGCACAGATTCCGTTTATGCAACAGAAGAATTCAAGTTTTTTTCGTCTCCCGCGCTTTCACTTTCTCTCTTTTTCGCGGGGGAAAAAAGCGATCCGAAGTTTTCCCCTCCCCCCTCCTCACCGGACCGCTCTTCCTTCTTCCCCTTCGGACATGGAAACCTCTGCGACAGTACATAATATAAAGGATTCAGCTCCCGGATGCGGAAAAAAAAACGAAGCCTTCCCGGAAAAACGCTCCGGATATTTTTTATTTTTCATATTCTTCGACTTATTTACTGTTTTACTGTTATAGTAACTCTTCTTCCTTCGGCTGTCTTCTTACCGTTCTTGGCACCGATGGCAGTCTGCGGATGAAGGTCTTCGGGAGCGAATCCTTCTTTAAGGAGCAGTTTTACCACTCGTTTAAGACGGCGTTCAGAGATGGCCTGGTTATACTCTGCAGTACCCGGAGTGCTTGCCTCGGCAAGGATGGAGAGTTTCTGTCCCTTTACGCTCTTGGCGAACGAACGCAGACGGTCTGTTTCTTCGCGACTCATGTAAGAGCTGTTATGAGCGAACTGTACGTAGTGTGTAGCTGGCTCTACATTCTTCTTGCTCTTCTCGCAGTCGGTAAGCTGGCGCTGCAGTTCGTTGTTGTCCTGCTCGGCTCTCTGACGGAGGGCAGCCTCGCGGTCGGCGCGTGCCTTTTCGGCATCAGCCTGCTGGCGAAGCGTGTTCACGCGGTCGGTGAGCGACGAAAGCTCGCCACCGTAAAACTCGCGCTGCTTACGTGCACCGCTCTTCACAAAGTTGTAGCGAACGGTAGCCATGGCGTAGATTAGATGCTTGGGGGCAACTTCCTTACGGTTTAGAAGCCAGTCGAACTCGCCCTTTAAGCCTACCGTGAAGCGGCGACTTACATCGGCTTCTATGTGAAGGGTGGCAGGGATAAAGAGTCGGTCGAAATCTTCGTCACGGTTGGCGGTTGCC
>CAJMAW010000210.1 GCA_905211485.1 uncultured Lentisphaeria bacterium | reverse complement strand
CGCTACCGCCCTCTCCCGCTCGGGCGGCGGCGGAGGAGGGACAGGTTTTTCTTCCGCAAACCGGGAATCCCGGAAAGGAGGCGCTGACCGCACAGGATGCGTTTCCGGAAATGAAAATGCCGGCAAAGACAAAGAATTTGCCCGACAATCACACGGGACTTGATGAAGACCGGGAAAAAACGGGAGAAGCTGAAAGGAAGCCGCAGGGAGGGGGGAAAAAACAGATCCGGATAGTTTCGCTTTCCCCCGCCTTGACAGAGACGGTCGTCCAGCTCGGGTGTCAGGACTCTCTTGTCGGCCGCAGCACGGCGTGCAATTATCCGGAAAGCATTCTTTCGCTTCCCTGCGCCGGGGATTTCGGTATTCCGAATCTGGAACGACTTCTCACTCTGCGCCCGACTCATTTCATCGGCAATGATTTGATGGATGAGAAAGTGAAAAAGATCCTGGAAAAGTCCGGCATTTCCATTGAAATTCATCAGTGCCGGGATATCCGTGATTACCGGGACTGGGTTCTCAGACTCGGGAAAATCCTGAACCGCGAAAACGCCGCGAAAAAGGAAATCAAACGCGTGAACAAGGCTATGGAAAAGCTTCGTGAAAATACCCGTGCCATCCCCCCGGACAAACGGAAGCGGGCTGTATGGGTGGTCTGGGAATCTCCGCTGATGCTGGCGGGAAAGGGTTCGCTGCCAGATTTCATTCTTCGGAGTGCGGGTGCGGTCAATGCGGCGGGAGAAGTGAGTCCGGAATATTTTTACGCGTCCTTTGAATGGCTCCTTCAGGAAAATCCCCAGGTTCTCGTCTGGCCGGAACTGGATGCGGAACGCAAAAAGCGCCTGGCGAAGGATCCGCTCTGGTCGGAACTGGATGCGGTCAGGAACGGCAGGATCATCGACGATATTTCACCGGATCTTCTTCTCCGTCCCGGACCGCGTGTCTTCGAGGGCATGAAAGAACTTCAGAAGCGTCTTCTTTTGCTGTCGACCTCCTCCCCGTAACAGGACGGAGGAATTGCCGTCTCTCTCTTCTCTTCCGCCCTCCCTGCCGCGGCGGCGCCATTTCCCCCCCCACTAAGAGGGGCTTTTCCCTTCCGGCTTTTCTCCAGTTTTTTCCCCAGTCTTTTTCCTGCTTTTCTCCAGAATTTCTGCTGTTTTCTTCCCTTCAGGGAAGAGGGGATTCCGCGACATCAGCAGAGAGAAGATGGGAAGAGGCGGGGAAAAAAATTCTGATCATGTCTCATTCCGAATGCTGATTATTTTTTTCAGGGCTGGGCTGTTCGGGGAGAGTCAGGATAAAGACGCTTCCATTCCCGGGCTCGCTTTCCAGAGAAACCGCCCCTCCATGAAGCTGCATGATGTGTTTGACGATCGCCAGTCCGAGGCCTGTTCCCCCGAGTTTTCTGCTGCGCGCCTTGTCCACCCGGTAGAAGCGTTCAAAAAGGCGCTCCTGATGTTCGGGTGCGATGCCGCAGCCGTAATCTCTGACGGAAATACGGACTGAACCATCGGCGCAGAGGAGAGAAACCTCCACCTTTTTTCCTTCGCTTCCGGAATACTTGACAGCGTTGTCGATCAGATTCAGGACGGCCTGTTCCAGCAGGGAGCGATCCCCGAGGACGAGTGCCGGGGAATCGGCTCCGCTCAAGGAGAGTTCCACAGAACACTCCTCCGCGTTCGAGCGGCAGAGGGAGACCGCGGTGCGGACGGCGTCCGCGGCAGGGAAAAGAGTGAAGTCTTTTGCGACCTCCGCCTCACGGCACTCCAGCTGGGAAAGGGAAAGGATGTCCTGGACAAGGGAAGTCAGCCGCTCGGAATGCAGGGCGGCCATTTTCAGGAAGCGCCCGGCGTCGGCAGGTCTTTCCCAGGCGCCGTCAAGCAGAGTTTCCACTGCTCCTCGGATGGCGGTGAGCGGGGTTTTGATCTCATGGGAGAGATTGGCAATGAAATCACGGCGGTAATTTTCCAGTTTGCGCAGACGGGTCATGTCATAGATCACGAGAAGGAATCCTGCGAAACGTCCGCCGCCCCAGCTGATCTTCCGTCCGCTGACACGGAGATGACGTTCCCCGCCGGAGGGGAAATCCAGAGTCAGTTCCGTTTCGTCCGGCTTCCCGCTTTCCCTGAGAGAGGCGACAAAGCAATTCATTTCTCTGCTCCGCACAAGTCCCTGGAAGGAAATGCCCCTCGGGTCCGTATTTTCCGGCCAGTCGAAAATCTGTTTTGCTGCGGCGTTGCTGTCGATGACCTTTCCTTCATCATCAAGCATGACGACAGCTTCGGCCAGAGCCGAAAAAATGGCGTCCCTTTCACTTTTTTCCCGCTGAATCTGTGAAATCCGCGCCTTCAGTTCCTCTGCCATGACATTCAGATAGATGGCCAGCGAACGGATGGAGCCGTAGCGGGGAATCGGAAGACGGACGTCCAGATCGCCTCCGGCGATTTTCCGGGCAGCAGACTTCAGCGCCCGCGTCGGAAGCGTCACTCCGACAAAGATAAAAGCTGTGAAAAGCCCCGCAATCAGCACCGACACCGCCACGGAAAGCAGGATCTCCTTCCGTGTACGCGCCACCATACGGTCAATCCGCCGGATGGACAGCGCGCCGCGGAGAATATAGTCTTCCCCGTCGATCCGGAATAATGTGGAAGTATAGAGCATCCGGCGCTCCAGCGTGCTGCTGTAGCGGATCAGGGTGCAGAAGCGTTCCCCGCGCTCGAAAGCACGGAGCGCTTCGGCAATTTCGGGACGGTCGATATGATTTTCCATGCCTTCCGGATTCGCGCTGGTGTCGAAAATCACGTTGCCGGAGGAATCGACCACGGTAAAGCGTCCGTCCTCGATCTCTCCTCCGGAGGCCATCCGTTCGAGTTCCTGCAGGGACTTCGCACCGTCTCTCCGGATCGCGTTCTCCAGAAACGGAAGAAGAAAAAGACAGCGCTCCTGAAGGCTTTTCCGCGCATTCTCCAGATATAAGCTGTGCACCGAGGCCGATTCAAACCACAGAAATGCAAACAGCAGCAACACCAGTGAAAGCAGAATCAGAGGAATCAGATGGAGCAGATGAATATTTCTGGGAAAGCGCATGATGTTCTCCGGGGGGGGTCTTTCACATTCCAAATTGTTTCATATCATATTCCTGACTTCATATTTACTTCCCGCCGCAGCAGTCTTCAGCGGACAGAGGGGGAAGAGGAGGAAGACACATCCGCATTGAAACGGTAGCCGACGCCTCTGACGGTTTCAATCAGATCCGCGGACGCCCCCAGCTTCCGGCGCAGGCTGACAATCTGAACATCCACCGCCCTCTCCGTCACCGGATAATCCTCCCCCTTCACTGCATTCACGATCTGATTCCGTGTGTAGACCCAGCCGGGGCGCTTCGCCAGCAGATAGAGGATCTCGAATTCGGAAAAGGTCAAATTCAGTTCGCGGTCTTCCAGGCGGACGATTCTCATGCCCCGGTTCATCAGGAGCGCTCCGCGTCTCAGGATTCCCGCCCGGGAGGAAGAGGCCTGCTGGGCGGAATTTCCGCCATCGGAATCTTCCATATTCTCCTCCACGGCGGCTGCCGCGCAACGC
>CAJMAW010000209.1 GCA_905211485.1 uncultured Lentisphaeria bacterium | reverse complement strand
TCGCACTCGGAGGGGACGGGACCATCCACGCCGTCGCCAACGGTCTGCTCCGCAGTTCCGCGCCGAAGCTTCCTCTCGGGGTCCTCTACGGCGGCACCAGTCCCGATTTCTGCCGTTTCCACGGGATCCCGCTGGATCCCGAAGCCGCGCTGGAAGTCATTCTTGCAGGGCATGCGGAAAGGGTTGAAGTTCTTCAGATTGAGCACAACGGGAAGATCCGACACGTTCTCTGCTCCTGCAATTTCGGGATGGGCGCGGATGTGGCGCAGCAGGCCAATACCCTGCGCCGCTTCTGCGGGGACCGGACGGGAACACTGCTCGCATTGATCCGGAATCTTCTGAAAAGTCCGGAATACGATTATACGCTCAACGGCCGTCCTCTGAAACACTGCAACCACCTGCTCATCACACGGATGCCGCATATCGCAGGAGGTCTGAAAATCGCGCTTCCGCCGCTGAAGGAAGAGGAATATCTGCTCTGGCATCTGCGGAATCACTCCTTTCTGAACTGGCTGGGACTTCTGGGAAAATTCTATCGGGGAGACCCCTGCGGGGAAAGCTCGGTCTGTTCAGGGACGCTGGAAATCGACACCCTGCCCCCAGGAGGCGACGGAGGAAAAATCGAATACGACGGAGATCCCCGGGGAACACTCCCGGCAAGGATCTCTCCCGCGGAACGGAAACTTCTCCTTCTCAAACCAGGAACAAATGAGAGGCAGTCATGAACGAATCCCGCTATATCCGGCTTTTTTCCGGAATGCACGGAAGCACTCCCTATCTCGCGGACGCGGAAATTCTGACCCGTCCGGACGGATTTGCCTTGTTCTCCATCGACAGTTTTTCCGAAGAGGAAGACTTCTTCCGGAACACTCCCCCCGGCATCATCGGTCACAACATGGCCGCCGCGGTCTGTTCCGACCTTCTGGCGTGCGGAGTCCGGCCGGAACTGCTGCTCCAGGCATGGAACATCGATGAATCACGGGGGGAGGACTACTACCGGAGGATCGCTGACGGCATTGAAGAAGTGCTGCGCCATTACAGAGCGTTCTCTCCCGGCGGAGACACGGGATCTGCAAAGCAGTGGACCTACACAGCTGCCGCAATCGCCCGCAGCGCTGCCGCACCCGTGCGGCGCAGGACTTCCAGACGCGTTCCGTTCGATCTGTATCTTTCCGGCGGACTCGGGACAACGAATCTGGCAGTGTTCCTGGGCTCTCCGCTTCCGGAACTCCCCCTGCGCGAGCCCGTGCCGCCGGACGCGCTCTTCGGAACCGACAGCAGCGGAGGATTTTTCGACGCTCTGGAGAACTTCCGCCGTGTCAACCGTGGAATGAGACTCTGCATCGATCTGGAGCGGGTTCTTGCCCCGGAACTTCGCACGCAGTGCCCTCCGGAAATTCCCAGTGCGTATTTCACACTGATCGGAGGCGCGGGCGAATATGAACTGCTCTTCGCTGTCGAACAGGGGACGGAACTTCCCGGAATGATCCGGATCGGGGAAGGCGATTTCAGAAAGGACGATGATCCTCGGAACGAGATCACCTTTCTGGAAGGGGGAAGCCCTCTTGGAAGCATGAAAACCCCTCCGCCGGATTACCGGGACATTCCCCCGGAACGATATCTGCAGGAAACCGGAAACTATTTCAAGGAGGTGCTGGAAGGATGACGGAATCCCTGTTTGAAAAATGTTTTGCATACGGTTCAGGCGTCGAAGAAAAGGCGGAACTTCTGGAGGAGGAGCTCAAACGGAATCCGCCGTCGTATTACGAAGGGCTGCAGATGGTGCTGCTGGAAGGAGTGAAGCCTGTCACAAAAGTCCGCACGCCCTCCGGAGAAGTCCGGGACATGCTGATGCTCGGGAGCAATTCCTTTCTGAATCTGAATCATCATCCCCGCGTGCTCGAAGCAGGCCGCCGTGCCGCGGAACGCTTCGGCTCCGGGAACGGATCGCCTCCGCTCTATGCCGGACAGACCGTGATCCATGAAGAACTGGAGGAGGAACTGGCCCGTTTCTGCGGGACGGAAGCGGCAGTCCTCTTTCCGGCGGGATACAGCGGAAATCTGGGCGTGCTTTCCGGACTCTGCCGGAGCGGAGACACAATCTGCTGCGACGCTGACAACCATGCCTCGCTTTTCGACGGAGCCCGCCTTTCGGGCGCCTCCCTGCTCCCGTACCCCCACTTGAAGCCTCTCCGCCTGGAGCAGCGTCTGCTGCAGAGGAGTGCATCCGAGAGCGCGGCAGGCCCCTCCCCCCTCTCCGGACACGGGGAGAAAACGGGAATGGGGAAAAATCCCGGCGGACTCCTGATCGTTTCGGACGGAGTGTTTTCCATGGAAGGCAG
Source organism: uncultured Lentisphaeria bacterium (assembly GCA_905211485.1). Classification (GTDB taxonomy): domain Bacteria; phylum Verrucomicrobiota; class Lentisphaeria; order Victivallales; family UBA1829; genus CAJMAW01. Next base: position 1,331 of record CAJMAW010000209.1, on the reverse strand, counting down.
TCTTGCTCCCATGGAGGAACTGGTCCGCCTGAAAGAACGCTTCGGAGCCTTTCTGATGATCGACGACGCACACGGATTCTGGGCCGTCGGCCCCGGCGGCGCCGGCACGGCCGCCTGTTTCGGACTCCGGGACAAAGTTGACCTGCACTACGGCACCTTCAGCAAAGCGCTGGGGCAGACGGGAGGATTCGCGGCAGGGAAAAAATCCGTCATCGGCTATCTGCGCTATTATGCCAGAAGCTGTTTTTTTTCGAGCGGGATTGCGGCAGTTTCCGCGGCGGAGATTCTCGAATCCGTCAGAATCGTCCGGGAGGAGCCGGAACATCTGGAAAGGCTCCGCCGCAACCGGGACTTCTTCCAGAAGGAGCTCGAAAACGCCGGATTCAACACCCTGAACAGCCGCTCGGCAATTCTGCCGCTTCTGGTCGGGGACGAGGAAAAACTCGGGCTCTTCCAGAAAGATCTCTTCCGCGCGGGGATCTTCTCCAATATCGGGACAAGGCCCGCGGTGAGCGCGAGGAAGTGCCGTCTCCGGCTGAATGTCATGGCCACTCACTCGCGGGAACAGCTTGCGCGCGCGGCGGAAATTCTTGCGGAAATCGGGAGAAAATATGAAATTGTGTGATCACTCAGAAGAACCGATCAGAGGATTTTTGTGATTTTTTGATTCTGCCATTTGAGCATTTTGTTGTCCGCTCATGCTTCCGGCATGGGCAGAGCCGTCATCCACAACAACGCTTATCTTCAACATCCGGGAGAAGGGAAAAGAAGAAAGGAGTCCTTTGCCATGAATCGGGTTCTCATTACCGGAGCGGGAGGTTACATCGGGTCCAACGCGGCTTTATATTTTCTGCAAAAAGGCTGCCGTGTCACGGGAATGATTCACCGGGAAGCGGCGCCGCGGCGTCTGGAAGGCACCGGGATCGAACTGGAAAAGGCGGAACTGTGCGATCCAGGCTCGCTGGAACGGCTCTTTGATCACAGAGTCTACGACTTCGTGATCCATATTGCCGCCCGCGCCAGCGACACGGGAAGGGATGAAATGTTCCGGAAAGTGAATTATGAAGCCGTCCGGCAGCTTGCAGTTCTGAGCATGAAACACCATGTGAAACGCTTTGTCTACCTTTCCACTTCAGACGTCTACGGGCTGCACGACTTTCACGGGGAAGGCGAGGACGATCTTCCCCTGGACCATTCCGCCCGTCATCCGTACCCGAAATACAAAATTCTTTCCGAGGAATGGCTTCGCGCGAATCTTCCGCAGGAACGTTTCTCCTGCGTTCGTCCCTGCGTGGTCTGGGGGAACGGGGACAGCACCATCACTCCGAGAG
>CAJMAW010000208.1 GCA_905211485.1 uncultured Lentisphaeria bacterium | reverse complement strand
CGATTTTGCCGCATCCGTTGTTTCAATAGTCTGTTTTATTATCCTTTACAAGAAGATAATCAAGCCGATTCGAAACGATCAAACAGAGTAAATTCAACCTCCTCTTTTTCAAGGGGAGGTTGTTGCTTTCACAAAACTATTTTTTAAGCTCAACTATTGTAATATTTTTCGCAGGGATTTTTGCCTTTTCCGCGCTGAACACTCATTTGAACATCGGATACCGGCATCTGATGCCGGCGATCACGCTTTTCTTCCCCCTTTCGGGGATGGGGTTCCGATGGATGACAGGATCTCTGCGGCGGATCACGGAGGGCGGGAAAAAAGGAAAAAGCCGATTCCGTTTCCTGAAATATGCGCCGTGGATCTTCTGCGTGTGGAATGCCGGGGAATCACTGGCGGTCTATCCGCATTCGCTGGCGTATTTCAGTTCGTTTTTCGGGGGACCGGAACAGGCGTATTTCCATCTGGTGGACAGTTCCCTCGACTGGGGACAGGACGGAAAAAACATCCGTCCCGTCCTGGAACAGCACGGTGTCCCGACCGACGGCTCCGTCCCCCTTTACTTTGCCTTCTTCACCTCGATTCCAGAAGAATTCTGCGGTCTGGAAAACGCGCGGCACATTCATTTCGGCAGCAGCAATCTGAAAGAGACTCTCTTTGAATTCACTCCCGGATACTACATCATCAGCGCAACCTATCTGCGCGGCTACAGCGCCAACACCAATACCGGACTGTATTTGAAACGTCCCGACATTCTCTCCGACCTGAAGAATGTTTTCTATGCGGCCTTCGACGCCGTCCGGGACTCCCGCCCGCTCCCCGTCCTTCCGGAGGAGGATATGGACCTGGACCGCATGTGCATCGAATACCAGTCCTTCCGCTTCGAGATTCTCCGGCGCGGACTGGAACGCATGAAGCCGGAGTTCCATGTCCATTACTCCATCTACGTGTATCGTCTGGACAAGACACAGCTGAAAAAAATCCTGAAGGACTTGATCCGATGACTATGAGACTGTTCACTTACAACATCGCCTACGGCACCGGCTGTCCGGGGAACATGGGGAAAAACATCCTGACCGCGCACCGTTATCTGCGCACTCCGCGCAGGAGCATCGACCGGATCTGCCGCAGCATCCGCTCCTATTCTCCGGACATCGTCGCCCTGGTGGAAGTGGACACGGGCTCCTTCCGGACCGGATATCTCAATCAGGCGGAACTGATCGCGGAAAAACTCGGTTCCTTCCAGAGTTCCGGAATCAAATACGCGGAGGATTCCATCGGGAGGAAGATTCCCATCCTGCGCCGTCAGGCCAATGCCATTCTGAACAGAATGACGGATGCAGGCGCAACGTTCCATTATTTCCCCGCCGGGTTCAAACGCCTTGTCATTGAACTGAGTCTGAGTACATGCAGCGTGTTTCTCGTGCATCTCGCTCTGGAAACAAGGACAAGACACATTCAGCTCAGACATCTGCAGAAGATCGTGCCGAAAAACCGCCCGGTCATTGTCACGGGCGATTTCAACACTCTTCTCGGGGAAAGGGAACTCCGTCCCCTCTGCCGGGCGCTGTCGCTGAAAAACGCCAATCTTTCCAATCTGCCCACCTTCCCCTCCTGGAATCCGGAAAAACAGCTCGACTTCATTCTCTATTCCCCCGGAATCAAACCGATTTCCCTGAAGGTGCCGAAAATCAGTTTTTCGGATCATCTGCCGCTGGTGTTTGATTTTGAGACGGAGCAGAGGATCCAGCGCTGAGCTTGTCGGCGGTTTTCCGGAGTGTCTCGTTCACCATGTCGACGGCGAAGTCGGAAGCTTTTTCCGCAAGTCCGGAGGCTATGTCCCTGAGTGCCTGCGTATCCAGTCCCGAAGCGGAATTTCCGGCGGAGGAAGCCGCCTTCGGATCCGGAGCGGCGGCGGATGTCCCGTTTCCCTCCTCCTTCTCCTTCCCAGATCCGGGAGAAGAAGAGGGAGAATCCGGATTCTTTCCTTCTTCGTCTTCCGAAGCGGCGGCGGAATCGGGGAGAAATTCGCCCGGTGTCCTCGATTCCACCCAGAGGATCGCCTCGTCGGAAAGAATGACGGCCGCGTATTCAATAATGTCCTTGAACTTCTTTTTGACTCCGAAAAGATCCTCGGTCAGCGCGGAGATATCCTTCCGCCCAACCTCGATGCTCTGCCCGGGATTCAGAACGGAAATCGTCTCGCCCACGGGAAACGACACATAATCCCCCTTGAACATGTCGGTAAAACGCACGCAGAGAAGCACCGTGAGGTTCTTCAGCGGTTCCGAGCCACGGTTGCTGAGCTTCAGGATGACGCGGTTGAAGAAAAACGCCTCTTCCAGTTCCAGCCGGACATCGGCATCTCCCGCCGTGATGCGGAAGAGTCCCGTGTCCAGCGCCTTGCTGGAAAACTTGAAGTCATCGAGCACCTTGTCCCATTCCCCCTGACGGCGGCGGCGGAAAAAATGATCGAAGATCTTCTCCTTCGCCTTTTCGTTCTCTCCTGCGGCCAGATAAATGCGCGCCTTCTGGAAGTCCGGGCTGAAATACCCCGATCCGGACATCATCGCACGATACGCATTGACAATGACCCGTCCTTCCTTGGACTTGTTCAGAAACGCGCGTTTCCGGTAGATTCCCAGACGGTCGTTGACCCGTTCCTGCAGTTTCGGAAAATACGCGGCCGCCTGATCGAAATCGATCAGCGCCTGTTCCGGATTCCCCCCCTTCAGCTGATGCACTCCGCTCAGCAGAAACCCGGCGGCATGGACAGGATGTTTTTCCCGGAAGTCCTGAAGAATCGCCTCCGCCCTGGCACGGTCCAGTTCTCCCCCGCGTTCGAGAAGCGCCATGGCAAGCAGAAGATGAGCCTCCGTTTCGTACGGAGCCATTTCCGAAGCCTCGGACGCGCGGGCGGCGGCCTCGTCCCAGTTCCCTTCAAAGACGGCCAGATAGGCGCGGTCGCGCGCGGAACAGAGTTTATCCCATTCGCGGTAGTGTTTCGAGGAAATTTCCATAAAGTCGAACATGAATTCGAGAAACTGGTCCTGCGCCGCCAGAAGACGGGCTTTCTGCTCCCGCTTGAGACTGGATTTCTTCAGCCTCTCCTGCAGAATCTTCTGGGCCTGGTTCCGGTCCACGCTCAGACCGACCGGATCAATGACGGAAAACAGCTCCAGCACGGCTCCGCTCGCAGTTTCATAAAGCGACTTGGATTCCTCCAGAGCATCCTTCTCCCGCAGAAGATTCTTGTACAGATTGAAAAAACGGTATTTCAGCGCCTGGACATCCGGACTGACCCGGTCGGAATCCTCCTGAAGGATGTACTGCCCGGTCAGATCCTCGAAATCCTTCGCATGGAGCATGGCCTGCTCCATTCCGAACAATGCGGAAATGGTCGCGTCCGGATCGGAGACATTCCCCGGAGAAGCGGCCTTCACTTCCAGCTCCGCCATCTTCTTTTTGATGACCTTGATGTACTTCATTTCTGTACTTTTGGCAGAGTCTGACGTCATCTTCAATGCTCTTTTGAGTGCAGCCAGGTAAGCGTCGTGTCGTGTAGCGTATTGAGTACCCCAAATATCCGCTCCACCTGCATATCCCCTCTCTGATAGTCCCAGTCTGATGCCATGCACCCAATTGCCGTTAGCCAATTGCAGCAGTTCTATGGAGAGATATTTTCCATTGTCCTCGAACACTT
>CAJMAW010000207.1 GCA_905211485.1 uncultured Lentisphaeria bacterium | reverse complement strand
CCCTTTCCCCACAGCTCTTTCCTTCCGCCGGAAGAGGAAAAAACAAAAGGCGGACAGAGACGGGCTCATACGACGGATCGTCTCCCGCTCACCCCAAAACAGAATAAGCCCATTCCAACGATTATAATTCACATGAAAAGAAGGCCCGTTCCGGCAGAATGCGGAAACGGGCCTTCTTTCTTAACAACAACAAAACATTCTTCCGTGTTTCCCTCCGTTCACGATAGGAAGACATTCCATCGGCTCCGCAGAGGCCTGGAAAAACGGAACTGAAACAAAAAAAAGAGCTGAAGATACTGCTGCCTAAAGGGGGGGGAGGCAAATTGCAATATCTTCAGCTTGTTTTACACTATCATAATATAGCTAAATTTCAACCCCGTTTTCTAAAAAAAACGGGAAAAAATATTTTTTCAGTTCAAAGTTTGGCGACAGCGTCCTGAATGGCCTTAGCGATTTCCTCTTCGGAAGCATCCGTGAGATGGACGTCTCCGACCAGGATTTCCCCGGGTTTGCGGTCCTTCATGGAGGAGGGACAGTACGAGGCTTCAAAATTCACCTTGTCCATCAGCCCGAGTTTATCGACCAGCTCCATGACGGCGGTGAGCGCTTTTTCGCTCTGATGCGCGCTGTCCTCAGCGGGCGTCACGCAGACGGCGACGGAAATGCACTTTGGTGCCGTTCCCTTCCGGATCATCGATCTGGAGTCAAACACCCCGTCTCTGTTCGCATACACGGTGTGAAGAAGCGTATGCGCCTTGTGGGAATTGGGTTTGCCTTCCAGGAACTGATCGTAGCACTGAAGGATCTCGGGGTTGTCCTGAGACTTCTGGAACTGCATGTGCTTGTCGGTCTGATACAGGCTTTCCATGCGGCTGACGCGCTTTTTCATGCTGTTCTGGATCGGCTGTCCTCCGCCGCAGACACAGCCGCCGGGACAGGCCATTACTTCAATAAACTGATAAGGCGATTTCCCGGCCACGGCTTCTTCCGCAATCTTCTTCGCTTCGGCGAGCGTATGGACAACGGCAACCTTCGCTTCGATGTCCCCGAGTTTGACGTCGGTCGTCTTCAGCTTCGCCACGCCGCGGACATCCTTGAATTCCAGCGGATGCATGACTTTCCCGTTGGTTTTCTCATATGCATAGCGCAGAGCGGCTTCCATCACGCCTCCGGTTGTCCCGAAGATGACGCCGGCTCCGGTCCCGAATCCGAACGGCATGTCGAACGCCTCGGAATCCAGATCGTTGAAACGGACGCCGTAGAAGTTGATCATGCGTCCGATTTCAAGAGTCGTGAGCACATAATCGACGTCGGGGTTGCCGTTAACCTTGAACTTGTCGAGCTGAGCTTCGAACTTCTTCGCGGTACAGGGCATGATGGATACCACCACAATGTCCTCTCGTTTGACCTTGAGCATCTTCGGCATGGCTTCCTTGATCACGCTCCCGAACATCTGCTGAGGCGAACGGCAGCTGGATATATTCGGAATCAGTTCCGGAAAATTCATTTCCGCGTACTTCACCCAGCCCGGACAGCAGCTTGTGAACATCGGGAACGGGCCTCCGGCCTGCACGCGGCGGAGAAGTTCTTCTGCTTCTTCCACAATGGTCAGGTCCGCGGCGAAGGTGGTGTCGAACACATAATCGAAGCCCATCATACGGAGGGCCGTCACCAGTTTTCCCGCCACGTTCTCGCCCGGCTTCATGTTGAAATACTCGCCCAAGGCCACCCGAACGGCGGGAGCCACCTGCGCAACCACGATTTTCGACGGATCGTGTATCGCATTCCACACCGGTTCACGATCCTGTTTGGGCGTGATCGCTCCCGTCGGACAGACCGCGGCGCACTGACCGCAGTTCACGCATTCGACTTCCCCGAGCATCCGGCTGAAGGAAGGCGTCACTCGAGCCTTCGCTCCGCGGTAGGCAAAGTCGATCGCGCCGATGCCCTGGACTTCCTTGCACATCCGGACACAGTCGCCACAGAGGACGCATTTGTTCGGATCACGGGTCAGGGAAGGCGAAGAATTGTCGATATCAACAAAGTCGGTCGTCTGCTTGTAGCGGATTTCATCCACCCCCAGACGGCGCGCCAGATTCTGAAGCGTGCAGAACGATCCCCTCACACAGGTCGGGCACTCCCTCTTGTGATTGGCAAGAAGCAGTTCCACATTGACTTTCCGGATCGCACGGATCTGTTTGGAATCCGTATGCACCACCATGCCCGGTTCCGGCTTCGTCGAACAGGAGGCCACGATGCCGCGGCCCTCAATCTCCACCAGACAGAGTCGGCAGGCGCCGTACACGCTCAGTTTGGAGTGATAGCAGAACGTGGGAATGTCGATTCCGATTTTCCGGATGGTTTCCAGAAGATTGCGTTCATCTCCGATTTCAACGGCCTTCCCGTTGATCGTAAGGGTCTTTTTTTCCATATCTGTGTTCATTTTCAAAACTCTCCTCTTCTCAGACGCCGACAATCGCGCCGAATTTGCACGCCGCCTTGCAGGCGCCGCAGCGGATGCATTTGTCCGGATCCAGCTTATGCGGTTTCTTCAGTTCACCCGTGATCGCTCCGACCGGGCACTTCTTCGCGCAGACGGTGCAGCCCTTGCATTTCTCCTTCAGAATCTCAGGCTTGACCAGCGCCTTGCACTGACCCGCCGGACAGGTCTTGTGCACCACATGCGCCACATATTCATCGCGGAAATGACGCAGCGTGGAAAGCACTGGATTCGGCGCCGTCTTGCCCAGGCCGCAGAGGGAGGCAATCTGAACGGCGCGGGCCGTCTCTTCCAGAAGATCGAGTGTTTCCAGAGTGCCTCTGCCCTTGGTGATGTCGTCCAGCAGCGCCAGCATCTGTTTGGTGCCTTCGCGGCAGGGAACGCATTTCCCGCAGGATTCACTCTGCGTGAAATGCATGAAGAATTTGGCGACCGCAACCATGCAGGTCTCCTGATTCATGACCACAAGTCCGCCGGAACCGACCATCGCGCCGACGCTCTTCAGAGAGTCAAAGTCCAGCGGAAGATCCAGCATGTCCTTTGTCAGACAGCCGCCCGAAGGTCCGCCGATCTGAACCGATTTGAAGTTTTCCTCAGAGGCTTTCCCGTTGGCTCCTGTGACGCCGCCGCCGATTTCACAGACAATTTCTCGCAGCGTCGTCCCGAACGGAACTTCGATCAATCCCGTATTCGCAACGTGTCCGGTCAGAGCGAAGGTTTTGGTCCCGGGAGAATTCGCCGGCCCAAGCTCGCGGAACTTCGCAGGGCCTTCGCGGAGAATGAACGGAACCGTCGCAAGAGTTTCCACATTGTTGATGACAGTCGGCTTCCCGAAGAGCCCTTTCTGCGCCGGAAACGGAGGTTTCGGCATCGGCATTCCGCGCTTCCCTTCGATGGAGGCCATCAGGGCGGTTTCCTCGCCGCAGACAAAGGCGCCGGCTCCTTCCATGACGGTCATGTGAAAACTCAGACCCGTCCCGAAAATATTGTCGCCGAGAATTCCATTCGCCTCCGCGTCCGCCACCGCCTTGCGCATGCGCTTCACGGCAAGGGGGTATTCGGCCCGGACATAAACATAGCCTTCATTCGCCTCGACAGCCCGCGCAGCGATCATCATGCCTTCGATCACCGCGTGGGGATTGCCTTCCATGACGGAACGGTCCATGAATGCGCCGGGGTCGCCTTCATCCCCGTTGCAGATGATGTATTTCTTGTCATTTTTGGAGGCGAGTGTCAGGCGCCATTTCC
>CAJMAW010000206.1 GCA_905211485.1 uncultured Lentisphaeria bacterium | reverse complement strand
TTACAAATATTAAGAATGAAATTGATAAGTCTACTTTTGAAGGAAGTAGTTCGTTAGTTAAGGTTGTAGTTAATGGAAAAAAAGAAGTTTTAAGTGTTAAGATTTCTTCTGATGCTACTGATTTAAGTGATGATATTTCTATGCTAGAAGATATGATAGTTCTAGCTATGAATGATGCATTTTTAAAGGTTGATAAAACTACTAATGAAAAAATGGGCAAATATTCTAATATGATGTCAGGATTGATGTGATAGTATGTATCCAAAGAGTTTAGAGGATTTAATTGAGTATTTTAAGAAGTTTCCAGGAATTGGGGAAAAAACTGCTGAGAGATTGGCTTTTTCTGTACTTAGTTTTGATAGTGATGAAGTAACAGATTTTAGTAATGCATTGTGTAATGCTAAAATGAATATTAAACCTTGTGCTGTTTGTGGTACTTTGACAGAAAATGATTTGTGTTTTATTTGTCATGGATGGATCTCCTCAGTTTTTGAAAAGGCGTTCTGCAAGATAGGTCCGGTAGGCTTCCTGGACGTCATAGTCGAAATTCATCAGCATGTCCGCCGCCTTGCCGTAGAAGGCGTCCCTTTCCTCCGGGGTCATTCCGGAAAAGGATGCGATTCCCGCTCCGAGGTCGTTGCGTTCCTTTTCCATGGGAATGAGGACCTTTTCAACAAAGACACGGTCCTCCTGCATGTTCATGAAGCTCCGCGGGCGTTTCGGAAGTTCCTTGCGGTAGGGTTCTTTCATATCCATAACCAGAGCGGAACCGTATGTCGCCAGATCCCGCCGATACTTCTCCCAGGCGCGGTTCAGGACATATTCCTGAATTTCAGCCTTCTGTTCATCGGTGTAGTGCGGGAAGCGGATGTAACCCGCCGTGGTCGCGGCATGCACGACTCCGCCCCAGGTCTGGCCGCCGCCCGGCGCCCAGCGGATTACGGAAAGACGCCAGAAATTGTCGGCCTTGTCCTGGAAGGGGAGCTTGTTGTACAGAATCTCCCACGGGACGTGGATCCGGGTGACATAACCGTTGGATACCTTTCTCGTCGTGCACTGCACGGCATCGCGGAGCCTCCGGAAATTCCGGGTTTCCACAAGCCAGGGGAAATCCAGGATTTTTGTGCTTTCCATGTCGGTGATGAACTGGTAATAGTGTTCGATCTTTTCCGTATCGGCATCGCCGGGAGCGAAGAAGATTTCCAGCGAGTTGCCCGGGACGGCAGTGCCTTTGCTGAGTGCATCGCGGATCCCGTGTTCCGCGGAAAAGACGATGATGTCAAATCCTTCGTTGTTGGCGGCAACGTAGAGGGCCGTAAGGCGCTGTTCCGTCGTTTCCGTTCCGGACTGCACATTCCGCTGAAGGATCGGGTCGCTGACCAGAACCGAGGATTCATCGCCGTAGCGCCGGAAATTGAAATCCCATTTTTCCGGTTCCGTTTTGAGCAGTGTTTCAAAGCGGTCGGGCGGATTCCCGATGTTGACGTCGTAGCAGTTTTTCTGCTGCGCGGACAAATCCGGCAGCAGGGCGGCAAGCAGCATGGCGCCGGTGAGATAGGAGAAGAAAAATCGTTTCATGAGTTATTTTCCTTTCTGTGCCCGGTTGAGTTCGATGAGCGTGAGGATCCGGTCGATGACCTGGGTGCGGAGACTGTCCAGATCATATTTTTCTCCGTCGATCCGTTCAAACCAGGCTAGCTGGCGTTTGCCTTCGCGTTTCAGTTCGAGATTGTCGGAATTCATGGCTTCGGTGGCGAGCTGCTTCATCAGTGTGATGTAGCGGATATCGTCATACGCTTCACGGAGTCCCTCGAACGCCAGAGTTCCGATGGTGCCGTCCACGGTGGGATAGGTCATGCAGAAATTGCGGTAGTTGCCGTCTCCGCCCGGGTCCTCGGCAAGCTCGTTCCAGGGGACACGGAGATTTTTATAGGAGAGAAGCATGAGTCCGTCATAATTCGACTTGTACTGCAGAAGACCGGCTTTCCGGCGGAACCAGAGCGGGTTCTCGCTTCCGGCGAACGGATCGGCGTAATTAAGAAGAATGCCGTTGACGCTGTGCCACAGATCGGCATTTTCCTTCTCAATGGTCGTGATGCTGTGCATGTTCTGGATATCCGCCATGAACGAAAAGTTCGTTTTCCATCCGGCGGCGCGCAGTTTGACGCCCATTTCTTCCAGTTTCTCCCATCCCGGACGCTGCTGGACATCTAAACCCACCCATCCGCCTGCCTCGTCATTGCCGTAGAAGTAAATCTCTTTGTGTCCGGCATATTTTTCCGCCGCCTGGATCAGGGGAAGCGCTTTTTCCCCGAATTCCTCCCGGCACTGCTCATACGCTTTCTGCGTACGGTCCTGATACGGAATCTTGCGCCATTGCTGATCGCCGGAATCCCCGCAGAAAATTGGTTTGACGGGAAGACCGATTTTCCTGCGCAGTTCGATTTGTTCGGCAAAGAGTTTTTCCCCGTATCTTCTGCTGTCCGGCATCTGGGGATAGCGCATGTTGTGATCGTGCAGGTCCTGCAGTTCCCGGATCGTGACTTCGCGGGATTTGCGGGGATGATAGGTGATGTTGCAGAAGAATTCCCGGTCGAGGTCATAGTTCGTCTTCGCCACGGGGAGTTCGAAGGGGAGAACCCGGAAGAGAAGATTCAAGGTGCCTGCATTGCGCCCGTCCGCCATGAGGGTAATGGTGCCACGGTAGATTCCGGGTTTGGCGTCTTTGGGCGCGTGGAAGGTCAGGTAGAACTGCTGGTTGCGTCCGGCTTCGGGGAGCGTGACGCTCTGGAGAGTGGCCGCATCCCGCACGGGCTCACGGTCTGTATCGAAATTCGGGTCGTTGCTTGGTGAATAGCGGCTGACGTCGCGATAGACTTCTCCATCCGGATAACTGAGGCGCAGTTCATTGGTTTTGCGTTTTTCGTCCACGCGGATCAGGTTTTCGTCATTGAGCAGGAGGTCCGGGACCAGCACTCTCTGGCGTTTGTCCGCATGATAGGAGAGCCATGCTCCACCGCTGCGGATCCAGCGTTTGACCAGTTTCGCGTCAATGGCGGATGCCGGGATAGTATCCGCTCCGCATTTCAGATTGCTGATCTTCAGCTCCAGCTTCTTCACCGGTGCAAACGGCACCACAACAAAAGATGCCGATTCAAATTCATCCTTCGCCGCCATCAGGCGCAGTTCCGAGGAGGCTTCCCCGTCTGTTGGAAGATCGTAGGGCAGGCGCAGTTCCTGGCTGATCGCAGGAACCGTATACACCATCAGCGCCTGATTGGTGATTCCTTTGTTTCCGGCCAGTTCCGAAGAGATCCGTTCGGCATTGCCGATCTGCTTGAGCAGATGTTTCCAGGCAGAAAGAGTGCTTCCGTCTTTTTTTGCAGCGTCAAGTTCTTTCTGAAGGGCCGCGCACCAGTTCTTGAAGGAGGGGTTCCGCGCTGTGTCGATGAGGGTGCTCAGGCGCGTATTTTGTTTCTGAAACTCTTCCGCGGAGGGGGTGAAATCCGTCAGCGCTTCCGAATCAAGTTCATAGTCGTATAGCTTCAGATTTCTGATGCTGGCTTTTTCATGCTGAGTGCTGTTCTCACTGAATTGCAGAAGAGGGAGATTGAGATCGCTGTTTTCCCACTGGAATTTTCCGTCGATATACAGTGTGGCGCGTCTCCGGTTGTTGGAAAAGTTCAGCGCGACATGGTACCAGCGGTTCGGTTCCAGCGTCATACGGCTTTTCATAAGGGCGCCTCTATTTATTTGAGGGGGAATTGAGTTTGTAACAGGAAAAAGAA
>CAJMAW010000205.1 GCA_905211485.1 uncultured Lentisphaeria bacterium | reverse complement strand
TTAACGGGCATTTTACACCAAGTCAAGTTGTCCAGTTTTCGGGGACAACCGCAGGGAAACTGGAAACGGAGTTTTACTCTGATAGAACTTCTGGTGGTGATTGCGATCATCGCCATTCTTGCGTCTCTGCTTCTGCCCTCGCTTCAGAAGGCGAAGACTGCCGGAGAACGGGCGATCTGCATTTCCAGGCTGAAACAGCTGCATCTCTTTTATGACAACTATCAGAACGCCTATTCCTATATTCCCCCCAACTGGCAGTGGATTTATTCTGCGGAAACGGGAGCGGCTGAGACATATCACTGCTGGTATTCCCTTCTGGGAAAGAATGAGGGCTATGTTCTGAGGAGAAGCGCAATGAGTCCATACAATTCCCTTTACATCCCACGGAGCATGCCGCCGCTGGGGACAAAACCCATCTTCATGTGTCCCTCAGGTGTGCTGGATACTTCAAGAAAAGGGGATTTCTATTATGCGGAATGTTATTTCTACAAGGCAAACGGATACGGGTCTCCGATTGCAAATTATACTAAAGTTCATGAATTAAAACGGCTTTCAGAAAAAATTCTTCTGACGGAATATACGGGAAACAGCAACTCGCAGCTTGCCGGAGCCGGAAGCACCCCTTACGCCGGCACGGCAAATTTTCTTGAAGATCCCCGGAATTACAACGACTTTTATTTCGGGCGGCACAACCGGACTGACAACGCGCTGTTTCTGGACGGGCATGTCACAACATATGCGATTGACACTCTGATTCTGGAATATCAGAAATCGAAGAATGGTGAATCCGCCATGTTTAATCTGAAATGACGGCACTGAAACAGAAAAGGGCAGGGCGGTTTGCCGCCGGGAAGGAACAGATCGCTTTTTTCATATACCTCTGAATTCGTTTTTTTGAGATGGCTTTGATGCAGTCCCAGCTTTGTTTGACAAGCGAGATTCCCCGAGACTGGGTACAGGACGAAAAAACAAGAACAAGAGGGATCAAACGAAAAGATCAAATCGCATTTTTTTCAAAGAACAGGAAAAGGATCCGGTTATGAAAGGGAAATTTTTGAAACGGAGTTTTACTCTGATAGAACTTCTGGTGGTGATAGCGATCATCGCGATTCTTTCGTCTCTGCTTCTGCCCTCGCTGAACAAGGCAAGGGAAATGGGGCGGAAGGCGGTGTGCATTTCGCAGGAAAGACAGATCGGAATTTTTCAGATGTATTATGTCGACGGCTGCGGAAGTGTATTCGCGCCCCATTGTCTGGTCCCGGACGGATTGTCCTACCACTGGCAGACCAACTGGTTCTGGTATGCTTTGCTGGGAAATTCCATGGGATGGAAAAACCGCGCTTATGGAATGCCCGGGTATGATTACAAACGGGGATCGGCTTTGTACAGGTCATCCTTTTCCTCTGACCGCCGCGCGCCGACCATTTTCCTGTGTCCGTCAGGATCATGGGAGAATGGGAATGGAGCTTTAGGGGATGACAACAGCTATTTTTATCAGCTGATAGGCTATATCGGGATCAGTTCTCCGGATGAAAGGGCGATTCCGCTGGGAGCCGTAAAAAATCCTGGACGGAAGGTGCTTTTGTATGAGTCAACGGCAAACGCGCCGGAGCCCTCGGGTTCCGGGAGAGTGTCGTCCGCCAGGACTTTCACTGGGGAAAAAGCCATGATCGACTGGGTGAACGGAAGACACAACCTTACGGTGAATCTTCTCTTCTTTGACGGCCACGTTGAAAACATGTCCTCCATTGAAGCCTATCGGAACTACATGACAGGCAACGTTCCTTCCAACATGTTCAAATATAAGTACTGAGATTTTCCCCATCCGTTTTTTCCCCCACTCCCGTTTTCCTCTTTTTATTCTCTTTTCCCCTGAGGCGGGGATCATGTCACCGGGGATCCCAGGGAAGAAGACGGCTGTGGAAGTTCAGGCTTTTCCTCCGTTTCAGCGCATCCGGGCAGATCCGTTCGAGTTCCTGCCAGAATTCGGGAGAATGATTCATTTTCCGGAGATGGCAGAGTTCGTGGAGAAGTACATATTCCACCAGTTCCTGGGGGAAGAAAATCAGGAATGCGTTCAAGGAGATGGCTCCTCTGGAAGAGCAGCTCCCCCAGCGCCGTTTCTGCAGGCGCACTGTAGCGGAGGAATAGGTGAATCCATGACGCGCGGCAAGTTCGGAGAGCATGGGTGGGAGGAGTGTTTCGGCAGTTCTCCGGATCAGGTCCGTGAGGGCGGCACGGCAGTTTTCCGGAGGCAGAATGTTTCCCGTGACGTCGATATTTTCCGGATCGCGGATTCTTGCCCCGGTCCACGGCACGTCCCGCCAGAGATAATGAATCCGATATCGCTTTCCAGTGAGCAGGAAATGGAGCTCATCGGGATGTCCTGGCTGCTGTTTCCTGCGGGGAGGAGATTTCTCTTTTTTCTCCATTTTCCGGAAAGTTGTTCTGACCCATGCGGATTCCTTCCGGATGAACCGGTGCGCCTCTTCCTCCGCAACGAAGCGGGGAAGGACGACTTCGATCCTCGGACCGGGCAGAATGCGGATTGTCATTCTGGATGCCCGGTCGGAACGGCGAATTCCATAAGGGAAGCGTTCCGAATCTGAGAAGTTCAAGACATATTCCGTCATTTCTGAAGATATTTCCTGTCTGCAGCAGTATGAAACGCTGTTCAATATATCATGAAAATCCCGGTACGCAACTTTGAAAAGGAGTTTCCGGAAAGTATATTACGCGGATGCGAAGACACCCGGAGGACGTTCTGGGAGAAAGGCGTTTCAAGATGGACGGCTCTATGCTTTACTGCGTGACGATGACGGATGCTTCGGAAACCCGCGGCGCCGCCGCGGAACTTCTTTCCGCACTTTACGACAATGTGAGCTCCTGGAAGGATGAGGAAAGCGGCATTGTCAAACACACCCTGTATTTCCAGACCCCGGAAGAGGCGTCTGCGGCCGTGAAACGTCTGGATTCGGAGGCGGGACTCTGGGAAGACTTCGGAATATCGGTGCGTGATTTTTCCCTTTCTCCCCTGAAGAAGGAGGACTGGGCGGAATCTTGGAAAATTCATTTCAAGCCTCTGGAAATATCGGAACGTCTTGCACTGAAGCCATCCTGGGAAATCTGGGATGCCCGTCCGGGGCAGGTGGTGCTGGAACTGGATCCCGGCATGAGTTTCGGGACCGGGCAGCATGCGACAACCCGTTTCTGTCTGACGGCTCTGGATCGTTTTGTTTATGAATCCTCCGGGGTTCTTTCCATGCTGGATGCGGGATCGGGATCCGGAGTTCTTTCCATTGCGGCTTATCATCTCGGCTGCCGCCCTGTGAGGGCGTTTGACATTGATCCGGAGACTCTTCCCGTCGCGAGGGAAAATGCCAGGAAAAACGGGATTCCTGATTCTCAGTTCCCGCTTGTCGCGGCTTCACTGGAGGATTATGCGGATTCTGAAGTGTATGACATTGTGGCGGCGAACATTCTTTCTTCCGCTCTGATAGCGGGACGAAGGAAACTTCTTTCTCTTGTCAAGCCTGGGGGGCGTCTGATTCTGGCGGGAATCCTTGATTCCGAATATGACTCTGTGCGTGCTTCTTTTGAGGAAATCGGCTGTGTCCAGCTTTTTTCCGCGAAGGAAAAGGAGTGGCGTGGCGGAGCCTTCGCTGTATAAGGGGCGAAGCAAAAAGAAAATAAAAATATTGCGAAGCAACAAAAAAATATTGCGAAGCAACAAAAAATAATATTGCGAAGCAAAAAAATACGGAAAAATGCGATCCGCATTTTTCTCGCGGTC
>CAJMAW010000204.1 GCA_905211485.1 uncultured Lentisphaeria bacterium | reverse complement strand
GGCCGAGACACATGGCAGGCAATGCGCACCGAACGATTCCACTCAGATTTTTCATTGTTTTCCTTTCCATAAATAATGCAGACAGCTTCAAAGATAGCGCACCATTCGGGATTTTCAAGACATTCGCTCATAAAAAACCGCAGTTTTAAAAGAAAAAACAGAGAAATTCCATTTTTTCAGAAAAAAAGACTTGCATTCTCATATTGTTTGATTATAGTTATACATAAAGCAAAACCAAAGTACAACAAAAGTAGAACAATGCCGCAAATCAAGACAGAAATGATCGTCCGGGAATTGATGGACGGGATAGCCACAGGGGAATTAGGCCGCTGCGGCGACGTGTTCATGACCACCCTCGAACTCAGCGAAAACAAACAGGTTTCTCTGAAAACAGCAGTCCGGATTCTGAGCCGGCTGAAAGAGGAAGGCATTCTGGAAAAATCCGGCCGCAACCATCGGATAGCCGCAATACTGCCGCGTTCGCGTGAACAGGGCAAACCGCTGCTGATCGGATTTCTGGCAACTTGTCTGGAAAGCCCGTACTTCGCAAAACTGGCATGTCATGCCGAAGAATTTGCCCATTCCATCGGAGCCAGCCTGATCATCGCTTCCAGCAATTATCAGTTCCAGACGGAATGCGAGCGGCTTGAAATGTTCTGCCGTCAGGGGGTGGCTGGCATTCTGATCTGTCCCTGGGCGTCCACTCCGGAACAGGAAGCGTTCTATAAAAATCTTCCGGTTCCGTATGTCATGCTGGGACGCCGTCTCGAAACCGTCAGCTGCGACGCGGTTCTGGTCAACAACCAGAAAGCGGCACAGGAAATGGCACAGCATCTGATTGAACAGGGGCTGACCGAATTTGCCTATATCGGACAGCAAGGCAAACTGCACGACCAACGACTGTTCGGATTCCGGGCAGGTCTGCTGGACGGCGGCTTCCCGCTGTCCGAATCCAATATTCTGCGGCTGGATTACAACAATCCTGCTCAATGCCGCCGGGAAATCACGGAACTGCTGAAACGGAAACGGGATGGAAGACTCGGAATTTTCTGTTATCACGACCTGTTTGCGACCCGTACCATCAATCTGTGTCATGAGCTGGGGATCACGGTTCCGGATGAAGCTGCAATAGCAGGATTTGACGATCTTCCGGCTGCGGCGGAAACGTATCCGCCGCTGACCAGCGTATCGTATCCGGTTCAGGATATGGCGCGTCTGGCATTTGAATCCCTGTATGCAAGAATCAAGTTCAAATCCATAGACGGCGGAGTCTGCCGCTACCTGGATTCAAAACTGGTTGTACGCCAAAGCACCCGGATGAAGATACAATAAACGATCTGGACGATTTGACCATAAACCCCATAAAGGAGACAACAACAATGGCAATCACGCAAACCTCCATCAGCTATTACGGGCTGAACTATGTTGAACACGCGGAAAAAGATTTCGCGGAAATGATCGAACACGGCTGCACGACGGTAATTCTGGCAGTTACAGAATTTGATTTCGATTTCTGGCGTCCGAACATTCCGAAAATCGTGGCGAAAGCACACGAAATGGGACTGCGTGTTTTGATTGATCCGTGGGGCAACGGCAAATACTTCGGCGGTGAACAGGTCAGCAAATTTCTGCAGGACAACGTGGAAAACCGTCAGGTCTCCGCCCTCACCGGCGAAAAACTGCCGTATGCGTGTTTCAACACCAACAGCTACCGCGATTATTTCAAGAATTTCTGCGTGACGCTGGCACGGGAATGCAATCCGGACGGCTTCTTCTGGGACGAACCGCACTACGCCTTTCCGAAAGGAATTGCCTCCATCACGGGCGGTGTTGCCGATGACTGGACCTGCTACTGCCCGGTCTGCCGCAAACGTTTCGAAGATTACTACGGCTATGCCATGCCGCGTTATATGACCAACGACGTCAAGCAGTTCCGCTGGCGCGAAGCCCTTTTCATTCTGGAGGACACCTCGCGCAAGATCAAGGAAATCAATCCCGACCTGGAAATCACCTGCTGCGTCCACGCGACTCTGAACACCTATTATGTGACGGAATACCGCGGATACGACAACTGGGACATGGTCGCCTCCTCCCCTTATTTCGACGTTTTCTCCACCACGATCATTGCCTGGGAGCTTCCCGAAGCCTTTTTTGAAAACATCACCCGCCGCACCGTGGCGATGGCGAAGAAATACGGCAAGAAGTCGGAACGCTGGCTGATGGGCTATTTCAAGCAGCCGCATGATTTCACGCAGGTGGACAAGGTGGTGGATCTGTATGAATCGCTCGGCGTGGACCGTCTTGCCGCGTGGACCTACCGCGGAGGATACGGGACGGTTCTCGCGGCGCCCGACGCCCTGAAACTCTGGGACCGCATCGGAGAAAATTACAAACGGGTTCTTTCGCATCCATCCTCTTCCCAGTCTTCCACTGAAACTGCGGGCGGGAAAAACATGAGGAAAAAGAACGCGAAGAGGAAATGATTCATGAGTCTGCCGATCCGGGAAATGCTTCTTCCGCGTCCGCCTGAGGCGGAAGAGGGCAGGGGGGTGACGTGTCCGTTCTCCCGTTTGAAGGAGATTGAGACGGATCCGGCGCTTCTTCCCTGCGCCGAAGCGCTGAACCGTGCTCTGGCGCGTCTGGAAGAGCCGCCGCGGAGGATTCTCACGGAGAAGATCAACCTTGGCATTGCGGAACGCATCGTGCTGAGCCTGTCCCCGGCGGAAGAGGGGAAGGGGGAGGAATCCTATGTTCTTCACATCCAGGAAGACGCGATATCCATTCGCGGTGGAGGCGTTCCGGGCGTGTTTTACGGGATCCAGAGCCTTCTCCAGATTCTCTTCACCGTTTCCGCGGAGGGCGGGCACGCCATTTATCTTCCCACTGGGACAATTCATGATTCCCCGCGTTTCCCTTACCGCGGCCTGATGCTGGATTCGGCGCGTCATTTCCAGAGGAAGGAACGGATCCTTGAACTTCTGGAAGAGATGGCGGCGTACAAGCTGAACCGCCTTCACTGGCATTTCACGGACCGCCAGAGCTGGCGGATCGAGCTGGATTCGGCTCCGGAACTTTCCGGAGCGGTTTTCGACAGGAGAAGTTACTACAATCAGGGCTTTTACACGAAAAAGGATGTGGAGGAGATCCGGCAGTTCGCCCGCGAACGCTTCATCACGCTGGTGCCGGAAATCGAGATGCCCGGGCACAGCGCGGTGGTGTTTCAGCATCATCCGGAATTTGCCTGTCCGGTGACGGACGATCCCGCGGGGAACGACGTCCGGGAATATTGTCTTTCCAGTCCGGAGGCGGAGGCGTTTCTGAAGGCTGTTCTGGACGAGGTCCTTGAACTTTTCCCCGATTCCCCCGTCATTCACATCGGCGGCGACGAGGCGGGGACCTATTACTGGAAACGCTGTCCGCGATGCCGGAAACGGATGAAGGAGCTGAATCTGAGTTCCGAACGGGAGCTGGAGGCGCTTTTCATGCGCGGGATGGAGGATCATCTTCTTTCGAGAGGCAGGCGCGCCATGGGGGTGTGTTTCCTGCTCGCATTATACGGCATCGGCCCTGATTCAGGACTGGCTGGGGAACGCTTCGGAGGACGCTCTCCGCTGCGGGAATGAAATTGTCTCCTCCCTGCACGGGAATCTGTATTTCGACTATCCGTTTGCCCTGACGGAGTCCATTCGGGAATGGCAGAAGCTCACCTATGAGTATGATCCCGTCCCGGCGGATTGTCCGGAGGAGAAGAAGCCCCTGTTTGCGGGTCTGGAGGGATGTCTCTGGACGGAGCGGATT
>CAJMAW010000203.1 GCA_905211485.1 uncultured Lentisphaeria bacterium | reverse complement strand
CATACTCCTCGGCAGGGTTGCATCCCCTGCACCCGGCAGGCGTTGCCTGCCGTATTTTCCCCAACGCAAAACGGGAAAAGTCTATTCCGCATTTTTGTACTGTGAAAGCACCGTTTCCGGAAAATGAAGAAGACTCGCCTTCACAAGAAGACTGTAAATGGCCTTCTCCGGATCCCTTCCCCCCCCGGCATAAAAGATCGTATCCTTCACATAAGTGTAGGAGCTGTTTGAATTGTCCTCAACATCCCATCCCGGAGCACTCAGATTGTAGATCTGATCCTGTCTGGCTTCCCCCGTCTTGATTCGATCCATCGCCTGTATCAGAATCGCATTTGCCCCGTGTTTGCGGGCAAATTTCTTCAGAGTTGAAATGATCTCATTGCGGGAAGTGGAAGGCGCAGTTTCCCATCGGGCTGTCCCCAGAGTTGCATAATCATGTGCCTTGATCTGAGACTGATCAAAGAAAACCAGCACCGGCGCGTCCGAAGACAATGCCGCTTCACTGATTCCTTCATACTGAATGTTCGCACAGGCAGCTGAAAATAAAAGCAGCACCGGAAAACAAATGAATGAAAATAATGGCTTGCCGGACAGAACAGAACGCATAAAAATCCTTTCCCTTTTTTTATTATGACCCGTCAGAAAGCAGAATGCCCCGCAAAATCAGAGCCTCTTCTCTGCAAAAAGCCGCAGTTACTCCATGTAAATCCGTTCCACACGGTTGCCGATGGAACAAATGACGTCATACGGATGAGTGCCTTTGATTTGAGCCCAGTTTTCAACTGTGACCGCATTCGGCCCGCTGCCGCCGAGACAGATGACTTCATCACCCTTCGCCACCTCCCCCTCCCGGAAAGACTCCAGGGAAACCGTGGTGTAATCCATGGAAAGCCTCCCCAGAATCGGACAGAGCCTGTCTTTGATGACCACATATCCGCGGTTGGAAAGATTCAGCGGCAGTCCATCCGCATCCCCCGCGGCAATGGTCCCCACAAGCATGTCCCTGACCAGCCGGAAAGTGCGCCCGTACCCGATGGTATACCCCGCGGGCAGACGCCGCACCGCCACAAGGCGCGTCTTCAAACTCAGCACGGATTCCAGATTCAGACGCCGCTGCCCCTCGTTGTCAAAGGATCCATGCAGATTGATTCCCGAACGGACATAGTTGAATGGATCATGATGGGTGAATTCGCAGTTGTTGATGGCATCACTGTTTGCAATGTGGATTTTGGAAAACTCGATTCCCAGTTTCCGCATTTTGTCGAGAACTCCCAGAAAGCGTTCCCGCTGCAGACGCGTGAAGGGATCCTCCTGGCGATAGGCAATCGGGAAATGTGAATAAATGCCGCAACAGTTGAGATTGGGAAGAGTCATGACTCGGGGAATCAGCTCCGGAGCCTCGTCGGAAAGGATGCCGAGCCTGCCCATGCCGGTGTCCAGCTTGAAATGACATTCGGTGATCCGGTTCTGACGGACGGATTCGCGGCTGATTTTCTCCGCCGTCTCCCAGTCCGTAATTCCCAGCACCAGACCGTTGGCCACGGCTTCCGGGATCTCATAGTCGAACACTCCCCCGAGAATCTGCACAGGCTTGCCGAACTTGACAAGCGGAAGGGCTTCCTTCAATTCCGCCACACAGAATCCTGCCGCGTCCGCACGGTCCAGACGCTCCGCAATTTTTGACACCCCGAGCCCGTAGGCGTTCGCTTTCAGAACCGCCAGGACTTTTGCCGGAGCGACCGCCTCCGCGATTTTCCTGAAATTTCTTTCCAGTGTGCCCAGATCAATTTCCAGCCACACCCTGCTGCGAATGGTTTCGCTGTTCATCAGAGAATTCTCCAGATTTTGCTGTCCGAACAAATTCGGAATAAAAAGAAAATATATCCGCGATTATGTTTTTTGCTCGTGCAGAGAATCGGATTTTCCTGAAAAAAGCGGAAAAATCAGAAGACGCTGTGTCTCTCTCCGGCCGAACCGGTATAATCGCTCAGCCATTGGAGCTCGATATCCTTTTCCACATTCATGGAATTCAGGATGTCTGTCTTGGAAACAATGGAGCAGATGGCCTTTCCCTCAATGACCGGCAGATGCGCTATGTGGTGACGGAGCATGACATTGATCACATAGTCCACCTGATCGGAGATATTCGCCACAATGAGACGCCTGCTCATGAAATCATCGACAAGCGCGCTGTCCGGATCCACCTTCTCCTCCGCAATTGCCCTGACCAGATCCGATTTTGAGATCAATCCACTGCAGTGAAGCGTGGATTCCCCGGGTTTGAGCACGAGGAGGGCGCCGGTTCCGAGTTCCGTCATTTTCCTTGCCGCCTCTCTCAGAGTGGTTCCCGGTGCGACTGATTCCGGATATTCCGGACCGTTTTTTTCGGCGATGACTTTTGAAAGTTTCATGATTCCCCACTCTCCTTCCGGGCTGTTGATTCCATCGGTTTGTTCCGGCGTTCGTCTGAGCTCCCGGGTATATGCTATTCCTGTTTTCCGGGAAGTCAAGAGCTCGGGGAATTTTTTTTTGCTGAGAACGCGGAATCCCTGTTTTCGTCTGATTTTTATTCTGGAAAAGCCTTTGTTTCTTATGAACAGCAGTTTGTTAGGACAAAATCAGGCGAAAAGAAATCAGACGGAATATGTAAACAATAAAACACACTAAAAAACATAAAAAAATCCTTTTTTCTGTTTTTTAATTGAAGCTCTATTGAATATTACAGGAGGTGGGAATATATTGGACTTGTTCATTTAAGTTTAACGTGTTTATTTTTTTTTACGTTTCCGGAAGCCGTGGAGAGAAATGGAGCCGCGTTTTCCGGATCAGGGTAAAGAGATCTGTTTTTCAGGGGGCGATTATGAAACGTCTTACCGCGCGTCAGAAAGAGATTCTGGATTTGATTGAGAAATTCTGCAAAACAACCGGGATGTCGCCGACAGTCAAGGAACTTGCCGAGCATTTGAGCATCAAGCCCTCCACGGTTTTTTCCCATTTGCGTGCATTGCAGAAAAAATCATATCTGACCCGGAGTTCAAAGGCCAGAAGTATTTCTTTGAATTGCGGAAAAAGACTGAAGGAGAAGAATTTCTCTCATGTCTGCGCGATTCCGCTTCTGGACAGGAACGATTCGCTGAAGGGATTCGCCGCTGATATCCGTCGTGTCCATGCGAAGGAATTTTTCTATGACCTGTCCATGCTTTCTCCGTCTGTGGAGGGGAAAGAGGGGGAACTTTTTGCAATGTATGTCAAAGGGAATGCGATGCACGGAATGGGAATTCATGACGGCGACATTGTCATTATCCGTCATTCCGCTTCGGGAGAAGTGAAAGAGGGGGACATTGTCATCACTGTTATGGATGGGGTTCCTGTCCTCCGGCTCTGCCGCAGAATTGATGAGGAGCGCATTGAGCTTTTTCCTGCGGATCCTGAATTCAAAGCCTTGATCGGTTCCAGGAAGGAGATCCCTGTAAAGGGGATTGTGATCGGAGTGCAGAGACAGTTTTGAATACTGCTGCCGTTGCGAGCAGTTCTGTCCGTGCTGGTTCCCGGCGGACGGAGATCGGGGGGGAGCAGCCTGGGGGGGAAAAGCATAAAAGGGAGGGGACCATCTTGCGGGTTCGGAGCTGAAAATCTCCGGACCCGCGCTTTTCCTGCACAAAAGTACGATAAAACAAAAGAACTTGTGAAGCAATAAAAAATAAACTTGCGAAGCAAAAAAAATCATATTGCGAAGCAACAAAAATTACGGAAAAATGCGGAGCATTTTTCTCGAGGTCAAGGTCCGTGACCTTGTCGCACTCCAGCGGCGAGACGCT
>CAJMAW010000202.1 GCA_905211485.1 uncultured Lentisphaeria bacterium | reverse complement strand
GCTTCAAGAGCCTGTTCGGCTTCGACTACGACGCAGCGGAGGCGGAGGGCTGGTTTGACACCGTGCGGGGCGTGGGCCGCACGCCGGAGTCGAAGCTGGAGGGCTTTTGCCGGGGCGGGCTGTACGCCACGGCGCTGATCGGCCCGCTGCTGATCCTGAATCCCCCGCTGTGCAAGTGGCTGCTGCGGCAGAGGGGCGCTCACTTCACGCCGTTCCACCGGTCCAGCATACTGGGTGCGTCCGGGTCAAAGCGCTCTCCGGCCAGCTGCTGGCAGTACATCTCGCCGAACTGATGGCCGATCTTTTCCAGCTCGCTGAACACCAGGTTGATGCCCTCCGGGGTGGTGTGCCAGGTCGCCTTCGTGATGCCTTCAATGTCCTGCGGGCAGATAAAAAACTGCGTCTCCGGGTAGAAATACTGATAATACATATACGCCCGCCGGGCATGGAGCGATTTGCACACCAGAATGGCCCGGCGCACATTCAGCCCTGCGGCGTGGGTCACGCGGCGGGAGAAGCGGGCATTCCCATCCGGGTCGGAGCCAATGCGGGAAGTCTGCCGAAGGGACTGCTGGAGGAAGAACTTGCAAAAGGACTGTCCAGAGAGGAGGCTCTGGCCGAGGCACTCGTCAGAGCCGCCATGGAACAGGTGAAGAGGCTCGAGGACTTCTCCTTCGACCGGATCAAAGTGTCATTGAAAGCCAGTTCGGTGCCGGTCACGGTGCAGGCCTACCGCCGTTTCGCCGCCCGCTCGGACTATCCGCTTCACATCGGAGTCACGGAGGCGGGAACGGCGTTCCGCGGAACCGTGAAATCGGCCGTCGGAATCGGGACTTTGCTGATGGAGGGAATCGGCGATACGCTCCGGGTGAGCCTGACCGCAGACCCCGTCGAGGAAGTC
The DNA here is from genome assembly GCA_905211485.1 of uncultured Lentisphaeria bacterium. Taxonomy (GTDB): domain Bacteria; phylum Verrucomicrobiota; class Lentisphaeria; order Victivallales; family UBA1829; genus CAJMAW01. The sequence continues at coordinate 3,050 of CAJMAW010000202.1, read as the reverse complement.
CGCGCCGGAATCGCCATTCTCGAGGCCGCAGGACTGCGCCCGGGCGCCCCGGAAATCGTTTCCTGCCCCACCTGCGGACGCACCGCGTACGACATGTTTTCCCTAGTAGATCAGGTGGAACGCTTTGTCGAATCCGTCAAGGCGCAGGGCGGACGGATCGGCGTCCGCAAAATCGCCGTCATGGGCTGTGTCGTGAACGGGCCGGGAGAAGCGGCCGATGCGGAAATCGGCATCGCCGGCGGAGGAGACGGGGGAAAACTCATGCTGTTCCGCTATGGAAAAACCATCGCCGTCCTGCCCGAGTCGGAGGCCTTTGAACGGCTCAAAACCGAAATTCTCAAACACTCCTGAGAAAAAACAAGGACAGGGAAGACAGACGAGATAACGAGATGATGAAAAGGGAAAAGAAAAAAAACGTTTTCCCTTTTCCTTCCCGCTTGCAGGAAACGCCTCCGGCGGCTAAGGTATCTCGCTGCCATCATCAGCAAAAGAGGAGGGAAGAAAATTCTCCCCCTTCCGCCTTTTTTTTACGGACTGAAAATACAGGAACTGGAACAGAGAATACAGAGAGGGCCTATGCAGAAGATCAAACTTCCGGAATGCGGTATTTTTGTGGGATCGGGCGTGTACAACACTTCAGCGGACTATCTGATCTGCACGATGCCCGGACACTACACCTGGACAGCACAGACCTTTTCCCCCATGGAAATGATCGACAGGATTCTGGAAGACAATCAGGGCAATCTGGCCCAGGTCTGGGGCTATGCCCGGGGCCTCTCGCCCAGAATGAGGGCGGAATGGTTCTACGCGCTGGACGAAATCGGCGTGCAGCTGCCCGACCCGGACTGGGAACAGTGCCGTTATCTGAATTTCAAAAACATGGAAATCTTCCGGAAATACGAGGACCGCTTCGGCGCCGGACTGGTCCGTTTTCTCCGGGAGGCCCGGAAACGCGGGCTCTACACCGCCTTCATCTACACCAGCGGCAAGGATGAATGGGTCCGCCAGCTGAAGGAAACCGGAGGGGAATTCTATCTGGGCTATGACTTCGGGGAACGTTACAACATCGGATTCCAGGATGCGGAAGCCATTTTGAAAGAAGGGAAAACGGTCTCGCTCGGAGCGCTTGCAGACCGACTGATCGAACGGGTGAAAACACATGTGGACGAACGTCATGCCCAGGGCTGGGGACTGGTGATGGCGACCAGTTCCAACTTCTCATTGGACTACGAAGTCTTCGGAGGAGCGGAAGTCCCTGTAATTGAAGACTTTGCATTCCCTAATCTGAATTTTTCCTCCGGATTCTCCCGCGGACTCTACCGCCAGTACGATCTCCCGCTTTGGGGTTCCCATCTGGCGCACGAGCATTATGCCTGGCTCCCGAACAGCCATCCGAGGCGCTATGACCTGCTTTCGGCCGCGATGTATCTCAAATACATGGCGGGAAGCAAGATGATCATCAATGAAAGCGGAAACTGGTTTGTGGAGCATACGCTGTCGCCGGATTCCCCCAAGTTCGAGGTGCCGCAGCGGCACGATCTCTTCCCCGTGGACGGCAACAACGGCACCCTGGCGGGCATGTTGGAAAAAACCCCTGAAGTCTTCCGTGAACCGCTGAAAGAGGCGCGCAGCTATTATCCGTATCTGAATTACGATTCGCCCACCTGCCGCCGTTACAGAGAGACCATTTCCGATTTCTGGAATTTCGTCAAAGCCAACGGCACGCCGGAGGGACAGCCGGAAAGCAGCATCGCGCTGGTCAAGGGGAACTGCGATCTCTGTACTGCGCGTTACAATCACAATTACGCCATCGCCGGACTCTATCCGCTCGCGGATGAAAATCCCGCCTGGCTGGAAGGCATGCCGGAACGGAGCTGGGACATTGCCAAAAAGGTCTTCTTCCCCCTGAAGGAACTCTTCGCCCCCTACCGGAACCACTTCCTTTCCGGAACGCCTTACGGACAGGTGGACGTGGTCTCCTTCGCAAAAGACAACCTCAGCGCGGACTTTCTGAAGAAAAATTACAAGGCGCTTCTCTTCACCGGATGGAACACGTCTTCAGAGAAACAGTATGAAATCCTGAAGGAATACGTTGCCGCCGGAGGGACGCTCTTCCTCGGCATCGCCCACCTCTGCAAAAACGAAACCAGGAATTTCAATTACAAGGTCTCGGAACTGGTCAACGGCGGAGATTTCAGCGAACTCTGCGGAGTCAAGGTCAGAGGACGCGGGGAACGATTCTACTGGGCGACCGCGCCGGCGGGATCGGATACGCTCGGATTCCGTCTGCCGAGGAGGTTCGGGATCACGGCAACGCCGCTCGGGGATATTGAAATCGTCGATCCGGATGCAGAAATCCTTGTCATCAACGATGAAAACGCCCATCCTGTCATCCTGCGTCATTCCTTCGGCAAAGGAAACGTCTTCTTCCTGAACGCATGGGCCTATCCCGGCGCATTCGACAACGACGACGGGCCGGGAGGAACCATCGGTTCCGCCGGACTGATCGGCACGGTCTACCGCCATATCGCAAATCACGCCCGCGGACGGGTCTGCATCACCGGAAACGATCTGGACTCCCCGGACGAAGAATGCGATTATGTCGCCTTCTCCTATTTCCCGGAAGACGGCACCATCTGTCTCCTGAACGTCGATTTCGATCACCCGCACAGTTTCAGGCTTCATCATTTCGGAGTTTCCGATCCCGTTGAACTGGCGCCTGCGGAGTTCCGGATGATCCATACGGCCAAAGCCTGATTCTTCCGTTTCTTCTCTTCCTTCCGTCTCCGTTTTTGAGGGGAAAGAAGGAAGCGGCGGCCGCAAGAAGCCGCCGCGCCGGAGCGCACCCCTCACAGAGTCTTTTTCTCCGTGAAAAAGACTGAAACGCCCGTGATATGACAGGCAGGAAAACAGGAACGGGAAAACGGAGGAAGAAGCGGAACAGGACTCTCCGCCGTTTTCTCAGAGACATGGAGCCGGAAATCAGAAAAAGGACACAGGAGATGGTATGATAAATGACTGACGTTCGCGGTTTCTGCTTGCGGCGTGTA
>CAJMAW010000201.1 GCA_905211485.1 uncultured Lentisphaeria bacterium | reverse complement strand
GACCAGCGTCTCGCCGCTGGACCGCGACAAGGTCATGGACCTTGACCACGAGAAAAATGCGCTGCATTTTTCCGCCTCTTCAATTTTCTGAGAAATCTGAAGCGGAGAAGGGGGAGGGGAGGAGAAAAAAAGGACACTCAGGCCTTGAACTTTTCCAGTTCTTCCATATCGTCGAAATGATATCGCACGCCCTGGATTTCCTGAGTGGTTTCATGGCCTTTACCCGCAACGAGAATCAGGTCACCCTCCGAAGCGAGAGAAACGGCTTTGCAAATGGCTTCCGCTCGGTCCGGTAAGATGAAACAGTCCCTGCGATCGTGCGGAATGCCTTGCTGAATTTCCCGGATGATGGAGTCCGGGGATTCGGAACGCGGGTTGTCACTTGTCAGGATCAGAATATCGGAAAGTTCGGAGGCGACTTTCCCCATTCTCGGTCTCTTGGTCCGGTCACGGTCGCCGCCGCAGCCGAAGAGAGTAAGAATCTTTCCATTTCCCTTGATGAGCTGCCGCAGAGTGCTCAGAACGCGGAAGAGCGCATCGTCGGTATGAGCGTAGTCCACGAAGGCAATAGCACCGTTGCCGAGACGGATGTGCTGCAGTCTTCCCGGCGCCGCGGGAGCGCTGCGGAGCTTTTCCTGAAGGAGGGAAAGGGAGACCCCGGAAGCGCCATAGGCCGCAGTCATGGCGGAAAGAAGATTCCAGACATTATGTCCGCCGATCAGTGGACTGTGCAGGGAAAGCGGCCGTCCGTCAAGAACGGCGGAAATGTCTGTTCCGTCTGCGGAAAGTGTGAAACTGCGGATGAAACAGAACGCGTCGCTTTTTTTTCCGGAGAGATCCAGAATCCGCAGGTCCGGCCGTTCCGAACGCAGTTCGCTGGAAAGACGTTCCCCCCATTCATCGTCAATATTGATGACGGCAGCGGCGTTCTTCCGGAGCATTTCCGAAAAAAGAATCTTTTTTGCCTGAAAATAGGCCTCCATGGTCTTGTGATAGTCCAGATGATCGCCTGTCAGATTGGTGAAGATGCCGGAGCAGAATTTTGTCGTCCCAGGCCGATGCTGGGAAAGCCCGTGGCTGGAGGTTTCCATCACCAGGGAACGGCAGGAGTTGTTCTTCGCTTCCAGAAAGAGGCGCTGAAGGTTCCATGCGTCGGGAGTGGTGCCGGAGGCTTCCCGGATACAGCCTTTGCCCGTGTCTGTAAGAATGGTCGAAAGAAGTGCGCAGGAAGACGGGGAGGACTTTCCATGTGATCCCCCGTTTTTTCCGTTTTTTCCGTTTCCCCCGCTGTCTGCATCTTGTTCTTCGCAGCAGCCGTCCAGAAAATGCCGCAGAAGAAAGGCTGTGGAGGTTTTCCCGTTGGTTCCCGTAATGCCGTGAATTTCCAGCGAATCTCCGGGATTCCCGAAATATTCGGCAGAGATTCTCGCCCAGGCGTCATAGGAATCGGTGACCCGGATCCAGGGAATTCCGTCTGGGCAGGAGGAAGAAGATGAGGCGCAGGGAACAGGAGGATGGGGAAAAGAAGAAGAAAGGACAAGAAGAACAGCTCCGCGCCGGACGGCGTCTGGAAGATATTGATGTCCGTCTGCGCGGCTTCCCCTGATGGCACAGAAAAGAAAGCCCTCTTCCACTGAAGAGGAGGAATTTGTGATCCCCCGGAGTTCGGTGTTCTCAATCCCGGGTGGAAGGAAAAAATCCGCCGCCAGCGGCCCGAGAATGCGCAGACAGTCAGAGATCTTCATGATCCGGTTCCACTTTCTCCAGCGCCGTCGAGCGCGAGGCTTTCAGGAAGACGGTATCCCCTTCCTTCACCCAGTTCAGAATCTCTTTCCCCGCTGATCCGGAATCCGGGAAAGCGTGAAAACCTTTTCTTCCGCAGTTCCCGTTCTTTCTGCACTCGGAAGAGCGGATCGCATCAAAGGCCTCCGTCATCTGCGGACCGACCGCCAGAATTCCTGCCTCCGGGAATCTGGCGAGAGCAAGTTCCAGAACATCCCTGTGTGCGGCGGGGCCGGAGAGCCCGATTTCCCCCATGTCGCCCAGCACCAGGACAAGACGGGAGGGATCGGCGAATTCGCACAGCCATTCGAGCGCGGCTTTCATGCTATCGGGATTGGCATTGTAGGCGTCGTTGATCCAGAGTGCGCCGTGGTGGGTGCTGCGGCGCATCCTCATGCCGGGGAGAACGGTTTTCGCAATTCCTTCCCCGATGGTCTGCATCGGGATTCCAAGTGCGGAGGCAATCGCAGCGGCTCCGGCGGCATTGTTCGCATGATGGCGTCCTGAAAGCGTCCAGTCGATCCGGATGCTTTCGCCCGTTTCCTTTCTGCTCAGTTCAAAAGAGCTCCCCGAAACATTCCCCCCGAGATAGCGGGCACGGATATCCGCGTTTTCCCCCTCTCCGAAAAGAAAGCGCCGGAAGGAGGAGGATGCCTGACTCAGAATTTCCCAGCCTGCGGAAGAGTCCGGAATTACGGCAATCCCGTTTTCCCGGAGATGCAAAAAAATCATCGACTTTTCCTTTGCCACCCCCTCCAGCGACCCCAGAAATTCCAGATGGCAGCTCCCGATTGAAACGATCAATGCCGCATCGGGAGCCGCTGTTTTTGAAAGAGGCTCGATTTCCCCGTGATGATTCGTTCCCATTTCAATGACGGCGATTTCATGTCGGTCCGTCAGGCGAAGCAGATTCCGAGGGACGCCGATCTGGTTGTTGGTGTTCCCTTCCGTCGCAAGAACGCGGTCGGCTCCGTATGCTTGAGTGAAAATAGCGCGGAGCGTTTCCTTCGTCCCGGTTTTTCCGCAGGAACCCGTCAGAGCCACGACCTTCAGATGCGGAAAGCGTTTCCTGTGAAATCCCGCAAGCTCCTGATAGGCATTCAGGGGAGATTCCACAAGAAGAGCCGGGACTCCGGGAGGGACTTTATCCGCCTTGCGTTCTTCCACGCAGAGAAGGGCGGCTCCGCGGTTCAGTGCCTGGTCCAGAAAATCGTGAGCATCGAATCTCTCTCCCGTAAGCGCAATGAAACAGGAGCCGGGAATCAGTTCCCGGGTGTCGGTTGAAATGCCCGTCACTCCGCCACATGAGAAGGATGGCGGAGGATTCACCCATCTCCCGGAAGGGACGGCTTCCCGGATTTCCTCATAGCTGAACAGAAATGGAGTTGTCATGATGATCTGCTGCTCCCGGACTGCTGATCTTCTGTTGTGTATTTTTTTTTCTCTGTTTTTTTTCTCTCACCGTGGAAAAAAAAGAAGCGGGAAGGGACGGGATAAAAGAGGAATAGAGAAAGCCAGTAATCTCATAGTACGATGATTTCCAGAAGTTTCCCTTTGCTGAAAACCAGGCGTTTCCCGACGAGGAAATCGGTCCAGAACAGCCAGGTGTCCTCCTCTTCAGATGGGGTCCTGTAGGTGGCGGGATGGCCATAGGCAAGGATGACTTCTTCTTTCGTCATGCCCTTGTCGACAATTCCGCGTTTGATTTTTTCATACACCAGCGGGCGGATGCCTTCGGAAAGTTCTGCCAGGTTTTTTGTCGTGAAAAGTTTGCGGATGAAATCCTCCGCGGGGATCATGTGTTTCTGCTGATCGTAGAGCATGGTGAACTCACGCGAATCCCCGACTGTGCGGAAACGGAATTTCTTTTCCGTCAGGGAAATGATTTCCACTTCCGTCCCGAAGGGGATGATCTCTCCCTTCAGGATGTTGAGAGAGTCGATCTTCTCCGGATCCGTATACCAGATGTTGTATGCCGTGTGGAGAGAGGCATATTCCGGCATCTGCAGCACTTCAGACGGAATGATTTCCTTGGTTTTGCAGGAGCAGAGAAGCAGAACCCCTGCGGAAAGCACGAGAGCGAGAGAAAAAATCTGCAATATTTTCATGAGGATGAATCCTTTCTTGACCAACGGTCTTTTTCTTATCTTGATTTATCTTGATTTATCTTGAGGGAACCTCTATCAATGCTTTTTTTGACAGAAATCTCGTTTGTTTCTATTTGAA
>CAJMAW010000200.1 GCA_905211485.1 uncultured Lentisphaeria bacterium | reverse complement strand
GGGCAGCGTGCGGAGGAAGGCGCCGACGCGAGGCACAGCCGTAGGCGGAGCGAAGACCCCCAGAAGATTCTTCTTCCCGAAGGCATTGACCGCATTCTTGACACCGACTCCGGAATCGCATTGAGAGAGTGCCGTGCTGGGAACCCGGATCTGGCGGATTCCCCGGTGAAAGACGGAAGCGGCGAATCCTGCCGCATCAAGCAGCGCTCCCCCGCCGATGATGACGAGAAAGGATTGACGGCAGAGCCCCGCTTTCAGGAACAATCCGCATAATTTGTCTGCCGTTTCCAGCGTTTTGCATTCCTCCGTTCCCCGGACGACAAGCGGGGAGGGGGACGCGGTGGAAATATTTCCGGGCAGCGTGGCGCAGTACTCCTCGATTTCTCCGCGGAGTGCGGGAAAATGCTGCGCGACGGCTTCCTCCATCAGAAAAAACACTTTGACCTCCGCCGCTTCATTGGCCTCCCCCGCAAGAAGATCCCGGAAGAGCGGATTGCTCCGTCGGAACAGGTTTTCTGTGAAAACGCTGCGATAGTGGTAGCGGACGGAAAAAGCCGGGTCGAATTCCGGCGCTGATTTCATTCTGTTCATACTCATGCCTTAAATTTCAGCCGGGGGACGCGGGGATGCTCATGTGTTCCGAAGATTCCTCAGGCTTTGGAGAATATTCCTTGGGATTCCTTATTAAGATATTCCCCGGAATGTGATTCTGCAACTTGAAAATGGAAGATGCGCGCTTAAATTACAGGCGTTTCCCTGCCTGCGGCGGTGAAAAAACCTGATTCCCTTTTGAGAAAGCGTCAAAACACAGGGTGAACGATGAAGAATTTATTTTTGTGTCCGGTATGCCGAGTTCGTTTTTCCGTTTTTCTGCGGGTCTTTCTTCTGTTCTGCTGCCTGGGAATGTTTTCCGCCTGCCTTTCCGTGGAGAACAATGACAGGACTCTGGAGGAGCTTTATCGCCACATGGCCAGGGAGACGAACTGCACGTATTTCTGTCCGATGGAACCCGGGCCTGTTCATGCCGAGGGGGGATTTTCCGTCATGCTCGCCGGGCGCCAGGTGGCTTTTTACAAGTATGACAGGAACAAGGTGCGCAAGCAGCTTAAGAAGCTGCAGTATGTGGAGAAGAACGGTTTCATCTATATTGCCGGCATCAAACTGTCTGCTGTCGCACACGGTTCTTTCATCATGGTTGATTATGAGGAAAACAAAGAAAAAGAGGCGCTCCTGAAGGCGTTCAAGAGTTTCTGACGGTTTCGGAACGCTGTCCCCCTCCGCCGCGGGAGGTCCGTGCCGATTGCGTCTCGGCGGAAACCGGGGGACGGGGGGAAAAACGAGTTCCTGGGGGCAAAGAAAAAAACTTCGTTTCAATGCGCCTGGCATTGCCTCCGAAGATCAGGAACAAGGTCTTGCGAGGGGTGTTTCTTCCTTTTTCCTCTTTTTCTTTCTTGTTGCATTCTTGTTGCATTCCCCTGCTTCCGGGACGCTTCCTTCCGCTATGGGATTCCGCCGGGAATCCGCTTTGCTTTGTTTCATTTTCCCCGGACTCCAGTTTTTCACTTTCATGGGACTGGAGTGAAACGGCCAACTGCCCTTTCTGCTGTCGATTGTCCGTTTCCTTCTGCCTCTTCCGAATCCGTCAAAGGCCGTGTGCGGATGCTTTCATTTTCGGATTTTATTTTGATGAAATCCAGTTTTTCTGTTGAAAGTTTTTCCTTTTTCGGATATATTGACTCCGTAACCGGAATCCTTTTCCGGTTTTTCAGGGGCGGGAAGAACGGCATTATGTGATGTGGGAATGGGAAGGAAGGTTTTCCCTTCATGCGGACCGGATATTTATTATCATGTTTATCATGCGGATTCTTTCGCAGGAACGGCTCACAGTTTTGAGGATGCTTTGATCATGGGGCCGGGAAAAAACGCAAGGGAGAGAAGTCATGCGGAACAGCTATCGTCCGAAGTCAGGGAGGGGGTTCACACTGATTGAATTGCTCGTGGTGATTGCCATGATTGCCATTCTGGCGGGGATGCTGATGCCCGCTCTGGCGGCGGCACGAGCCAAGGCCCAGGCTGCGAACTGTGTTTCCAACATGCGCCAGGTCTTCAATATGTTCGCGATCTATTACGTTGACAACAGGAGCATGCCGACGAGGGGTGTCCAGGTCCCCGGATTCGGACCGGATGACGACAGCCGCTATCTGACCTGGGGCAATCTGGTGGGACTCGGTTACGCCCAGGCCGCCCCCCTGACGCTTAATACGGGATACGGCTGCACCGGGCCTTATGTGAAATACTGGTGGTGCCCTTCCATTCCCATCGTTCCGGATACGGTTTCCTCCTATTATGATTTGATGCCGCTGAAGACGGTAGCCATCAACGGATACGGGGCGTCCTACGGAATCAACGCCCATTATCTCGGTTCCGATTCCGGGAATTATGAGAAGAACCCGACAGGGATTTTCATGAGCGAAGGGTCCTGCATGGGATTGGGAACGACTTACGGGTTCAAACATGTGGAATTCCGCCATGGAGTGAACCCAGTGACCAATGAAGTTTCGGATATCGGTCCCGTCTCAGGGTTCTGCAATAACATGGACGGAAGCGGATACCTCAACGTCGTCAATGCCGATGGAGGCATTGAAAACTATACCGCGACGGGCAGGACCCTTTTTTATGAACGTCTGATTGCGGTCCCGGCTCTTTCCGATTCGCTTGGGCATGAGACGGAACCGGATACCGGATGTGCCAACTGCTACACCCAGTCCGCCGGGTGACAGACTGATGTCGGGTAGGGGGGAAAAGAGCCTTCTCTTCCCTCTCCCCGCTCTTCCCACTTTTCCGTTCTCCACTGTTTTTACTGGAGAGAAGGGGACACTTGCACTCTTTTCCGGCATCATCCGTTTCGTATCAACATTCCTGTTCCCGCAGAGACTTGTTTCCCCGTTCCGCCAGTGAATGTTCCGTATGACTGGGGGGCGGAGACGAGAGGAAAATTCATCCTGCTTTTCGCGTTTTTCCGGGAGGAGAAGGGAAGAATAGACCCTGTATCTCTGAATGTGCTCCGGGAGAGTACAATAAAACGGAAGGGCAAAGACCTGTCCCTTCCGCGCTTCCTTCCTTGGTTTTGGACGATTCCGGATCCTGACGGGAATTATTTGTTTCTGTTGAAGAAGGCCTTGAAAAAGGATTTGGAATCGGCGCAGAGAGGACAGTATTCGGGTGCTCCGGGGCCCTTGTGAATGAATCCGCAGCTTTTGCATTCCCATGTATCGGGAGCGGTCAGGAAAAAGATTTCTTTTTCTTTTTCCCTGTTCTTAAGCCACTTCAGCGCTTCGCGGTAGCGGTTTTCATGGTTGCGTTCGATTCCGGCCACGCATTCGAACTGGAAAGCGATGTTCTCGAATCCTTCTTTTCTGGCTTCTTCGGCGAAGGAGGCGTACATGGAACTCCATTCGAAATATTCGCCTTCTGCGGCGGCGAGCAGGTTGTTTTCGGTGGTTCCGATGCCCTGCAGATGCTGCAGCCAGAGTCTGGCATGATTTTTTTCATTGTCCGCTGTTTTTTCAAAGAGGCGGGCGATTTCCTCATATCCTTCCTTCTTTGCGACGGCGGCAAAGAAGGCGTATTTGTTTCTTGCCTGAGATTCTCCGGCAAAAGCGAATGCCAGATTCTGTTCTGTTTTGGAGCCTTTCAAATCCGCCATAGTTGTATTCCTCCGCCGTGTAAACATGTGTATTTCAGACCGGGGCGCCGCAGATTTCGTCCAGGGGGAAGCCCGAAGGCGTTTCCGCGTGACTGTAGGGGAACTATAACGCCTCTTTTCTTTTTATTCAAGTTCGTGAGTCCGGAATGGGTGTGGGAAAAGTGGATTTGAAGATCTGGGGATTTGTAATCCGTGCAGCTTCTCACCGGGTGGCGGGGGGTGTTTTTTTTCGAGGAGCGGGCTTTTCAAAACGCTTTTTGCCGTTTATAGTATGCGGCATGAAAAACAAGCGGGAGTGTGCGAGATGTCCGATTCTCCGATGAATATGACCCCGATGATGAAACAGTACATGCAGGTGAAGAGTGAAGCTCC
>CAJMAW010000199.1 GCA_905211485.1 uncultured Lentisphaeria bacterium | reverse complement strand
CCTGCCGTATTTTTCTTTTTTTATTTTTCTATATTTATAAGGAGAGTTACATTCCCTGCACCTGCAGGCACTGTCTCTCCCTTCTTTCTCCCTTGAACGATGAATCTCTCAGAACGCTGGAATCATTCCGGAACAAATTCGGCAGCGGAAAGTGTAAAGTTCCCTGTCGGAGCAGGAATCACATTGACATGCCCATCGGCAAACAGAAAGTTCGCAGACATCAAATGTCTCGTGTATCCCACCGTGCAACTGCCAAATGGATTGGTCCACCAGTAATAAATGGTACCGCAGAACCCCTGCGGCATAGGCGTCGGAATCAGGTTTTTGTCGACCTCACCGTAAATGCCGTCCGTAAACGCCAGCGTGTGCGACACCCGACTGAGAGAGTTAATCTTTTTCGGCGTAGATGAATACGAACCCGTGGTGTCCCAATGCCCCGACTGACCGCCAATCGACTGGTTGTACATATACACCTGCCAGGGATTCGTAAGCTTTTCCGCCCCCTTCCCGGAACAGCGGAGCGAAGGAGACAGATCCGCCATCGTACCCGCCCCTTCCGCCGGACTGTAATGGCGTTTCGTATAATAAGGCGCCAGAAAATACGGCCAGAAAGGAAAAACTCCATCGATCTTCAGTGATCCCCACGGAAAATAGGAATCGTTGTCATTGACATACATGTGAAGAACAATCCCCAGCTGTTTCATGTTGGACGCACATTTCATCCGCTGCGCCACACCCCGGGCTTTGCCCAGCGCCGGCAGAAGCATGGAGGCAAGGATGGCAATCACCGCAATGACCACCAAAAGTTCAATCAGCGTAAATCTGCCCCTGCCTCGCAGAAACAGCCTGCCACAGAATCCCCGGAGAAAATACTTCATGGAAAATCAACTCCTTATATAAACCTGAATCTCTCTGAAAACAAGAATCGCAGTCTCTATTTATTATAACTCGGCAGAGGAGAATGATCAATTGACTGAAAATAGGATGGGATCATATTTTCCCGTATCTTTCATGAACTTTCCGCCGCATTTCATAAGACGGGATCCCCCGGAAAAGTGAAATGATGGAGACTCAAAAGGCAGATCCCGTTCCGCTGTCCTGTCCATCCGGAACAGAAAGATCCGAAAACACAAACACGCGCGTGAGAAAGAGAGAGAAGAAAAGGATGTCTGTCTCCGTACGGCTCTGCAAAATGAAACAAAGACCATCCCTCCAGGCTCCAGCTCCAGGTCTTAGCGGATTCCTCTTGTCTTATCCGCCATTCTATCCTGTCTTATCCTGTTTATCCGGCAGAAAAGAAGAAGAAGAAGATGATGATGATGATGGAAAGAACGACGGATGTTTTTTTACTGACAGAGGAAATGGGAGGAAGAGAGAGAGAAATTCCCGGCAGGAGCTGGAATTACTTCGACATGACCGTCCGTGAACAGAAAGTTCGCAGACATCAGATGTCTGGAATATCCGACCGTACAGTTTCCTAAGGGATTGGTCCACCAGTAGGTTGTCTGCCCGCAGAAATTCTGCAGAAAGGGAGTCGGAATCAGGTTTTTGTCGACCTCCCCGTAGATGCTGTCCGTAAATGCCAGTACCCGCGACACATAACGCAAAGAAGTCAGTTTTTTAGGTGTGGAGGAAAAAGATCCCGTGGTGTCCCAATGCCCCGATTCTCCCCCGATGGTGGCATTGTACATATAAGTCTGATAAGGATTGTTGACTTTCTCCGCTCCCTGCCCTGCACAGTGGATATGGGGAGCCAGTTCCGTATTCGCCTTTCCCCATTGTGATGCGGGATAATACGGCACCCGGTAGTAGGGAGCCAGAAAATAAGGCCAGTAGGGGAACTGGCTCCCGATTTTGAATGACGCCCAGGGCAGATGGTCCTGATTGTCATTGACATACATGAGCAGCGTGACGCCCAGCTGTTTCTGGGTCGACGCGCATTCAATTCTTTTCGCCACGCTGCGGGCTTTGCCCAGCGCGGGCAGAAGCATGGAGGCAAGGATGGCGATGATCGCAATGACTACCAGAAGTTCGATCAAGGTAAATTTGCTTTTGCAGCCGTCCGCTGAAGCAGGGGCCTGTATGAAAGAAAGATCCATTTTGAAAAATCCTTTCTGACGGAACAGTATCTGTCATTGACACGCTGAACTGAATACAGTCCGTACTATAGTACAGAATTCAGGAAAGGTCAATTGACTGAAAATAGGATACAGTTCTTTTTTTCCAGGAACACGCTTCTTCCTGCTGTCATTCCGCTCAGGGACGTGGAAAAGGTCGATACGCACGGAGAATCCGGCGGGAAACTCCAGGTATCTCTTCTTTTTTTCTCAGGAGAAAACAGCTCTCAGCCGGGGAAAGAGAAATGCAGAAGGATGATCCGCATTGTTCTCATTCATACAGAAGTGAATTCGACTTGTAGGCAATGTCTTTTTTTGAGAGCGGACCCGAACGAGGAGCGGGGATGACGGAAACATGTCCATCCAGAAAGAGAAAGTTTGCCGAATTCAAATGCCGCAGATATCCGACCCGGAGGATTGCCGTTGTATACAGATCGGTCTGTACGATATTATTGAGCTGTTCCGAGTCGTTGCGGGAAGCGAGGAGCGGGAAGGTTCCCTTGGCACCGTCACAGAAGATGAAAGTGCGTCCGTAATCCCTGATGGTGTCGAATTTTTTTCCGGCAATAGTCGTATTCATGGAGAAGACCTCCCATGTTTTCCAGTAGTCTGTGGCCGGATTCCTTCCGAAGAGCTTTACGCTGGTACTTTTGAGATAGGGGCAGGAGATGATCGGATTGTTGAAACTGACCGTCCCCTGTCCCCAGAGAGGTTTGGAACAATCCCTTTTCGTCCCGATATATTTCCCGAGAAGCATATCCCATGCAGGGTATGCGTCTCTTTCCGTTCCATCAATTTCAGTCAAATATTTCACCTGATAGAAAGGGAGGGTTTCCCGGTTGTCTGTGACATACATGGAGACGCCCATGGCGAGTTGTTTCAAATTGGATCCGCAGACCATGCGTTTGGCGGCATCTCTGGCATTCGCGAGTGCGGGCAGAAGCAGAGAGGCGAGAATTGCAATAATTGCAATCACCACCAGCAGTTCAATCAGCGTGAACATTCTTCTGTGGAAAATCATTTGTTTTTCTCCGGAATAGATTTGCAATCCAGGATTATTTCAAATACTATATTATACATCTGGAAAGAGGAAAAGTGTATTGATTGAGAATTTTATTTTTTGATTAGGAATATTTTTTCATGAGTATTCTATCGGAATATAATCTTGACGTATTCTATTGTTACACGGCTCCGCCGGATCGTGCGATCCCGGGCCGCATTGTCCGCAAGGGCGTCGAGATCGTAGAACTCATTACGGACGGGGAGGTACTGTTTGAAACCTTCGGACAGATGAATGTTTATGGGAGGGGTACGATTTTCTGGCACAAGGAATATGACTATACGGTTCACATTTCCGTGCCGGGGAAACCGTATTCCTGCATAGCCTTTCAATTTGTCGCCCGGCAGAAACGTCTTGTTCCGCGTGTCAGCCACTGGGTGGATCTCTCCACAATGGATCTCTTCATTCAGAAGGTATTTCAGGCCAGACAGCAGGAACACTGCGACCTGGATATTCTGGAACAGTGTTTCCGCGGGGAACTTCTCTGGAATGCCTACCGTTCGACACTGGCTGCCGGGGAGCAGGTATATCCGGCTTCTCTTGCCAGGATTCTTTCTTTTATCGGACAGCATCCGGAGGCGGATTTTGATTTGCGGGATGTGGCGCGTTCCTGTGGTGTCAGTCTGCCACATCTGTTTCATCTTTTCCGCACTCACATGGGCAAGACGCCCATGAACTATATTATGGAATCGCGTCTCAAATACGCCGCGCTGATGATTGCGCGCAGCAATCTGCCGATCAAGGAGATTGCTGAAAAAAGCGGATTCCGGCATCTGGAGGTATTTTATCGTCGCTTCAAAAGTTTTTTCGGGTGCAGTCCCGGACTTTACAGAAACCGTCATCAGGGAAATACCGGGGAACTTTCCGGAGCTGCGGAAGCGAATTTCTTTTCTCTCTGCCCATGAGTTTTTCTGATATGGCGGGGATGGGGGGGCCACCTCCATATATTATAAATAAAAAATAAAA
>CAJMAW010000198.1 GCA_905211485.1 uncultured Lentisphaeria bacterium | reverse complement strand
CCGCCTCTGAAACTGACATCAGCTTGTCCAGCCAGGCATAGGTGTAGCTCTTGTCCCCTTCCTGTATAAGCCGCCCGGCGGCGTCATAGGCGTACTTCGTCACACGCCCTTCGGTTTCGGAGCTCACCAGCTGGTTTGCCTTGTCATACTGATAGGTGGTGGTTACACCATTCACCGTCTTCGACAGGATGTTCCCCGCCGGATCATAGACGTAGCGCTCCTGTCCGACGACCTCCAGCAACTGTCCGCGAAGGTCGTATTTATATGCCTGCCGTACTCCGTTGACTTCGCGGGCGACGATCGTGCCGTCCGGTTCGTAGAAGTATTTCAGTTCCGAGACCGCCGAAGTTCCGCTGAATCCCATCAGCGCCTTGCGCACCAGACGACCGTATTTGTCGTAGGTGTACTCGATCGGAATGCCGTTCACCGTCTGCTTCGCCAGCCGGTTCGACTCGTCATACTGATATACCAGCTCGCCTCCATTGCCGTTGCGGATTTTCGACAGCCGACCAAGCGCGTCATACTCCCGCGTCTCAGTCAGTTTCAGCGAACCATTCACCGTTTCGCGGGCAGTACGCTGACCCCACGCATTGTATGCGTAACGTGTAATGGCCCCATCCTCGGTTTTCTCGATAAGCCGTCCAAAGTAGTCATATCGGTAGGTTGCCTTGCGCCCATTCCGGGTCGAGGCGATCACCTTTCCCCAGGAATCGTAGGAATAGGTCTCGACATCGCGACCATCATAAGTCACCTTGACCAGCCGGTCAAGGTCATCATATTCGCGGGCGATCGAACGATCGGGATTCTTCCGGTCGCCGTACTTTGACAGAATTTCCCGGAGGAGTCCAGTTTCATCATAGACGTAATCCGTCAGCTGATTGGCTGCTGTCGCCTTCTCCTTCAGACCAAAGCGATCCCAGTCAAAACGGATCTCATGGCGGTTCTGATCGAGCACCCGGATCAGCTGGCCAAGCGCATTGTAGCTGTATTCGACCTGAGTCGCATCCGGGAAATGCTCGCACACCACGCGACCGAATGCGTCACGGTCAAACGACTTGCTCCGTCCCTTCCCATCCGTATACTTCATCGGCAATCCATGACTGCCGTATTGGATGTCCAGCAGACTGAGCCGTTTCTCACCGTCAAGGCGCTCCAGACGGATCAGCTGGCCGTTCTCATTGTAGGTGTAACAGGTCTTCGTGCCGTCCGGAGCCACCACCAAGGAAAGACGGTTGAAACTGTCATATTCCCGGCGAACCACCTGCCGGAACATATTCATTTCAGTCGTCACCAACCCAAACCGATTGTAGCGCAGATCACGCCAGGTGCGGCCATCCGAAATCCGCTGCGGCTGATTCGCATCGTTGTAATGAATCGAAGTTGATGCAACCGCACGGCCTTCGGCATTCAACCGCATGATTTCGGTCGGATTCCTTCGGCTGTCGTAGCGGAAGCCGACTACCGGCTCCGGGTCATCCTGTTCCGCGCCACGCCGGGTGATCAGTTTCACTTCCCCGAGCTCATTGTAGGAAAAGTTCAGGTCGTTTCCCGCCATGTCGCGGATCCGGACGACATTGCCGGAGAGTTTGTCGTAGCGGTAACTGGCCACCGTCCGTCCCCGCCCGTCCACAATCTTGCGCACCTTGCCGAGATAGGCGACGTCGTAGCGCATGAAGTAGTAAATCGTGCTCTTGCGTCCGGAAAATTCCGTGATGTTGAACACACCGGTTTTGCCGTTGTAATGGTAGGACGCCTTCTGTCCCAGGCGATTGGTCAGTGTTACCTGTCCCGGCTCTTCATTTCCATACGCATAGTTCAGCATCGAGTCGGAGAGCAAACGGCCTGCCGTTCCTCCTCCGAAGGAGCGCTTTTTCTCCGCCGCCTGGCGCAGCGATGCAAGGCGCTCCGCCTCGCTTTCGTGCTGGACTTTCAGTTCATCCCGGTAGTCGCCCCGCGTCACAAGCGTCAGATACCCGTATGAATCGTAGGCGAATACCGTCGGAGCGAGTGTCCCGTGCCGGTAACCGGTCAGTTGCGGAACATTGATTTGCATCGCCTTCGCCTGTATCGTCTTCGGCAGCAGCGTAACCTTGTTGTTCTGATAGGAAAAACGATATTTTACTCCATTCAGCGTCATGCCGGAAGCCAGCTTCCCGGAATAGTTCAGTTCTATCAGCTTCAATCCATCCTGGCTGACCGAAGAAAGGCGATCCCGATCATACGCAAAGCGCAGAGTTCGACCCGACGGCGCTGTTATCTGTGTCAGTTTTGCATCGCGGTAGACGAATTTCCAACCGGCGTAACCGCGTTTCCCGGTAAATGTCCAATCTCCGGTCTGTGAGTGCTTACTTTTTGCCGCACCGGTGTTCGCTTCCCACTGCGCATAGGGAGAGTAGTAGTCGCCGCGCCCTTTCATGCCCTCGCGATAAAGTTCGAGCATCTCCTTTGTCGGCTTCTCTTTCTCGTAGAAACGGATCTGTTCGCCCCACGGAGTCTTCCAAAGGACACCGTCCTTTTCCGGCTTTGCGGAACTTTCCAGCTGCGGGGAACTCCAGCCAAAGCCGAACATTCCCGTGCTCTCCGAGGTAGATTTGTAAAACAGCTGCACCGGCAAACGTAAATCCGGAGAGAAATTCGCCACCCCCAACACCCTGTCAAGGTAGAAGCTGTTTTCGGTCAACGCCGCCTTGCCAGCCGCCAGAGGTTTCGAAAGGAAATTGAGTGTTTCACGTGCCGAAACGCTCAATGATACGAGGACGATGATCAACAATGACAACAGTACTTTCTTCATTTTCGCCATTCCTGATCATGTTTTTGGGAATTTCAAATACTGCTTTGCTGAAGTTACTGCAATGTATTATAATACGGAAAAAAGCTTTTTCAACAGATGTCCTTTAAATTTGCAATAAAAAATCAGGCTTTTCTCGATAACGGCTTCTCTTCTATTGCGTTTCAGATCTCAAAATCAGCGTACACACGTTCAGGATCTGTGAGAAACAATCCGTTTGGGGCTGCATGACGATCATCGACTCTTTAAGAGGACTTTTTCCTGTTCCGCCCATGAGTCGGGAAAACTCCGACGGCAACTATCCCAGGAAAGGTCAAGTTCGCCGGAGAGGAGTTTATGGATGATCTTAGGGGAAAGGAGTGTCAGGCGAATCGTCCGGGAAATCAGCCCTGAATCAACTCCGACGGTTGCAGCCAGATCCTTGATGTTGGAAAATTTTCCTTCATCAATCATTTTCTGCCAGCGGAAAGCCCGGGCGAGAGCCAGCTGAACTGGAGTATATTCTACATGTTCACTGTCGGGGGTAAAAATTCGCGTTCTGCCACCGGCGATTTTGAAAATCAACGGGATCGTCACCCGGACATTCCCGTTTTCCAGAACTTCAATCTGTTTCTTCTCCATTCGCGATTTCCTCCATAAGAGTTTTGATACCTGAACTCTTGAATTCTACAGTGAGCTTGCTTTCGTGAACTTCGACCTTTTCCAGAAGAAGATGGAGAAGGCGGTTCATTTCACCGGGCGAGATCTCCTGCCAGAATATCTCTTTGAACAGTTCTGCGATTTTCTCAGCGGGAAGATTCAACACTTGTGCCAGTTTTATCAGAATCGTCGGTGTCTGAAGCATTTTCACCACCTGCTCCCGAGTGATTCGCTCCACTTCTCCTGCGGGGATCTGGCGCACCGGACAAGTCGATGTTGCCCGCTTGGAGTCCCGAGAACACAGATAATAAAAATATCGCTTTCCGTTCTTTCGTGCATAGGTTGGCATCATTGCGCAATCGCAGTGTCCGCAGCGTAAGATTCCTTTTAAAGGAGCGATGGTTTCCATCCGCTTTGTCTGGCGAGGAACCGGTTCGTTGAGTGCGAGAATTTCTCTTGTCCGGTTCCAGACATCCAATTCAACAATCGCGTTTTGTTCCCCTTCGCAGATAGATCCTTTGTATTTGACCTTACCGATGTAGGTATGGTTGCTCAGAATACGATAGATGTGCGGTTTATCCCATACTTTCCCCTGCTTGGTTCGAATCCCGTCTTTGTTGAGTTCCTGGGCAATCAGAGAGGGTGACTGGATTTCAATGAACCGCTGAAAGATTCTTTGGATGACCCGCGCTTCTTCCGGTTCAACAACCAGCTTCTTGTTTTCCACGCGGTATCCCATTGGAACGCTGCCGCCGACCCATTTGCCTTTCTTCCGGCTGGCGGCCATCTTGTCGCGAACCCGC
>CAJMAW010000197.1 GCA_905211485.1 uncultured Lentisphaeria bacterium | reverse complement strand
ACGACAAAAAGTCTGACGCAAAAGACGACGCAAAGGAGAAAAAGGACGAGTCCAAGGACGACAAAAAGTCTGACGCAAAAGACGACGCAAAGGAGAAAAAGGACGAGTCCAAAAAGACTGACGGAAAACCGACGGGAAAGACCGACGGGAAAACCGCAGCTTCCGGAATCAAGAAACCGGGAGTTCCGAAAAAGAGTTCCGGCTTTGCGGCGCCATCTCCCGGAGAAATAGCCAAGAATAAGAAACTCAAGCAGATACAGATGATCGCGTACGGCGTTGTGGTTGTGATTGTGGTCGTTGCGCTGATTGTCATTCTGTCCATGATGTCCTCGAAAAACAAGAAGGGATCCGCGAAGAAACGGCTTCCGGAGAGAATTGTCTCCGTCAGCGACGTCCCCGGCCAGGAACATATGAAGGATCCCACTGTCGATCCTGAAGTCAGAGAAATGAAAAAGGACTTTCAGGCCATCCGGAATGATCCCGAGTTCAAGAAAAAACCGGAACAGATGGAACGCCGTGCCGCCATCGACAATCTGGAATACCGGATGGAACGGCTCCAGGATTTCCTGGACAAGCACCCGGACAAGACAGAGGAAACCGAATACAAGCAAGTGGATTCTCTTTTGAGAAGAATCAAGGCCTTGAGGGAAATGTACTGAATGAACTGATCTTTCCCTTTCTCCCTTGTGCCGTGTCCGCTTTTTTCTTTGCTGTCTCATGGCTTTGCGGCGCTGCTGCCCCTTCTCCCATTCTGCCGGAAGAAGAAGCACGGCGCTGCCGTTCCCCGGCAGAAAAAAATGAGGACAGCAGAGAAGAGAGACCGTTTCCCGGGATCATGTTTCCCTTTGCTGCCGTCATCATTCCCGGGGAGTATGGCATGAATCGCGGACGGCACAGTGTATTTTCGACGGGATTTTTTTGAAAGAATACAATCATGACAAAAATGAAAAAAAGAATTCTCACAGGAATTCAGCCGTCCGGCATTCTGCACATCGGCAATTATTTCGGAGCGATGAAAAATGCGATTGAACTCCAGGAGGAAGGGGAAACTCTTCTCTTCATCGCGGATCTGCATTCCCTGACGGTCACCCCGAAACCCGAAGATCTGCGGGAACGGGTCAAACGTGTGGCGCTGGATTTTCTTGCCTGCGGACTGGACCCGGAAAAGACATTGTTCTTCCGGCAGTCCGATATTCAGGAAGTCTGCGAACTGACCTGGATCCTGAACTGCCTCACCGGACTCGGACTGCTGGAACGGGCTCACAGCTACAAAGACAAAATCGCCAAGGGATTCGTCCCGAACAACGGGCTTTTTTCCTATCCGGTGCTGATGGCGGCCGATATTCTGATGTATCAGTCGAACCTGGTGCCTGTGGGAAAGGATCAGAAGCAGCATCTGGAAATGGCGCGAGACATTGCCATCCGTTTCAATCAGACTTATGAAGAGCTGTTTGTGATTCCCGAACCGCTCATCAGCGAATCCGTTGCGGTCATCCCCGGAACCGACGGGCAGAAAATGTCCAAGAGCTACAACAACACCATCGAAATTTTTGCAGAGGAAAAGGCGGCCCGTAAGAAATTCATGTCCATCCCGACCGATTCCAAAGGACTGGAAGAACCGAAAGATCCGGATCACTGCAACGTCTTCCAGCTCTACAAGCTCTTCGCCACCAAGGCGCAGCAGGAGGAAATGGCCGCAAAATACCGGGCCGGGAATTATGGCTACGGACACGCAAAACAGGCACTCTTTGAAGCCTATATGGATTATTTCGCCCCCATGAGAAAACGTCGGGCGGAACTTGAAAAAGATCCGGAATTCATCCAGGAGGTCTTGAAAAAAGGAGCGGAAAACGCACGGGGCATTGCAGAGGAAACCATGCGCCGGGTCCGTTCCGCGGTCGGTCTGCGTTAAAATCCCCTTCTCCTCTTCCCTTCAGAATCATAAGCCGGGAAAAAAGAAGGGGGAAAGAAAACACTCCGTGGAGGGAAAAAGAAGGAGGGGAAAAAACTTTCCGCTCCGAGAAACGGCAGAGACAGCACACAGGAGGGGAAAAAAAGAACAAACACTCTGCAGCGGGGAAAATGGGAGCTCATACGCCGGGATGGGAATTTTTGCTGGGAGCCACGCAGGAAAAGAAAGGAAACTTTCTCTGACGGAAATTTTCCGGACCTTTTTGCCGATGGAATGTCCGCTCTGCGGAGGAGTGCCTTTCGACGATTCCCCGGGCATGTTCTGTGCAGACTGTCTGCTGAGTCTGGAGTTCACACAGCCGCCGTACTGTCCGGGCTGCGGAGGAAGACTTTCCGGGATTCTGGAACTCTGTCCGGATTGTCTGGCTGAACCGGTGCGTCCGTGGAAGGAGGCATTCGCCCTGTTCCAGATGTCCGGGCTGGCGCAGGAGGTGATTCACCGTTACAAATACCGGAAGAGACCGGAACTGGCAAGAGCACTGGGACAGCTCGCCGCGGGCAGGATTGCCCCTCTTGCAGGGAAAATAGATTTCATTGTGCCGACGCCTCTGCACTGGACGCGTTTTCTGCAGCGGGGATTCAATCAGGCGGCGCTTTTTTCAGAAGGAGTGTCGAAACGGAGCGGACTCCCCATACGGCACGTGCTCCGGAGAATCAAGCGGACAAAACAGCAGGCGCGCCCGAAGCGCGATGAGCGGCTGTCTAACTTAAAAGGAGCTTTTTCGGTAACGGACTCGACTATCGTGCAAAAGCGTGCTATATTGCTGACAGATGATGTAATGACAACGGGTTCGACCCTTTCTGCAGCGGCCCAAACCCTGCTGGAAGCGGGTGCGTCGGACGTATATGTGCTAGTGATCGCGAGAAGACAAAGGATTTGAAGCATGGCCGCATTCTTTAAAAAATCACAGTATTCCACACTGGGCTCGTCACCCTCCTCCACAGGGGGGAAGAATCCGCCGTCCCACACGGCAGGGACTCCTCATGCGAGCATCGCACCGGAACCGCCGAAGAAGAAGGATATTCCAGAAGGACTCTGGGAGAAATGCAAGAAATGCGATGAAATCATTTTCAGCCAGCAGAAGAAATCGAATCTCAATCTCTGCCCGAAATGCGGCTATCACTATCCGATGACGGCTCCGGACAGGATTGCGCTGCTGACAGACAAGGGAAGCTTCCGGGAAATTGATGCGGATCTGGAATCCGTCGACACACTGAAATTTGAAGGAGTCGCCTCCTATTCGGAAAAACTGGAGTCGAACCAGAAGAAGACCGGACTGAAAGACGCCGTTCTTTCCGGGGAAGCCACTCTGAACGGGATTCGTTTTGCCCTGGCCGTCATGGACTTCCGTTTTCTCGGTGCGAGCATGGGCGCGGTGGTCGGAGAGAAAATCACGCGGGTGATTGAATATGCCACCCGGGAGAAACTGCCTCTGGTCATTGTCACCGCCAGCGGAGGGGCAAGAATGTATGAAGGCATGATTTCCCTGATGCAGATGGCCAAGACTTCCGGAGCGCTGGAAAGGCATGCGGAAGCAAAACTGCCTTATATTGTGATCATGACTCATCCGACGACGGCCGGAGTGACCGCCAGTTTCGCCTCTCTGGGAGATCTGATTCTGGCGGAACCGGAGGCGCTGATCGGCTTTGCAGGGCCGCGGGTCATCAAAGACACCACGCAGGCCCAGCTGCCGGAAGGATTCCAGACAGCTGAGTTTCTTCTGAAAAAAGGACTGATCGACCGCATCATCGACCGGAAAAATTTGCGGGAAGAACTCGCCCTCTGCCTTGACTATTTGACTTCCGGGTGTACTTGTAAAGGATGCGGCAGAGAAATCAAAACCGCCGCGGAACCCAAATAAGAAGTTTTCCGCCGCCGGGTCGCCGGACCCTGTGCGCTGGAATCGCGTGAACCGAGTCAGGTGGGGAACCAAGCAGCTCTAAGCGATGAGTCCAGGTGCCGCAGGTGCTTCTGTCGTCCGGCGGCGGTCTTTTTTTTCTTTTTTTCTGAACCCCGGGGAAACAGTATGAGTCTGAAACGTGTCGACGGGCGCGACTGCTGCCAGCTGCGCAAAATCAAAATCATTCCCGATTACCTGACCCATCCCATTGCTTCCGCCCTGATCGAAATGGGCGGGACGCGTGTGATCTGTTCGGTCTCCTTTGAAAGCGGCGTTCCGGGCTGGATGCGCGCACAGGGAGTGCCTGGCGGCTGGGTCACAAGCGAATACGGGATGATTCCCGCCTCCACGCACAGCCGCGTCC
>CAJMAW010000196.1 GCA_905211485.1 uncultured Lentisphaeria bacterium | reverse complement strand
GCCCCCGCCTTTTCGCAGAGAAACGCCGCTTCCAGCGGCTTCGGATTGATTCCCAGACGCGCCTGACGAAGAGTCGCGACATGGTCAATATTCACTCCAAGTTTGATTTTCGCCATTTTCTTTCAGCTCCTGTTAGAAGTTACGGCAGGATGTGTTTTTCCCCCTGCCATCCTTTTCAAACCCAAATCAAATCTCAAAATACAACTCTCAATAACCGAATCCCTCCCCACCGCTTTTCTTCCTTCCGGAAAGGAATCATAGCACAGTTTCAAGGACTCCGCAAGCGGGAAACGAATTTTGCAAACGAATCGGCTTCCGGCACGCTCATGCGCTGATCCTGGGACTGCGGGCAGGAAAAAAAGGGCCCGTCCATCCCGACCGGATCCAGATACTCGATCCAGGGCAGAATGTGGCCTGGGACCAGACGGTTCCCGCTGTCCGCATCATATACGAACATGACCGACTGCGTCTCAAAACGCAGCAGTCCGGCGTATTCCGGAGGAGAAAAATCCCTCGGCAGCTCATGCGGATGAATTTCCAGACACACTTTCACCGGGGGTACCAGACAGTTGCGCAGAAAGCGCATCATATCCTCCGGCCGCACGTCGGTCTGCGACGGCACGCGGAACGGCAGAAGCAGAGTCATTCCCCTCCGCAGCAGCATCGGCGAAAGTTTCCGGATGATCTCCTCCGCGTTCCGGGACGCCTCCTCATTCTCCAGCACCGTATTCATCCCGCATCCGAACGCCGCCGTACGCACCGGAGAAACCGATGCAATTCTTTCCAGTACCCTGCCTGCCTCATGAATGAATTCCTCCCGCAGGGCTTTCCCGCAATAAGGCACATTTCTGCAGAGACGGCGTTCCAGAATGCTTCCGCAGTGCACGCAGGAGAATCTCGCCGGATTCAGTTTCCGGAGAAGATCCGATGCGGATGCGTCGAAACACTCCGCCGGGATTTCCAGTGCGTCGAAACTGGGGATGTCCAGAAAATCCCGGACGTTCAGCAGAGGCAGATTCATCCGCCCCAGCGCCATTCCGAAATGTTTTTCCGCCTTCCAGGAGAGCGTTTTTCTGCCGTTGTTCATTCGAGGAAACCCGCTTTTTTCAAATCATCCATGCTCAGGGAGGAGCTGTGCGGAAGAGAAGGGTGTCCGGAGGAATGATCGCGGGAACTGCCCCCGTTCCCGGCGCTTCTCCCCAGCATCGCTTCCAGCTGGAAGCGTACATATTTCCCCAGCAGATCGGCTTCCAGATTCACGGAGGAACCGCTTTTGAGAAAACGCAGATTCGTTTCATTCCAGGTGGTCGGGATGATCCGAACCGCGAAACTCTCTGCGGAAAGGGCCGAGAGAGTCAGGGAAACCCCGTTGACGCAGATGCTTCCCTTCGGCACAAGAAAAGGGGCAATCGAAGGGGGCAGGACGATTTTCAGCTCCATATCAGCTCCCTTCCGTTCAAAGGAAATGACATGCGCACGGGCATCCACGTGCCCGCTGACCAGATGTCCTCCGAGACGGTCTCCGAAAGAGAGAGCTCTCTCCAGATTCAGAACCGATCCCGGCGCCAGAATCCCGAGATTGGTTTTTTCAAAGGTCTCCTGCATCACATGAAAGCACAGAAGCGGCCCATCCGCCTTCTCCAGCGTCAGGCACGCCCCGTTGACGGCAATGCTCTCCCCCGGCTTCGGATTCTCCAGACCACGTTCCGCACGGACCAGCAGTTTTCCCGCCGCCCCGTGAAGAACACGTTCACGCAATTCCCCAGTCTGCTGTATCAATCCTGTAAACATGGACTTTCCAATCTCCTTCCGGGCAAATACCCTGTCAGCATCCAGTCGACCCCGAGTTTCCGCATGGCGGTGTGTTCCAGAGGAAGCGCCTCCTCCAGCGACTCCGGATTCTCCCCGCCCACAGACGGTCTGCTCCCGCATCCCCCCAGGATTCTGGGTGCAATATGAAATTCCACTTTATCCACAGCTCCTGCATGGAGAGCAGAAGCGGCGATTCCGCCGCCGCCCTCAATCAGAAGAGATATCACGTTTTCCGATCCCAGACGGGTCAGGAACTCCTCCCAGGCAGCCCTGCCTCCGGAAAGATCAATCGCTTCCCATGTGCCTCCCCCGACACTCTCCGCAGGCAGTTCCAGATCTTCCGGATGCCGGGAAACGACAATGCGACGCGGTGTCTTTAGAATCCTTCCCGTCTTCTCCGTCCGGACCGTGAACGAAGGCGAATCCGCACGGAAGGTTTCCGCCCCGCAGAGAACGGCATCCGCCCAGCGCCGGAGTTCCTGCACGCGGCGTCTGGCACGGGAAGAGGTGATCCAGCGTGAAACGCCTCCAGCGGTTGCAATTTTCCCGTCCAGCGTTTCCGCCAGCTTAAGAAGGACAAAGGGCTGTTTTTTCACAATCCATTTGAAAAAAGCCTCGTTCAGCAGATCGCAGGCATCCTTTTCCACGCCATAGACGACATCCAGCCCCTTGTCGCGCAGAAAACGGACCGCCCTGCCCGCATGTTTCGGATTCGGATCCAGAGAGCCGATCACCACACGGCTCACTCCGGAAGAAAGCACTGCTTCCGTGCAGGGAGGAGTCCTTCCCCACGTGGAACACGGTTCCAGAGTCACGTACAGCGTGGCTCCGCGGGGGGATTCCTCTTTCCCGAGGGAACGGAATGCGTTCACTTCCGCATGAGCTTCGCCTGCCCGGGCATGCCAGCCGGAACCCAGGAGGCGGCCGGAGCGGACAATCACGGCTCCGACCATCGGATTCGGACTCGTGCTGCCAAGACCTTTTCTCGCAAGTTTCAGGGCGAGACGCATCCAGCGGATGTCTTCAGGGGAAACGGAAGAAGAAGTCATTTTCTGGGCTCCAGAGTCAGGACGGCATCGGTGATGACCCATGCGTCGTCCATGGGCATGGTTTTCTTTTCATGGCCCGCGCCCCAGGAATCGCTGTAGACGACGGTCGAAGTCTTTTCATTGTATCCGGTCAGAAGCCTCATGTGCCCTCCGCGCGCCTGGGAGAGATTTTCTTCCGGGACAATCCCGAGCGTCACACACCAGATCACGGGAATTCCCTTATTGACATATTCCCGGAGAGTGGTCTGGAATTTCCGGTAGTCGCTTTTCTCTCCGAGGCGCATGGCCCGCAGCACATCCAGATCCATCTGTTCGAGCGTTTCGTTCCAGTAGACCATGCGGTTCCGGACCACCATGGAGATCTTGTCCTTCTTCATTTTCCGCGCCGTGCTGTTGTAGCGCCCGACGGTTCTTTCCACGTCCTTCACAGATTCATTCCACACATAGCGTTCCCGGGCGCGGACCCCGAATTTCACCCCGATTCTTTTCAGCGCCGCC
This sequence comes from uncultured Lentisphaeria bacterium, assembly GCA_905211485.1. Lineage (GTDB taxonomy): Bacteria > Verrucomicrobiota > Lentisphaeria > Victivallales > UBA1829 > CAJMAW01. Next base: position 943 of record CAJMAW010000196.1, on the reverse strand, counting down.
ACCATGAAATCGCGCCGGGTGCCGTCTTCCGTGGATCCCGCCAGCTGCGCAAGAACATGCTGATTGACGTTTTCATTCCCGAAGTAACGCATCATCCGCTCCCCGACAGCCACTGCGCAATAGCCCTTCTCCCCCTGGTCCACCATCGGGATGTTGTCTATGAAAACAGTTCCGTCCTCTTCTTTCACGATGTTGTCTGTGAGCGCCCTGCCTTTTTTCACATCGCGCCTATCCACGGATACCAGCGATTCTCTTCGGGGATCCCGGTTCGGATCAAAACGCTCTATCACCAGCTGGATGTATTCCGACTGGAAGGAACGGCCGCGCCCGGTGCTGCTCCAGCGCATGATATACGCAATCCGCCCGTCCCGGATCCAGACTTTCTGACGGTTCACGACTTTGGCCGTCAGTTTCGCCTTCTGCTCCCGGCCGCCGTCTCCGGCAAAATCAGTGACCCGGGCATCCAGATCGTCCACAAGTTTCTGGAACTGTTCTTCGGAAATCTCCCCCATGTCCCCACGGTTGTAGACGGAGATAAAAATACTGTCAAGAACGCCGTCCTCGCGGAAGAGAAATTTCACTTCCGCAGGGTCAAACTCGTAATATTTCAAGGAGATGTAGTCGCGATGAACCGGATACCGGGCTTCCGTCCTCTTGTCCGAAGTCCAGCGGAAGAGTGCGCGGAGGGGATCTTTCGGAAGAAGAAATTCTTCCGCCTTGAGTTTGTCGAAAATCTCCTCCTTCTCCCCGATCAGGTCCTGAAGCGCGGGAGGCGCCGCCGCATGTACTGCAAGGGAGGAAAAAAACAGCGGAAAAAGAAACAGCAGAAAAAACAGAAATCCGGATTTCCTCATTCCGCCCTTTTCAACGGAAATGCCGCCCCTGAAAATGTCTCTTCCCGTCATCTTGCACACTCCTTTTTCCATACGTATATATTGTGTTA
>CAJMAW010000195.1 GCA_905211485.1 uncultured Lentisphaeria bacterium | reverse complement strand
GAACTCTTCCTGAAGTTCGATCTTTGCCGCATCGTCCTTGCGGATGGTCAGCACATAGCTGCGGAGGAACAGTTCGATGGGGTCCCCCATGGGGGCTACCTTCCGGACGGTCACTTTCGTTTTCGGCGTGAGCCCCATATCCAGAAGACGCCGCCGCAAAGCGCCTTCAGCTCCGTTTCAAAAGGCTCCCACGCCGCCCCGTGCGGGGGAAGCGTGAAGGTCATCTCCTGTTTTAACGTTGGATGCTCAATGGTGAGCGAATATGCCCACAGGGCCACCTGCTGCCCCGCTTTTGCGGCGGGGTTATAGCGCTGATCGCCCCAAATTGGGCAGCCTGCGTTTGCAAGCTGCGCACGGATCTGATGGTGCCGCCCCGTGAAGAGGGACACGTCCAAAAGCGTAAGTCCGCCGCGCTCCGTCAGTCTGTAATACTCAAGCGCGGCATTCTTTGCGCCTGGGGCCGAGGGCGGGCATATGACGGCGCTGAGCGTGGATTCATCTTTGCGGATATAATCCTCCAGCTTTGCATATGCCTTGGGGCTGTCGGTTACTATTGCGGCGTAGCGCTTTTTTGCCCTATGGGAGGCAAACTGCGGCGCAAGGCGGCTTGCGGCCTTGCTTGTGCGTGCGAACACCATAACCCCGCCCACAGGCCTGTCCAAACGGTGCACAAGCCCAAGGAATACGTCCCCGGGCTTGTTGTATTTTTGCTTTATATAGCTTTTTATAAGGGTAAGCATGTCGCTGTCGCCTGATGAATCCGCCTGCGCGGGAATGTTCACCGGCTTTTCAACAACGATGATATGGTTATCCTCATAAAGAACGTTCAGCGGAATCTCTTCCGGATGCGCCTGCACCGTATCTTCCGCAGGGGGGACGAACGCTTCAATCCGGTCTCCGGAGGCGACTTTCATCTTCGGGATTGCACACGTTTGCCCGTTGATCCGGATGCAGTCCGCCTTGATGAGTTTCTGCGCCCGGGTGCGGGACATTTCCGGAATCAGGGCCGTCAGGCAGAGATCCAGCCTTTCTCCATGGAGTTCTTCCGGGACGTTCCAGACCGATGATTCCGCCGCTCCCGTCTCCGTCTCCTCAGACGCCATTGCGGTTCCCCTCTGTCTTCTCTTTCTTCTTTCCCATTTCCTTTTCCGCCAGTTGTTTTCTTGCCGGAGAATTCTCCACTTCCCCTCCTGGAGGGGGAAGATCGCTTTTCTTCGTCCAGTACCCGAAGAGCAGAGCACCCATCGGCATCATCAGCAGAAGCGCGATGCTCTGGGAGGGAGTCAGCCCCGCAATCGAATCCACATGATCCCCTCTGAAGAATTCCAGCGAAAAACGGAGCAGCGCGTATCCCATGAGATAAATCGCCGCAATCTGCCCCCCCTTCCTGCAACGGGAGAAAAGCAGGAGAAGCAGCACACAGAGCAGAATGTTCAAACCCGATTCGTACAGCTGCACCGGATAGAGGGGTAGGGAAGTTCCCGTATGCACATCCGGATAGCGCATCGCCGGAAGCGAACCGGCGGGGAAGACCACTCCCCCTGTCCATGGACGCCCGAAACAGCATCCCTGAAGAAAACACCCGATCCTTCCGAACGCGTGAGCCAGCGCCATTGCAGGCGCAAAAATATCCAGAATCCGGCGGATGGAAAGTTTCTTCCACCTGGCGTAGATCCAGAGCGAGGTGAACGCACAGAGAAATCCGCCGTAAAAGACCAGTCCCCCTTCGTCAATCCGGAAGATTTTCCAGAAGGGACGGCCCGCAAAGCTTTGATTCCAGAATTCCGCCACATAAAAAATCCTTGCTCCCGCAATCCCTGAAAAGAGAGCCAGCATGGAGAGGTCGACAATTTCTTCCGAATTCATTCCCGCGTGCTTCCGTTTCCAGAGCAGCAGCATCAGCGCCGCAAGGAAGCCCAGTGAAATGCAGACTCCGTACCAGTGAATGGCTTTGCTCCCGATGTAAAACGCAATTTCGTGCAATTGGATTCTCCCCGGTCTTTTTCGTTTTTTTTGCAGGAAAGAACCTTCCGGAAAGTGGAAAAAAAACTCCCTGCGTTTATAGTATCGGCCTGCGGATTGTTCCCGTTCCCGATTCCGCCGGGTACTATACACTGAATTTCAAAGAATGGAAATCTCATGACGGATATTATTGCACAACACATCGAATATTTTGCTTCCCATGCGCATGTCTGGGGATTTATTTTCATTCTGGTCTTCATGGCCATTGAAAGTTCCTTCATTCCCTTTCCGAGTGAAGTGGTCATGATTCCCGCAGGGTTTCTGGCTTTCCGGGGGGAGCTCAGCACGGGAATTCCCTGGCTGGATCTTTGCCTTGCCGTCCTTTTCGGGCTTGCGGGATCTCTGCTGGGAGCGTATGTCAATTATTATCTTTCCATCTGGCTCGGCAGGCCCTTCCTACACAAATACGGGAAGTATTTTTTTCTGAAGGAACCGACTCTGGACCGGGCGGAGGAAATCTTCAGAAAATACGGTGATATCGCCACGTTTGTATGCCGTCTGCTTCCAGCAATCCGTCAGCTGATATCGATCCCCGCGGGGCTCTCGAGGATGCCTCTCGGCAAGTTCACCCTTTTCACCGGACTCGGCGCGGGAATCTGGACCGCGATCCTTGCGGGAGTGGGGTGGTATTTCGGATGCCTGGCTGGGGACATGTCTTATCTTGAAATGGTGCACAAGGGAAAGGATCTGATTGCAGAGCATTCTCTCTGGATCCTCATCGGACTTGTCCTTGCGGTGCTTCTTTACATGGCGCTTCATGCCCTGGTGATGCGTTCTCCCGCGCCGCTGACTGCTGCCCGGACTGATTCTTCTTCTTCTTCTTCTTCTGCCATTGCTTCTTCCTCGGCTGCCGCTGAAGGAGGCCGTAAGGATGAAGAGCCGTCCGGCGGAAACTGAACCTTCCCCATTCCCTCCGCATGGAAGAAAGAGGGCAGGGGATGACGGGGAATAACGGGGAATAATATGAAAAGGGGGGGGAAAAAAGACGCGTTTTTTTTCTTGTCCCGTTTCTTTTCTTTTTCAACAATATGCCGTCAGTCTTTTTTTTCTGCTGCCATGGAGCTCCGGAGGAGATTTTTCCATGTTCTGCGCCGCATCCGGCATTCTTCCAGGAAGAGAGCGCGTTCTTTTTCCGAGGCGTCTCCTGAGCGGAATCGGAGGGATTCATAGAGCTCTTCCAGTTCCATCAGGGAATCTTTCATGGGAGAGGGGAAATGATTCATTCGCGAGATCCATTCCCTCATGGTTTCGGAGTCCGCACGGGGAGGAATTCCGGCATATTTCCCCGCCAGACGCTCCATGCGGGACATTTCTCTGCGAATGAGTCTCACATTTTCTCCCAGCAGACTCTGTTCGTGATTTTCCCTCTTTCTTTTTTTCCTCCATTTTCTCCAGAGGAAAATACCCGCCGCGCAGATGAGGATCGGCCCCAGGGGAGAACGGAAAAGCAGAATCAGCCCCCATTTTTCGGAGAGCAGCAGCATTTCTCCCGGATTGCTCTCCCCGCTCAGTGCAAGAAATTCCCGGAGAAAATAACGCAGCGAATCCAGATAGGCGGAAAGGATATGACGCTCGTTTTCCCGGATCATATTTTCAAAGACGGAAGCCGGCGTGGGTTCGACTGGAATCCATCTGCCGTATTCCTGAAGATAGACCTCGCACCATGCATGCGCGTTTTTCCCTGTGGCATAGAAATAATGCCCGCTGCAGGGATGAGGCTGAATGCAAAGGTATCCGCAGACGTAGCGGGAAGGAAATCCGAGCCTGCGGAAAAGCAGTGCCGCGGTGCTGGCGAAAAATTCACAGTGTCCGCTCCGGGTCCGGAGAATGAAGTCGGAAACGGGATCGACTCCCTCGGGGACTGCGCCGCACTCTGCGTCAAGCGTATACTGGAAACGGGTCCTCAGATGTCCGGCGACGGCATGGACGGTCTGAAGAGATTTTTTCCGGATATCCTCTTCCTTCCCTTCCGGAAAGATTTCCCTTTTCAACGCATCCAGCGCGGGAAGAATTTCTTCCGGGACTTCCGTATAAACTGCAAAACTTTCCTTTTCAGATTCTTCCGTTCCTTTTTCTTTTTTATGAGGAGAAGACGGCATGGGCCAGGCGGCAAAATCTTTCGGGGAAGAGAGACGGACTGTGTATGGAATTCCCCCGGACCATCGGGATGCATGGATTTCCCCGTCGTCTGAAACCGTGATCCGGGGGAGCGGGAGTGTGAGAAGTCCGGCATTGCCCGGAACGGGGAGGGGCAAATACTGAAGGGCGCCTCTATTTATTTGAGGGGGAATTGAGTTTGTAACAGGAAAAAGAAT
>CAJMAW010000194.1 GCA_905211485.1 uncultured Lentisphaeria bacterium | reverse complement strand
GCAAAACTTTTCAAATATCTCGAAGAAGACGATAAAAATCCCGATTCTTCGAAAGATTTCGGTAAAGACGTGCTTCCCGGCGGCGAATGCCTGCAGAATGTGTTCCTTGTGGTGCGCATTCGGCGAGAAGATCATCACCCATTCCACTCCGGGAGTATTGATCGCCTCTTCGCTGCTGCGGCAGCGCTTCGCCTCCGGAGAATTCCAGTGCTGGAGAATGGCTTCTTCCATCACGGCCTGATCCGGGTCGAACACCGAAGCTATGACTACATTGCGTTCCGAATCGCGCAGCAGGTTCTTCACAACGAGCCGTGCGCGGCTGCCGGCGGCAATCACCGCCACCTTGATTTTCTTTTGTTCACTCATGAAAAACTCCTGAATTTTAGGGTTATGTTCCAAGGTATTGTAAAATCCACTCTGATTTCCGACGCCGATAAAAAAACGGCAGTCAAAGCCCGGCAGGATTTCTGCCGGAAAATTCATTAAACGCCGCCTGCGCGTTAAGACACTGTTCCGGGGGAAACGGTATTTGCCAGCGCTTCGCTGATCGGCGTCTCATAATGTTGCACGGCAATGCTGTCGGTTTCCGGATATCCATGGTGTCCAATTGTTCTGGGGCCATAACATATTATTGCAGCTTGCCGCCGGCTGTACCGTATCGATGATCGCATATCGCAACTTGCCGGCGGAGACGTGAAAGCGCCAGAACCTTTTTCACGGTATTCGCGGATCCATTTTCCGAGGGAACTTTTCCCGATTCCGAGTTCCCGTGCGATGTCTTTGGCCTGATAACCTTCTTCAAAATAGAGTTTCACAGCCTTGAGCTTGTCGGCCGCCGAATAACGGGTTCCACTCCGATTCGGCCCAGTTTCCGGTGCTGCTTTCATTTCACACCTTCCTCCTTGTTCAGAGAAAAGTGTTACCCGTTTTTACAAACTCATCAAACCATTTTCCCGCAACTTAGCACACATAACGCGATAGGCGCGGGCCAATCCTACGCAGTAGATGCATTCCGCGAGACTGCTTGCTCCCCATAGAAGCCAGAATTTCCAGCTTAATCCAGTCCATAAATCGGAATAAGCCCACAGCGCCCACGACCACAGGATGGCGTTGCTGATGGACATGAAAAGAAAAAACGCGGCCGACGAGTGGCATTTCTTGCTGATGAAATTCCAATCGGCATGCAGAAACGCGGATAAAAAAACCAGAACAACTCCTAATAAACTCATAATAAAAACCTTAGTTGAACTCCGGATAGACCAGCGTTTGGCGTTTCCCTGCAGGAAGCAAAAGCCGCCGACGATGCTGCAAGTAAACGATTTCAGCCTCGGTGTCTTGAATAGCAGTCAGTTTCAAGGTGACCACCGGAAAATCCCATGACAGATTTACCATGATACCGCCGCGTGCCCGCAATCCGGTAATCTTGCCATGCGTCCACTGTTGAGGACAGGCTGGCATGATTTCAATAAGGGGTGTGCCGTCGGCGGTAACGCGATGGCTTTGCAGCAACATTTCCGCTATCCCTGCCGTCACCCCGAAGTTGCCGTCGATCTGAAACGGCGGATGCGAGCAGAACAGATTGCGGTAAATGCCGCCTCCGACCAGCGAAGTCTTGCCGTGGTTGTACTCGGCGATCCTGAGAAATTCCCGCATCAGCACCATGGCGCGTTCGCCGTCTTTCAGCCGTGCCCACATAATCAGGCGCCAGGCCATGGCCCAGCCGGTGGCGACGTCGCCGCGCCGCTCCAGTGATTTTTGCGCTGCCTGAAGCAGTGTTCTGTCTTCAAAAAACTCCGATCCCGGATAAAGGCCGTAGAGGTGGGATAAATGGCGGTGATGGATATCCATTTCCTCAAAGTCTTCATTGTATTCCAACAGTTCGCCGTGACTGCCGATCACCGGCTTGCGCAATTTCGGCAGCGCGGTCTCGATACGTTCCTTGATCGTATCGTTAAGTTTAAGCCTGTCAATGCAGAAAAGTATTTCATGAAAGAGTTCCCGCGTGAGTGTCATATCCATCAGTGTACCGGAGTTCACCGCCACAAATTTGCCGGTTTCCGGATCGACAAAACAATTTTCGGGCGAGGTGGAGGGATTGGTTGCCAACGTCCCGTCCGGTTCCAGAGTCAGGTAATCCAGCAGGAATTGCGCTGCACCGCGTAAAATATCGTAATGAGCTTGCAGAAAATCAATATCGTTGGTGTAGAGATAGTGTTCAAACAAATGCCGGCAGAGCCACACGCCCCCCATGGGCCAGGCCGCACACTGTGCGATACCGGAGGCCGGAGCTGCATAGCGCCAGAGATCGGTGTTGTGGTGTAGACACCAACCGCCGCAATGGTAGAGCTCACGCGCGGCTTCTCTGCCTTTGATCGCGCACTCACGAATCAGTTGAAACAATGGTTCGGCACAATCCGACAATCCGGTGCATTCCGCGGGCCAGTAGTTCATTTCGGTGTTGATATTGATGGTATAGTTGCTTCCCCATGGCGCAAAAAGCTGGTTGCTCCAAATGCCGGTGAGATTGGCCGCCTGCGTCTGCGGACGCGAACTGGAGATCAGCAGGTAGCGGCCGAAGTTGTAGAGCAGCGCCGCCAGTTCCGGCGGGATTACGCCTGAATCCTGACACTTCTGCAGCCGCTGGTCGGTCGGCACCTCGTTATCTGTGTTCTGTCCCATATCCAGAATGGAGCGCGTGAAATAACTCCGATAATCCTGAATATGGGCATCTCGCAACTGCTCATATGATTTTGAGGCGGCGGTGAGGTCGCGTCGGCACTTGTCGACAACGCATTCCGGCGCCGCCGGAAGTTGGTTGTAAGAAACAAAATTGCTGCGGATCGACAAAAACAAAGTCACGCAATCGGCACCGGATATTTGTACCGTGCCGTTGGACGCAATCGTCATCTGACCGTTTTTCACGACTGGTTTCAGGGCCATGCGGAAATGGATACCGGAAACTTCGGCCGCGTTTTTCCAGATCATAACACTGTAGCGATACCAAAACGGGCAGTCGCAGTCCAGATAAGTGTGATCGGCTTGGTGACCGTAGACAAAGCTGCTGCAATAGAAATCGGTTTCAAATTCGGCGCTGAAATCAATCATGCCCGGCTTATCGGCTGTAATGCGGATGATAAGCAACTGGTCGGGAGCAGAAGCGAAGTGTTCGCGCTTGAAATGGACACCACCCACACAATATTCCACTCCGGCGATTGCGGTTTGCAGATCAAGAAAACGGGTGTAATCGGTCACTGCCCCAGGATGATTGAAATGCAACCTCAACCGGCCGGCCGGAAGGTAGCTGGAACTGTCTTGGTTACTCAGGAAATTCCGGGTGACGAATTTGTCGGCTTCCTGAAATTTCCGTTCGCGCACCAAGCGTCTGGCTTCGGCCAGATTATCGTAAATTTTTTGATCGCAGCTCTGATGTGGCAGACCTGACCACAGGGTGTCTTCGTTCAGCGACAAGGTCTCGTATTCGCTTCGTCCCCATATCATGGCTCCCTGCCGGCCGTTGCCGATCGGCAATGCATCTTCCCAATGCTCTGCCGGACGATCATAATAGAGAAATGTCGAGGCGCGATTCTGTTTTAAAGACGGCATTCGGGTCAGATCCTTTTGATGTCCTGTTCGCTCAGCTCAAGCATCGCGGCGACCAGATAACCGACGCGAATGCTTGAGCAGGATGACGACCTGTGGGCGTCAGAGCCGAAAGTAAAGCGGCAGCCGCAGCGGCGGGCTAACTTGAAGATACGCATCATTTCGCTGTTCCAAAGTTCCGGCAAGGTTTTGTAACCGCTCCACAGATCAGTATTTATCTCAAGCGCGATATCATGCTCCGCGCTTTGGCGAAAGCATTGCATATATTCGTGGTCGCTGATGAGCGGCAGCAGTAAATCTCTATCATAAGGGCAGCAGACTGCGGCAAACGGGTGTGCCACTGCGGTAATCTTGTCGGCGACTTGTCCGTTAAGCATATCAAGATAAGCGTTAAGCATGAAATGTGCGTGTTTCCGGCGGTCGTCGTAATAGGCTTTGGGCATTGTAAGATGGGTGTGGGAATTGGTGAAAAGCACATAATCCAGCTTTGAGGCGTGTTCCGGCGAGATCGCCGCATCACCGATTTCCGGGGAGTATTCAACCTCCGCGCCGCGAAGTATGCGCAACTGCGGAGTATTTTGTGCTGCGATCTCTGCGAATTCCGAGGAAATGTGGTCGAAATTTTGTATTTCATAAAAGGGGTCGCCGCCGGGGATTCCTGCCTCACGATAGTGATTGGAAATACCGATTGCGGTGAGTCCGAGCTCCGTCGCCGCCGTCGCGAATTTTGCAACGCTGGAGTCAGGGGAGGCGCATAATGACAAGTGGGTATGCAAATGAAGATCTTGCTGGATGATCATGATCGTACCTTTCAAAAAAGTCTGAGTTGAAATCATTGACGTGCCATAACTTCAGCTCAGACAAAAACAAACTGAAAACTTATTTCATCTTTTCAAAGGTTTCCAAGCGACCGGGTACTCCGGGACAGTTCCCCGGTGCCAATTGTTCA
>CAJMAW010000193.1 GCA_905211485.1 uncultured Lentisphaeria bacterium | reverse complement strand
TTTTTCCATAGTGTTTCCTCCAATCAATACTCGTCCGGCAGCTCATCCAGCTCGTCGCAGCGGCTGGACGGGAATGGCAGTCGGCAATCCTTCCATACAGAAGGGAAAATGAACGCAGCCCATTCGATGAGAAGACAATGGGAGAATCTCTCTGCCAAAATCCATGTTTGAAAAACATTTCTTTTTGATTGGAAACGGATAAGAGGTATTGACAAGGGAAAGGAAATGCAGTATAATTTATACGTATAAATAAAAAAGGCAGGATTTCTTCTCAGATGAACCAGAAACAAATCGCAGAAGCATTGAACCTTTCTCAGGCGACAGTCTCCATGGCCTTGAAGGGGGAATCCCGGATTTCTCGGGAAGTGACGGAAAAAGTGCTTCGTTTTGCGGAGGAATGCGGTTATCAGCCGGGTCTTGCGGGGCGGATGCTGCGTCACGGGAAGACCAATCTGATCGGCATTTTGTTTCCGTCGATGGAAAATCCGTTTTTTTCGGCCTTGTTCCATGAACTTCTGCAGCAGTTCCGCATGCACGGATACATTGTGTATGTATCGGAAAGCAACAGCGATGAGGAGACGTGTGAGGCGGTGAGACTGCTGCGTCAGCTGAATGTGGCAGGCGCTGTGGCGTTCGGCTGGAGCCGGGAGATCTGGCTTTCGGAGAACCGTTCCGCCTCCTTTCCCCTGGTGTTGTTTGACGGGGATGAAGTCGGGGAGGAGGAACAGCAGGTTCCCTGGATCCGTTCCGTGCGTTCGGATCCTTCCGCTGCCATAGCGGAGATGGTGGACAGTTTCTGCCTTTCCGGACGGAGCCGTCCGCTTCTTCTGGCGCCGTCTGCGGAGATTCACCGCTGCCGCGTGTATGCCCGGGAATGGGAAAAGAGATCCGTGGCGATCCGCCACATCCGGGTGAGTGCGGACGTGCAGGGAGGATACCTGGGAATGAAGCAGTTCCTTCAGAAGATGGGAGAAAAGGCCGACTGCGTGTTCTGTTACAATGACGAGATCGCCCGGGGAGTGCTCAGGGCCTGCCACGAAGCGGGAGTGAAGGTTCCGGGCGATATGGCAGTCGTCGGTTACGACAATACGGTGTCTGCCGGATACACGGTTCCGGCCCTGAGCAGCATTGATCTGCCGAAAAGGGAAATCGCTTCCGCACTGGCAGCGGAATTGCTGGATTTGATGAAGAAAAGGGAATACCGCCCCTGTGTGCGTATCCCGTGCAGTTATGTGAGAAGAGAATCGGCGGAATCGCTTCCGGTGTTCGAGGCATTTTGAACTTTGAATGGGGAAAAAACGAAAATCCGGTGTTTTCTGGACGGAGTCGAGTCTGACATCCTGCTATAGTGCTAGAGAATAATGAAGAAAACGGACAATTGAGGATGATGAACAGCAGAATTTTCTTTAAAACGGGCTTGCAGAGGAAGAGGAAACGGGGAGAAAGAACGTTTTCCCGGGAGGAGTCTTTCACGCTGATCGAACTTCTGGTGGTGATCGCGATCATTGCGATTCTGGCGGCGATGCTTCTTCCCGCGCTGGGCAATGCGCGTGAAATGGCCAGAAGGACACAGTGCATGTCCAATATGAAGCAGATTGGGCAGATCGAGGCGATCTATGTAAACGACTACAATGCCTATGTCGTTCCTTTTCAGCCTGAATACAAGAACGCTGGGGGGACGTTTCGTTATCCCACTCCGGATGTTTTCATGGAGGAATATCTGCCTAAGGCAACATTGACTAGAGTTGCTTCCTGCCCTTCCGCGCCGAAGACGACCGCAATGATAGATGTTTATACTTTCAGTGTTGCCCACAGCAGTTTGAATCAGGGGATTGCCCTCAAGATGTATGCCGTTCCGCTGACGCGCCTGAAACAGCCGACCCGGACTCTGGTGCTCTGTGACGGAGCCAAGGACGGGCTGGGGAATCCGATCTATGTGAACACGCCGCAGTCGGCATATATTGTCCGTGCGTCGGAAACGATGGTGAACGGGTCCCCATGCCGAGTCGGATATCACCGTCATGTGCTGTCGGCGAATCTTCTGTATGCGGATTTTCATGTGGGGACAGTTCCCATGCCGACTCCAGGCAGCTGGCTTTCCAGAGGGGACATGGTTTACGGGACGCTGAGCACAGGTATGCCGATTTATGAATAAGAATGAAACCTCAAAAGTTTGCCATCTATTTCAGGAGAATGCAGAATGAATGTCACGGTCTGTTCTGACAGGGAAAATGGTTTGTCCGTACGCGTGTTTCCCCCGGGGGAGGGGAGAGGTCCTCATTGCTTCACGCTGATCGAGCTTCTGGTGGTGATAGCGGTTATTGCGATTCTGGCATCGCTTCTTCTGCCCGCGCTGAGTTCGGCAAAGGAATCCGCCCGTATGATGAGCTGTTCCGACAATTTGAAGCAGTTTTATCTTTTGTCCCAGCAGTATATCAGCGATTACGGCGCCATTCTGCCCTATTGTGACGACATTGACGGCTGGGGAACCAGCCGGAACTTCTGGTCCAAGAAAATCGGAGATTATCTGCATCTGGATTCGGGTTCACTTGGAAGGGGAACTCCGATAAATCCTAAAACCAAACAAATTTCCCCGGTTTTCATTTGTCCCTCCTCCCCGATGATTCTTCAGAGCACGGCAATTTATTATCAGCGCGGGCACTACCGCTGCAACAGTGCCAATGTGATGTATGTGAGAAATGACAGCACCAAGAAGTTCACCCCCGGCCGTCCGTTTTCCTCCATCCGGAGACCTGCTATGACGGTGAATTTTTTCGAGGTTGCGGGCAACTGGACCGTGGTCCCCGGCGGATATGATGTCCAGCCGGGTAAACTTACGGACACTTCTGAAGACGATTTCAAAAAGGATTTCACCATCGGCCGCCATCGTTCCAAAACCCACAATCTGATTTTTTATGATGGACATTATGTGAATGAGTCTTCCACTACCGTCGCCCGTCATTTCTGGGGATCCGGGATTACATACAACTCTGTCGGCAACATATTCAATCTGGATAAATAGGGCGTTTTTTCTCCGTTCCTTCTTTGTTCTCTTCCGCCTGTCCGGTGACGAGAGGCGGTCCAGACTGTATTTGATCATGCTCAGACCTTCCGGGAAGCTTTTGAGACTCACCGGATGCCAGGTCTCCTGTTGGCTCTGAGCCATCTTCTTCCCTCTCCCCCATCTTCCCTGTTTCAATGGAGAGAGAAGATTTCCGGAGGAGCGGCAAAGGGGGATCGCGCATGAAAAAACTCTGCAGGGGGGAAGGGGGAGTTTCTTCATTCCGCCGCTTGCGGAGCCGCGCCGGACGTGTTATATTCCACACTCTCTCTTTTTTTCAGTTCATCATGACGGCGAGTCCAGGAATCCATGTCAACAGCCCCCTTCTCAGCAGCAGATGAGCCCCCCCCTCCTTGCAGCGGCGGCGCTGCGGAAGGCTTCGGCAATCCGGGTCAGACCCGCAGGAAGATCCTCTCCCTGTGGGACAGACTCCGTTATACGGACCGCACCCGTTTTTTGCCGCAGTACCGGAAATGGAAGAAATTCTCCTCCGGGAAAGGCGGCACCGGGCCCGGTGCCGCATCCGGCCTTTTCTCCACGGAGGAGACGGTCCGTTTCCTTTCCTCTCTGGAACGTGCGGCGGAACGCTCGCTCTTCCCTCATGCGGAGAAATTGAAATGCGAATTTCCGGAGGAACTGCCCGTTTCGGCGAAAGCTTCTGAAATCGGCGAGGCGCTCAAAACGAATTCAGTGGTGATCGTCTGCGGAGCCACGGGATCCGGGAAAACCACGCAGCTCCCGAAAGTGGCGCTGAAATGCGGATACGGGAGAAGAGGCCGGATCGGTTGCACGCAGCCGAGAAGGATTGCCGCGTCCGCACTCGCCCGGAGACTCTCCGGGGAATGCGCTTGCGAATGCGGAAAGGAAATCGGCTACCAGGTGCGCTTTGACGACCGGACATGTGATTCGACCGTTGTCAAATTCATGACCGACGGCATCCTTCTGGCGGAAATCCGCGATGATCCCGCCCTGAGACAGTATGACTGCATCATTCTGGATGAAGTCCATGAACGCACCCTGAACATTGATTTTCTTCTGGGATATCTGAAACTGCTTCTGCCGCGGCGGAAGGAGCTGCGCGTGATCATTTCCTCGGCGACACTGGATGCGGAACGCCTTTCAGATTTTTTCGGCGGGTCGCCTGTCATAGAAGTGGAAGGACGCCTGTACCCTGTGGAGGACTGTTACCTGGAACCGGAGGAGGAGGAAGATCTTCCCGAAAGCGTTTCCCGCGCGGCGGCGTTTCTGGAGGAGCTTGATCCGCGCGGCGACATTCTAGTCTTTCTGCCCGGGGAACGCGAAATCCGCTCCGTTGCGGAACTTCTGAACGGGCGGGGCCTTTCGCAGACGGAAATTCTTCCCCTCTACGGCCGACTGAGCTCTGGAGAACAGGAACGTATTTTCCAGCGCGGGAATAAACGGAGGATTATTCTTTCGACCAATGTGGCGGAAACGTCTCTCACGATTCCGGGGATCCGTTTTGTGATTGATTCCGGGCTGGTGCGTCTGAGCCGCTACAATCCCGGGACGCGGATTCAGGAGCTGCGCGTGGAATTTGTCTCCCGTGCGAGCG
>CAJMAW010000192.1 GCA_905211485.1 uncultured Lentisphaeria bacterium | reverse complement strand
TTCTTTTTCCTGTTACAAACTCAATTCCCCCTCAAATAAATAGAGGCGCCCTTCTTTTTTTCCGCCATTTCGTGTTAAAAATCCTTTATTTAATTTGCAATGAATCTGTTTCTGTGATAGTATACTCTCATCAGAGTAATGGTCCCCCCCCATCAGAAATATAAATCATTTGCAGGATGCGAAAGATGAGAAAACACATCAGAGGTATGATCGCAGGAGTAACGGGTTCGTTATTCCTCGGCACTGCCGCTCTGCTCCCGGCGGGTGAAAACCCGATCGCCGGCATGCAGGAACAGCTTGCCGGGAGACGAATCACGGAAAATGAAGCGAAGGTGAAGGAAGATTTGAAAAAAGCCTCCCTTCCCGACAAGGGGGTTGTCTACTACACGGTGCCCGCCATGAGCGACATCATGCGGATGCCGGACGTATATCCCCGTGACGGTGAACTTCAGGGCGAACTGCGCATTGTCGCCGCCCGGGGGGAATTCGAGCCCGCCTCGTTCCAGTTGTATTCCTTCAAAGGGAACAAGGATGTGACGTTGAAGGCTTCTGCGCTGAAGGGGCCGGACGGGACTGCGATTCCCGCGGACCATATTGATCTGAAGGTTGTGAAGGTCTGGTACCAGAACGGCAATGCCTGGAACAGCTATTTTGCGGATTTCGGCCTGAAACTGGTGCCGGAGCTGCTTCTTCATGATGAAAACATGATTCTGGTGGACAGGAAGGAAGAGGCGAATTATGCGCGTGTCCGCGGGAAGGACGGCAAGGTCCGTTATGAATGGATTTCCGCGCCGAAGCATCTGGATCCGCTGAAGTTTCGTCCTGCCGCGGAAGATTTCATGGATGCGGAAACGCTTCAGCCGGTGACGCTTGAACCGAAAGAATTTAAACAGTTTTTTGCCACGGTTCAGGTTCCGGAGGATCAGAAACCCGGTGTTTACCGCGGGGAGATCACGGTGGCATCCGGGAAAAACGTTCTGACGAAGATTCCCGTGGCTCTGCGGGTTCTTCCGTTTGAACTGCCGCTGCCCAAAACGTATTACGACATCAACAAACCGATCATTGTCAGTTTCATGGGGGGGACGACCCTCAGCCGTCTGATCCCTATCAGCGGAGGGGACAGGAAATTTGCGAAGGAGCTTTACCGGAAGTATCTGATCAGTCTGCGGAATCACGGGATTTCCCATCCGTGGGTGGATCAGGACGAGGAAAGTTTTGCACTGGTCCGGGAGCTGGGTTTTGAAACGAAACCCTTCCTCGGGACAAGCTTCATCCCCTGGTTTGCGCGCAATTTCGGCGGACGTCTTTCCTTTGATGATTACATGAAGGCGAAGGAAGGTGCGCGGAAGACCAGCGAATTCTACAACAAGCATCTGGGGCATAATGATATTCTGGTGTCCTACGGAGACGAGCAGGGCACCGCGTTTGTGGCGACGCACCGGAACTTCTTCCGTTATCTGATCGACTATGGAATCCGGATGGGCTGCGCCGGACATGAAGCCCTGCTGTACAAAGGCGGTTATGCGTATGGCTTCTATCCGATGGGAGGAGCGCCGGATGCACAGGAGAGAATCCGGCCGTGGAATGAAATCGGCGACAAGTACGTCGGATTTTACGCGACTCAGCATACCGGATCGGAAAACCCGCAGTTCATCCGCCGTCAGCACGGTCTGCTGGGATATCTGAACAATCTGAGTCTGGTGTACAATTATGAATTTGCACTGGGGCCGTGGAACGACCTGGCTTCGGAACTCTACAAGCCGATGGTGGTCTCGTATCTGAACCGCGGCGGGCTGGTGGATACTCTCCAGTATGAGGGCTTCCGCGAGGGAGTGGATGACATGCGTTATGCCACGAAACTGAAAATGCTTGCCGACGAAGCCAACCGTTCCAACGACACCGAACGCAAGCTCGAAGCCCGCAAGGCTCTTCAGTTCCTCGCCTTGCTCGATGCCTCTGAAATGGATCTGAACCAGGTCCGTGCGGAGATGATCAACTACATTCTCAAGCTCCTCAGCATGAAGGGAGAAAAATAATGAAAGCGAATTTTTTTTCTGCGGCTGGACTCTTCCTGTCGCTTTCCATTCTGACCGGCGCTGTTTGCCTTGATGCAGCCGACGCGCCCGCTGCTGCAAACGCGGCGAAGAAGGCGGGTCCCTCCGCGGAAACGCTGAAGCTGATCAAGGACGCGCAGAATGCGGCCCGGACGAATGATCCGGATAAAACTGCAAAAGCCTGTGAACTTGTTCAGAAAGCCGCGGATGCGACTCCCGCCCAGCGCATGAACGCCTATTTTGATCTTGCCCGCGTGCTTTCCGGGAAGGCTCGTTTTGACGATGCCGCCGCGGTGTTCGACAAGGCTTACGCACTGAACGGACTCACTCCCGCTGAAAAACTGACCGTCCTGAAACGGAAGGCGGAGATGTTTTTCCACAGCAACTTCAACGGTGCCTTCGCCTCCTACCACACGGAAGGAATCGACAAGGCTGCGGAAATCTACCGCGCCATTGCCGAGTCGGCCGACACCCCGAATCCGGAAAGGATTGCCGCCTATTCCAAACTGGCGGACTGTTTCCTGGAAAAAATGGATACCAAAACCGCCGATTCTCTTCTGGAGACCGCCCGGAAACTGAAAGATCTCACCCCCGAAGAACTTGCCGAAGCGGACTTGAATTATTTCATCTGCCAGCAGCGCCAGCTGAAATACAAGGAGGCGCTTGCCGGATACGACAAGCTCTACGCGGGCGGATTCCTGAACAAAAATGTGAATGCGAAGAAAAAACTTGAAGACCGGATTCTTGACTGCATGAAGGCTTCCGGCGCTTCCAACGCCGAAATAGAAAAGCGTCTTGCCTCTTTCGGGCGCTCCCTTCTCGACCTGGCTGACTTCCAGTCGAAAAACGGGGAAATAGAGTCTGCCCGGAAAAATTATGAGGCGTTTATCAATGATACGAAGAACGCCCCGGATCAGCGTGCCCGCGCCGCGGTCGGACTGTGCACGACGTATGCGGGCGAACCCCTTGAGATCATGAAGATCGCCGATCGTGACCTGATTCCCATCGTGAAGGAGAATCCGAAATATTATCATTATGTTTCGCGTCTGACCGGCTGGGATTACCGGAGAGCCGGTGCCCTTGACGATCCGAAATATCAGCAATGGGTGACGGAGCGTCAGCTGGAGAATCCTTCCATCAATCCGAGAGACAAGATCAAGCTTCTCCAGTCTCTCTGTTCGATGAATTCGGCGGCTCTGGATTTCAATGCGCTGAAGAAAAATCTGGACAGTCTTCTGGAAGTCAAGGAATTGACACCGGATCTCCGTACCCGCTGCCGCCTCATGCAGGTTCTGATCGACTCGAAGGGATCGGCGAACGGCATTCTGGGGAAAATCAACAATGTGATCCAGGCTTCTTCCGAGGAGAAGGTTCCTCTCCGGAAACAGGCGGATCTGCTTCTGGAGGCGGGCAAGATTGCGATGGAGATGAAATTCTTCGATATCGCAAAGCTCCTCGATGCGGAACGTGAAAAGATGATGCTTCACAATGAGCGGCGCTCGATTCCTTGCACCTTCCTTGCGCATGGCCCGAAAGACATTACGGCTTTCCTCAATTCCCCTTATTTCAAGGATCGGAAGAACCATGGCGTGCTGGACCGGAAATACGGGAAGAATCTTCAGTTCCTTCTGGATACGGATGCGGCTCTGACGGGCCGGGTCGTCACGAAGAAAGAGGAAGGGAAGGAATTCAACCCGACCACTTTTGTCTCGTCCTGTGACGAAGACGGGCTGAAGTTCTTCTTTTTCGCTCCGTCCGACAAGGCGAAGGACATTGCCGACGGTCTCGCTCAGATGGGCGGTTTTGAAATTTATCTGGCTTCAGGCCCGGAATCCCCGTATCACTGTTATCTGATTGATCCGCCTCCGACCTCCAGAATGGGCAGCGATTTCCCGACTCAGTACAACAATGCCGATTTCCGGCGTTCGCTTCAGTCCAATAACACGGTGAAGATTGATTTCGAGGTCCTGGACGACGGAGTCGCGATGCTTCTTCAGGTCCCCTGGGAGATCTACTTCAATCAGCTTCCTTCCAACGGGACAAAATGGCTCTTTGAAGCCCTTCACTGGGAGCAGGGCGGCTATTCCTGGGGCGGAAGCGACTCCGTGCACAATCCTTCCACCTTCGGCGAAATTGTATTTGCGAATCTGACGCCTGAGAACCTGAATGCAATCAAACGCAGAATCGCTGTGAAGGCCGCGAAAGTGTACCGCCGCGCACTGAGTGCCTCCAACGGTTTCCTGGAACGCTGGAAGGATCCGGAACTGGGCGACAGGGAATTCTACTTTGCTGAAGTGAAGGCGCTGGAGGATCGTCTTTCCTCCTATCTGCCGATGCTGAAGAGCGGGATGTCTTCCGCCGATGTGGATCTTCTTTTCCGGGAGGCCGTGCAGGAATGGATGAACATTGATTTCATTCTTGCCGCGAAGAGAAAGGAATGGCTGGACAAAAAACGGATTGCCGGGGAATAAGGGCGTCCGGCTGAAAAAAAGGAACGTGTTTTCTTTTCAATCCGGGAACCGTAAGGTTCCCGGATTTTTTGTCTGGTGAATCCCCCGCAGCTTTCTTTTTCTTCCCTTTCTCCTTTTTTCTTTGTAGAGGCTGGGGGGGGGGGAAGGAGCCGCCCGGC
>CAJMAW010000191.1 GCA_905211485.1 uncultured Lentisphaeria bacterium | reverse complement strand
TGGTGTCGATATTGTCGAATCCGGCGCCGGCGCGAACCACCAGCCGGAGGTTCGGGAGCTTGTCCATGACTTCTGGAGTCACTTTTTCACTGCGTACAATGATGACTTCCGCATCGGTGTTTTCCGCTGCCAGATCGGCAACAGCCTTTTCGGGATTCTGAACCACTTCAAAGCCGGCATCGCCCAGAATGCGCGATACTTCTTTGTCCAGTTTGGTCGGAATGATTACTTTCTTCATTTGTAAAGCTCTCCTTGGTTAAGAAAAATACATCATATAAAATACCACAGTTCAGGCATTCTTGCAAGCCGGATTCTGAAAATCTTGCCTTTTTTCGTTCAAACCGGACGTTTCAAATCCGAAGAATGGAACATTTTCCGGCAAATCCAGTACAGGAATGCGCCGTTGACCGCCGCCGTAATTGCCCAGGAAACGGGGTATGACAGCATCAGGTTGCTCATGGAACGGTGCAGCGGGAAGATGAAGAACACCCAGAGTACCCGCAGTACGCAGACGCCCAGCAGCGTAACCACCGCCGGAAAAATCGAATGTCCCAGACCGCGCAGCGCACCGCTTACCACGTCCATGATGCCGCACAGGAAATAAGAGGTGAACAGCACCTCCATCCGCAGGATGCCCCAGCGTATCACTTCCGGGTCCGTGCTGAAAATGGAAAGCAGCGGCGTTCCCAGGGCAAAGAATCCCAGCCCCATGACAGCATTGATCAGCGTCGAGCAGATCAGGCAGTACAGAATGCTTTTCCGTATGCGGTCGATTTTCCCGGCGCCGTAATTCTGTCCGGCGAAGCTGATCGCCGTCTGGTGATAGGAATAAGAACCGACATAGACGATGCCTTCCAGACTGAGCGCGGCAGTGTTTCCCGCCATGCACAGCGCCCCGAAAGAATTGATGGAAGACTGGATGGTCAGGTTGGAAATGGAAAAGAACGACCCCTGAATCCCGGCGGGAAGTCCGATCCACAACATGCTTTTGAGCATACTGAAATCAATGCGCATATCCTTCAGGTTCAGCCGGTACGGTTCATCGGTCCGGAGCAGGACGCGGACGATCAGCGCGGCGGAAACCGCCTGCGAAATCACGGTGGCGAGTGCAACGCCCGCCACGTCCATTTTCAGACACAGCACGAAAACCAGATTCAGAATCACGTTGATGATTCCAGCGACGACCAGATAATACAGCGGACGGCGTGTATCCCCCACCGCGCGCAGAACAGCACAGCCGAAATTGTAGAACATGATAAACGGAATCGCACAGAAACAGATCCAAATATAAATGCACGCCTTCGGCAGCACATCTTCTGGTGTCCCCATCAGAACCAGAAGCGGCCTGGCCACCGCAAGACCGAGAAGCATCAGAATCACCCCGCCGTACAATGCCACGGTAATCGACGTATGGACGGCACGGCCCATGTTCCGGCGGTCGGATGCTCCAAAATAACGCGCCGCAATCACATTCGTCCCGATCGACAACCCGATGAACATATTGACCACAAGGTTATTCAGACTTATCGTCGACCCGACCGCCGCCATGGATTCGTGCGACGCATAATGACCGATGACAATCAAGTCCACCGCGTTGAACAGCAGCTGAAGAATATAGGTGACCATCAGCGGCATAGAAAAAAGCACGATCTTCCCGAACAGCGGTCCGCGACACATATCAATCTGATAATTGTTTGCAGTCATTTTCCCGTGTTTTCCCATTGCTCCGCGGTTTTTCTCTCTCTCTTCTCCCGCATTGGAGGCCTTATGGAATCCTGCTTTTATGGAATCCGTACTATAGCATGGAAACTGCTGTTTTTCAAGCCGGGATCCTGTTTTCTTGAAAAACTCTTCACCCCCCATTGCAGGGGCAGGAGGGGCAAGAGAGAGAGGGGAGGGAATGGCGGCGGGACTACTGTGGAAGAGAGACGGAAGGGAGAGGCTGCTCAGAAAGGCCATCTGAGCAGCATGGCACCCCAGGTGAGCCCGGCTCCCGCAGTGACGAGAAGCAGAAGATCCTCCTTTTTCACTTTTCCCTCCCGTGCCATCTCATAAAGAGCCAGACCGATCGAAGCGGAACAGGTATTGCCGTGATGCTGAAGATTCACATACAGGCGGTCTTTCATCCCGAGATTCTGCGCAAGCGCTTCCACAATCCGGATATTGGCCTGATGCGGCACCAGGAAACGGATTTCCTCCGGACGGACATGCGAAGAGGCCAGCAGGGAAGAGGCGGATTCGGACATGCACTGAACTGCCTGTTTGAAAATCACCCTGCCGTCCATCCGGACAAAATGTTCGCGATTCGCGACGGTTTCGGAAGTGGCGGGTTTCAGAGATCCTCCGGCGGGGATCTGAAGACGGTCTGCGAATTTCCCGTCCGAATACAGTTCGCACGCAGGAAAGCTTTCGGGAAGCCCGTCGTTGCGTTCGAGGAGGAATGCGCACGCGCCGTCTCCGAAAAGCACACAGGTGTCGCGGCTTGTCCAGTCGACCATGGCGGACATCTTTTCCGAGGCGACCACCAGGGCATAGCGGCAGTTTTCCATCACCCCCAGCAGTCCCCGCACCGTCTGAAGCGCGTAAAGCAGACCGCTGCAGGCCGCCTGAAGGTCGAAGGCAAACGCTTTTCTGCAATTCAGAGCCTGCTGAAGAAGACAGGCTCCCGCGGGGAAAATCTGTGTCGGAGAAGTGGAGCACATCACAATACATCCCACGTCCTCCGCCGCCACACCAGCCCGCCGGAGCGCCTCCTCCGCCGCCGCACGGCCCATGCTGATTACGCTTTCCTCCTCCCCGGCGATATGGCGGGAGAGAATCCCGGAACGCGTCCGGATCCATTCATCCGACGTATCCACCATGTGAGAAAGTTCCTCGTTTGTCAGGACAGTCTCAGGCGAAAAGGCCCCGATGCCGATGAGCTGTGTCTTCATTTTGAATATACCCTCCCCGTTTGACTTTTATGTCGCCTCTTCTTTGATTTTTCCCGCTATGACTTGTTCCCATTTCACGGGACTGCTGTGAAGAACGGCTCTGTGATGAATGCAACTGTCCGCCGCCAGAGGGCTTCTGTCCGGCGGGCGTTTATGCACCGGCGGTCCCGCCCGGAGTCCGAAAAATCCTCGCCGTCAGGGGTATGACTCCACTCCGGTCTTCCCGGACTCCGGCTTTTCCGGGCTCCGGCAGGAGAGGGTCAGGTCTTTTCTTCCGCTTCGGACTCGTCTTTTCATTCCCGGGGGGACCTTCCGTCTCGCCCTCTCTGGGGGAATATACAGGGAAGCGGACGTTTTTCAAGTTTCCAGGGACAGTTTTCCCGTCTCATCCGTCTTTCAAGTCTTCCGGAGACCGGGGAAGAGTTCTGCCCCCGTTTCCGTACAATCCATTCTTCTTCCTTTCCGCAGAAGAGAGGAGGAAAGTGAAGGCCTTCTCTTCTTGCAATCGGGAAGAAAAAGCCGTATATTCCCAGACAGACATGAAAACGACACCCATGCATGAAATCTGCAACGGGAGAACAGAAAGCAGACGGGAGCAGAAAGCAGATGATGAAAACCCGGGAATTCGAAATCGGGGGAAAGAACTTTTCCGCAGTGGAAATCGGAACTCCCCACGGAACCATTCTTCTGATCCGCGGATCGAAATCCATTCTGGGATGCGGATATTTTTCCATCGAAACCGCAAACCGCCTTGGAGACCGTTTCGCACTCGTCACCGGAGTCCGGAACTGGGACGACATGCTCAATGCGTCCGTGAAAGACGCCAGTTCTCCCGCACTCGAAGCGGGCGTGCATCCCGGTTCATCGACCGGACGGGAGGCGCTTCTCCTGATGGAAATTTCCTGAAACCCATTTTATTTTGATGAAAACATCCTTCCCATCAAGATTCTTGAAAATCCATTCCATCGGAATCCCGCGGCGGAATCCGCCGGAATGTCTCCGGAAAGCGGAGCGGTTCTCCCGAGGGGGACTCGTCTCCGTCAGGAAGGAACTTTCCCGATGGCATAAGGAACGTCTGTCCGTCCTTCCGGGCGCCCGTGCAGGAGGAGGCGGTGCTGGAGAAGGAGGGGAAGAAAGCGAAGAAGAAGGAGATGCGCTGCTGTGGCAATGAAGAAAAACCTGTTCCAGATCAGCGGGATGAGCTGCGCCGCATGCCGGAATCATGTGGAAAAGGCCGTGAGGAAGGTTCCGGGAGTGCGGGAAGTGGAAGTCAATTTGATTACGGGCGTCATGACCGTCGTCTGCGATTCCCGGCCGGATGAGAAGGAGGCGGAGGAGGAAGCCTGGATCATCCGCGCGGTGGAAAAAGCGGGTTACGGAGCCTCGCCCCTGCCCTCTTCTTCCTCTCTGCTCTCCTCTTCCGCGCGGACAGCAGATCGCGGCGGGAAAACAACGGCAGCAGGGAAACGCCTGACTTCTTCTCCATCCGGCAGGGCGACTCCTTCTGAAAGAGCGGACCGGGAAGCGGCATTTCTGAAACGTTGTTTTCTTCAGTCGCTTCTGTTTCTGATTCCGCTTCTGTACCTTTCCATGCATACGATGCTCTGTCTGCCGTTTCCCCAGGCGCTGGAGGGGAAGGCGCAGGGTCTGCCGGGGGCGCTTGTCCAGATTCTGCTTCTGCTGCCGATCCTGCTGATCAACAGGAGATTTTTCAAATCCGGGGCGGGAACTCTGCTCCGGGGTGCGCCGAACATGGATTCCCTGGTTGCCATCGGTTC
>CAJMAW010000190.1 GCA_905211485.1 uncultured Lentisphaeria bacterium | reverse complement strand
GACGGAGTCAGCGCCTGAGTCAGCAGCTCGGGGAGTCCCGAGAACTTCAGCCCCGCATAGAGCGCCGGAGCCTCCTTCCCCTCCTCTTCCGGACGGTATTTGATCGTGTATTTGGAATGATGAAGCGCAGCCGCCATCGCGTGAGGGCAGAAACCGGGCCATTCCTGATCGCAGTTGCATTCAAAGGAATACGGACCGTTGGGGAATCCGCGGAATTCCGTCCGGTGAATGAAGCCGCGCGAATTCCGGAAGAGGGCGCGCAGAACACCCGGGGAGTTCTCATGGCAGCAGAGAAGTTCGCCCGCATGAAGAATCTGCTTCGCCTTCCGGAAGACGTCCCGGGAAGACGCCGCAATCAGTTTCGCTTCAAAACTCTCACCCATGGCCGAGTAATCGCTTTCCTCTCATTCATCAGAAAACACATCCGTCAAAAAGAAAGGAATGTAACACCTCATACACGAAATAAAAGGGGGCCGCGGATTTATTTCCCTTTTTTTTTGAAAAGCCGGGCGGAATACTCTTGACTCAAATGCCCCTCTGTGCTAGAATTCCCTCCAAACCCTTCTTGAAGCAAACACACAGAAACTCAGCATGCCCAGAATCTGTATCATATTCCCCTGCCGGAACGAATCGGAACGGATGGATCCAGATGTTTTCTCCTCCTGGCTCAGGGAACATCCAGATTCGCACTTCCTCTTCGTCGACGATGCCAGCAGCGACGGAACTGCCTCTCTCATCCGGAAAATCATCACCGACTCCCCGGAACACTCCGCTTCAGTGCTCAGCCTCCCCGAAAATGTCGGCAAGGCCGAGGCCGTCCGCCGCGGCTTTCTCCAGGCCATGGAAGATGCGGAAGGCGGTCTTCTCCCCTCTCCCGACTGCATCGGATTCCTCGATGCGGATCTCGCCACCCCCCTGGAGGAAATCCCGGCTTTGACGGAAGAACTTCTCCGCGGAGACTGCGGAATCGTCATCGGGTCCCGTGTGGCTCTCTTCGGGCGGAACATCCGGCGTTCGCCGCTGAGACACTATCCGGGAAGAATCTTCGCCACCTTTGCATCCTGGACGCTCGGATGCGTCATTTACGATACGCAGTGCGGGGCGAAATTCTTCCGCTGCTCTCCTGATCTCCGCGAGCTTTTCGTTCGTCCTTTCCTGAGCACCTGGTGCTTTGATGTGGAACTGATCGCACGCGTCAAGGCCAAAGGCTCCTTCCATGGACAGCCCTTCGACAGGGCTATTCGCGAACTGCCGCTTCAGACCTGGATTGACCGGCCTGGGTCGAAAGTCCGTCCGCTGGATTTCTTCCGTTCCCTCTTCGAGCTGTTCAGGATCCGGCGGGAGGTCTTGAAAAAATGAGTTTTCAGCAGTCCCGTCTCCAGTCCGTATTTTTCCATGCGCTTCCGGGATTTTTTCTCCTGATACTGGCGCTGCTGCTCTTCGGCTTTCTGAAAACAAACGACGTCACGGTGGACGAACCGGTCCACCTTCTCGGAGGACTCGAAATTCTGCAGAACGGCGGGCATACGGTCAATCCGGAAAGCGGCGTTTTCCCGCAACTCTGGAGTGCGCTCCCGCTCTGCGGAAGGATCTCTATGCCCCCTTCCGGAACCTTGGAGACGGCTTATTCCGGAAATCCCTACGCATACGCGCGCGATGTACTCCTCTGCACCGGCTCAGGAATGCAGGAGAAAACGGGGAAAGAACTTTCTCCGGACGGGGAAAAGAAGGAATTCCCCGGCAAAAGAACGCCGGGCGGAGTATTTGAACTTCCCCGGATCATGATGTCGCTTCTCTGTCTTCTCTGCGGATATGTGATTTATCTTGCGGGAACCATGATCGCGGGAAGAAAGGCGGCGCTGGCGGCGCTGGGACTTTATGTATTCACCCCGCTTTACATCTCGAACGGACCGCTGGTAACGGCGGACATGGCGGTTTCGCTGTTTTTTCTCCTGTCCCTGTACAGTTTTCAGCGTCTGCTCCAGAGGATCACGCTTTGGAACCTGGGCTTGACTTCGCTGTCTCTCTGTCTGCTGTTTCTTTCCAAGATGTCGGCACCTGTCATTGCACCGGTGCTTCTTCTGATGGTGATTCTGAAGTGCTGTTCAAGGAGTCCGCTTGAAATCCGCTTTCCCTTTTCCGGAAGGAGGAAAATCACGGACCGGAAATGGAAGGGGGCATGTCTTCTGCTGCTCTGCCTCTCCCTGACACTCCTCCTTTTCGGCGCGATCTGGACCGCTTACGGATACCGGGCGGAGTTTCCGGAACTTCCTCCCGGAGTCCCCGCCGCACGCTCCTTTGAACAGGCAATGGAAGCCACAAAGAACATGGCCGTCCCGGAAGCCGCAAAACTCCTCTTCCTGGACAAACTCCTGCCGCAGCCGTTCTTCTACGGATTCCTGCACGCCTGCTTTCATGCACGCGAACGCTGGAGTTTTCTGGACGGGAAAGTCTCCGAACAGGGGCATGCCCTTTTCTTTCCGCTGGTCTTTTTCTACAAAACTCCGCCGCCTCTGCTGATTGCGTTTCTTCTGTCTCTGGCGGCGCTGGGGATGTCTCTGAAGAGCCGTTTCGGGAGGAAGAAAGCGTTTCTGGCTCTTCCCTATCTGCTGTTCACAGTTGTGTTTCTGATTCCGGTCCTGAGTTCACATCTGAATATCGGATACCGGCATCTGATGCCGGCAATCACGGTGTTCTTCCCGCTCACGGCACTGGGAGCGGAATTTCTGTTCCGTGCTGGAAGAAAGAAGAAGGAAGGGGGAAAAGATACAGGGCTGCTGCGGTATTTGCCACTAGCACTCTGCGTCTGGAACGCGGTGGAGTGCATGACGGTCTACCCGCATTCCCTCGCCTATTTCAGTTCCCTAGCGGGCGGTCCGGAAAGGGCGTACCGGCATGTTGTGGACAGTTCCCTCGACTGGGGACAGGATCTGAAAAACATCGCAGAAACCCTGGAAAAGGAAAAACTCCGCTTCACATTCACACCAGAGGAGTCCCTGGCGAATCCGCCCGTTTCAGGGAATTCCGCCGATGCGTGGAACTCTTCCGTTGCAGAGAACTCTTCCGAATCCGGGGAATCTTCTTCCGGAGCAAAAATTTTTCTTTCCTATTTCGGTTCCATCCCGCCGTCATCGGCGGGTCTGGAGAATCTGCGCCTCCTGCCGCCCTCCTCCAATGGAGGAACCGGCGGGGAAAAAGAGGCTCTGGAGGAAATTCTGTATGAAATGGAGCCGGGCATCTATCTTTTCAGCGCCACGCATCTTCACGGCTTCGGAGCCCATCCCCGCACGGATTATCTGCTGGAGCATCCCGCCCTGCTCGGAGAACTCAGAGGAATCTTCTATCAGGCGCTCCGTGCGAAAAACGGGAAAGGGGAGATGCCGGATCTCGGATCGGATCTGAGACTCCTGACCGCCTGTTCGGAATACCAGTCCCTCCGGGCGGAACTGTTGAGACGGATTCTGGAAAACAGCCCTCCCGATTTTCATGTCAACTACTCGATCTTGGGGTGGTATCTCGATCAGAATAAACTGAAAATGATTTTGAAAGACCTGATCCCATGACACGTTTCCGCTTGAAGAAATGGGAATATCCCGCAGCCGCACTGCTTCTGCTGCTCCATCTGGCCCTGATGATCGGATTCATCCGGAACAATGATCTGACCATTGATGAACCCGTCCATATCCTTGGCGGACTGGAAATTCTGCAGAATGGCGGGCACACCATGAATCCGGAAAGCGGCGTTTTCCCGCAGGTCTGGAGCGCGCTTCCGATCTGCGGAGCAATCTCCATGCCGCCTTCAGGGACCATGGAAACGCTGCACAGCGCCCCCTACCCTTTCGCCCGTCACATCTTCTTTCATGAAGACGCGGACAGGAGAGTCAGGGAAATAACGGAACCGGAGACGGATTCTTCCGGAAACGGGGAGCATGAAACGGAACTTGTCTATCCGGAGAGACTGTTTTTCCTTTCCCGTCTGAACATGTCTCTCCTGAGTCTGGCCTGCGGGTTCCTGATCTTCCTGGCGACGCGGGAACTCTGCGGGAGAACACCCGCCCTGATGACTCTTGGGCTTTATGTCTTTTATCCGCTGTATCTTTCCAACGGACCGCTGGCGACGGCGGACATGGCATCGTCGCTGTTTTTTCTTTCGTCGCTGTTTTTCTTTCTCCGTTTTCTGCGGCGTCCAGGGCTGTGGAATCTGCTTCTGACGGGAGCGTCTCTGTCTCTGCTCTTTCTCTCCAAGATGTCCGCGGCTGTGATTGCGGCGGTGTTCGTGATTCTGATTCTCATCAAAGTTTTTTCGCGTTCCCCGATGAAGCTTTGTCTGCGGAGAGGGAAAAAAGTCGTTCTGAGGGAAAGGCTCCCGAAACTGGGCGTCTGCATGCTTGGCTGCGTTATCCTGACGATCATGCTCTTTCTCTCCATCTGGACCGCCTACGGATGGCGCAGGGAATTTCCTCCGATTCCGGAAGACGCCAGGGCCGTACGTCTCTTTGAACAGGCCAGAAACATCAGCGGTCCGATTCCGGAAGCGGTCCGTTTCCTGAAGCTGGAAAACATCCTTCCCCAGCCCTATCTTTACGGATTCCTGCACATGTATTTCTATTCCCAGGCACGATGGAGCTTTCTGGATGGAGAAGTTTCCCGGGAAGGCCATGCACTCTTCTTTCCTCTGGCCTTTCTGTACAAGACACCGCCTCCGCTTCTTCTGGTTTTCCTTGCCGCAATTGCGGGAATGGGTCTTTCCGCACGGACTTGTTTCGGCAGGAAGAGGCTGGTT
>CAJMAW010000189.1 GCA_905211485.1 uncultured Lentisphaeria bacterium | reverse complement strand
CGGGGTACGGCTGCCATTTCTGGATGGGACGGGACGGATTCCGGGCAGACGGATTTGCGGGACAGTTCGCACTGGTTTTTCCGAAACAGGACATTGCCGTTGCCGCAACAGCGGGACTCTGGAATCTCCGGAGGGTTCTGGAAATCTTCCGGGAGACGCTTCTTCCTTTTGCCGCCTCGTCGCCGTTGGCAGAGGATCCGGTGCTGCAGGAGTCGCTCCTGGAATTTTCCCGTTCTCTTTCCGTGCCGACTGCGGAAGGGATGATGTCGAGACCGACAGGGGAGGGGCCGGGCGCCGCCGTCGGACCGGACGGAACGGAAGAACTCGAATTCGCAGTGGATGCCAATCCCGCCGGAATCCGGAGTCTGAAGCTGTCCTTTTCGCGAAAAGAATGCCGCCTTGTCTTCGAGACGGAGACGGGAAAGGAGGAAGTCTGCGCCGGATTCGGCTTTCATGTCCCGGGGCGTCTGAAGCTGACGGATCCGTATGAACGGCCCGTTGGAGCAAGCGCCGCATGGAAGAGCAGAGACGTTCTGACAATTCAGGTCTGCAACTGTGATCATTCCTCCCGCGATTTGTATCGGCTTGATCTGCATGATCCGGCTTCTCCGTTTGGAGTTTCCCTGCGGCGGAGCGAACTGACATCCGTCTTCCGTTCTGCCTTTCCCCCTCTGATTCTGAGGGAGAAGCTGTGAAACACCGTTTTATTCTCTCTTCTCTTTCCTCCGGATCGTTTTTCTCCTTTTTCCGTACTTTTCACAAAAAAAGATACGCGATTTGTGAAAAAAAAACCGGAAAAAGAAAAAGAGGGGCTTTTATTTTTCATCAAACGGAAGTATTGTGTGGGAAGGGTTCCTCGCCCGCAGGGAAAAAGGCGGCGCGCAGGGACGTTTACATATATTTATTTTTAATACTTTTTAGTTTTTTGCTGTTGCAGGAAGCTCCGCATAGGGAGCCTATGGTGTTTTCAACATATTCGATTGGGAAATGCCCGGAGAAGAGGCGTCTGGCCTGATTCCGGTCTCTCGAGCTCTTGAGATTGTGAGAGCATGAAGCATGATTTTGCGGGCTTGTGAGATCATAAGCTCAGGAGATCATGATCTCATGAGATTCCGAATCGTTGAATGTCAGTGAATGCTGCGGATTCTGTTTTTGTCCGGGATCCGGGTGTCAGTCACGGTTAGCGGTTTACGGGATTGGAGAATCGGGAGAAGGGGGAGGAAAGGGCCGGAGTTCTCGGAGCCGGGATTGTTCCGGAGAGAGAGAGCCGGTCTGAATGTTCCGGCGTTTCCGGAAGAGAAATCGGAGTGTCGCCGACAAAGTTTTTTATGGCGTCTGGATTCCTGCATCGGCTTCATGTAACGGGGTTGAAATCATGAAGCGTTCGGGAGTCAGGTATTTCTGCGGTGCGTCATCAGTCTGTGCGCCGTTTGGGGGTACGAACTTCACAGGAATGAAGTGTGGAGTTGAATTTTCCGGTGAGATTCATCATTGCGCCGCCGTCATGAGTCAGTTTCTTCCCACCCGTCGGCAGCCGCCGCGCCTGCATTCCGGAGCCGTGTTTTTTCCGCGCGATTTCCGGGGAGGGGAGCGCAGCTGAATGGTTACGCCGGACAGAAGAAAGCAAAGGATACGGGAAGAAAAAACCGTGCTTCGGAAAGCAATGAGCGCGGAAGCGAGGTCGACCGCCGACCATGCGATCAGGAAGAATCTGGAGTCCCTTCCGGAACTCGGGGAATTCAACATTCTTGTGGCTTACGCGTCCGACGGGACGGAGCCGGACCTCAGCGGGATCATGAAACGTTTTCTGGATGCGGGCAGGACTGTAGCGTTGCCGCGTTTCCGGAGCACGACTTGTTATGAGATCGCGAAAATCGCCGGATGGAAGGATCTGAGCGGAAAAAAGTGGGGAATTCCCGAACCCGGCCCGGAGGCGCAGCCGTGCACTCCGGACGAGCTGAGGAATTCATTATGGCTCGTGCCCGGAGTGGCGTTCGACGGCGAATGCCGGAGACTGGGAAGAGGCGGCGGCATATATGACCGTCTTCTTTCCGGTGGAGCCGGGTGCGTAATCGGTGTTTTTTATGAATGCCAGAACTGCGGCGCGCTGCCGTCGGATTCTCATGACGTCCCCCTGGACCTGGTGGTGACGGAAACGCGGATCCTGCGCAGGAAGAACAACTCCGTGCCGTCTGGAAACAAAGAAAGGAATTGACAGTCATGCAATGGGTCTATGTCGTTGCAGGCGTATTGGGCGGACTGATCGCCGGCTTCATCATTCAGTTCGCACTTACGAAGATCAAGGGGGAAAAAATCGCCGCCGCCGCGGGAAGGCTGAAGGCGGAAGCGGAAAGAGAAGCCGATCAGCTTCTCCGCGAAGCCCGTGTGACCGCGAAGAGCGATGCTCTCAAAATCAAGGAGGAAATGGAGTCCGAACTCAAAGACCGCCGTCGTGAAGTTCAGACTCTGGAAAAACGACTTGCGCAGAAGGAGGAAAATCTTGAGCGCAAAGCCGATTCTCTCGACGCAAAGCTGAAAAACGCCGAAAAGAAGGAACGCGATCTGGACGCCCAGAAAGAACGTTTCAACCAGAAGGAGGATGAACTGAAAAAGACCATCGCGCGCCAGGTGGATGAACTTGAACGCATCTCCATGCTCGACCGCGAAAGCGCCAAGAACATGATTCTGGAAAAACTCAAGGGCGAGGTCGAAAACGAGTGCGGCATCCTGATCCGCGACATTCTGGAAGAAACACGCCAGAAAGCCGAGCGCGAATCCCAGAAGCTCCTGATCTATGCCATTCAGCGCTATGCTGGCGACTGCACCTACGAACGCACGACCGCGACCATTCCTCTTCCGAACGATGAAATGAAAGGACGCATCATCGGGAGGGAAGGGCGCAACATCCGTGCGCTGGAAGCCGCCACGGGCGTCAATATTCTGATAGACGACACTCCTGAAGCGGTGGTCATTTCCTGCTTCGATCCCCTCCGCAAGGAGGCCGCGCGCCGGCTGATGGAAAAGCTGATCTCCGACGGCCGGATTCATCCGACCCGCATTGAGGAACTCATCAAGAAAATCCGGAAGGAAATCGACGAGGAAGTCTTCGATGTCGGCGAACAGGCCGTTCTGGACTGCGGACTTCAGGGAGTTCCGAAACCGCTGATCAGTCTTCTCGGCCGTCTTCAGTTCCGCTACAGTTTTTCCCAGAATGTGCTGAAGCACTCGATTGAGACCGCCGCGTTCATGGGGACCATTGCCGCCGAGCTCGGACTCGATGAACAGAAAGCCAGGCGGATCGGACTTTTCCACGATATTGGGAAGGCAGTCGATCACGAAATTGAAGGCACCCATGCGGCCATCGGCGCGGATCTGCTGAGGAAACACGGGGAGAACAAAGATGTCGTGAACGCGGTTGCGGCACACCACGGAGAGGTGGAGGCGACTTCCATCTACGCGATTCTTGCAAACGCCTGCGATGCTCTCAGCGCATCCCGTCCCGGCGCCAGGAGCGAGACCACGGAACTGTATCTGAAACGTCTGGAACAGCTGGAATCCATTGCTCAGGAATTCCCGGGGGTGGACTCCTGTTTTGCTCTGCAGGCGGGGCGCGAGGTGCGCATTGTCGTTCAGCCGGAGAAGGTCACGGAGCCGCAGGCGCAGGTGCTGGCGCGCGACATCTGTGCACGTGTGGAAAAAGAAATGAATTATCCCGGTCAGATCAAGGTGACGGTCATCCGGGAAACCCGTTCCGTGGAATACGCGAAATGATTCCGGAGTCTCCAGCAGCAGCTTCTCCGGCAGCAGCTCCTCCGGCGATGCAATGGCATTTTGATGCTGACGGGAAGGATGCCGCGGATCCGGAGCTGAAGAGAGAATGCATGGCTTTTCAGTCCTATGCGGCTCTCTTCGCGGATCCGGACGGATCATACGGCTTTCCTGTTCGGATGAAGTTCCTTCACACGCAGGATGTGCTCCGGATCGCAACGTGGATTCTGGCGCATGAGAACAGGGGTGTCTTTTCCGCGGAGGAGCGGCGCTGTGCACTGCTTGCGGCCTTGTTTCATGATGTGTCGCGCTTTGAGCAGTACCGGCGTTTCGGGACTTTCCGCGATGCGGCATCCTTTGACCACGGGGCCAGAAGCGCTGAAATCATGCTTGAATCCTTTGCCGGGGATTTCACGGAAAAAGAAAAACGCGTTGTCGCGGATGCGGTCCGTGTTCACAACAAGCCTGTCATTCCGCCGGATTTTCCTGCAGAATCGCTGAAGACGGCCCGTATCACACGCGATGCGGACAAATTGTCGATCTTTTCCCTGATTCTGAAGTTTTTCAACGACAAAACCGGGCAGTGGAGCGACCGGAGCATGAGGCTGGATCTGCCGGACAATCCCGGATTCAGCGCTTCCATTGTGCAGGACGTTCTTGCCGGGAAGAGTGTGCTGCATACCGATCTCAGGAATGTGAACGATTTCAAGATTTCGCTTTTTTCCTGGTCGCACGATCTGAATTTTCCGGCCTCGACAGTCTATGTGCTTGAAAATAATTTTTATTCGGAACTTGTGGCTCTTCTTCCGGAATCCGCGCCAGGGGAGGAGCTTTTCCGTTTTGCGGTCATGCGCCTGGTTCAGCTTTCTCGCCATTCAATAGCCTTCCCTTCCCCGGAAGGCGCATTACGTGAGCCTAACGGCCTGCTGGCACTGGGGGGCGATCTTAGCCCTGCGCGCCTGTTAATGGCTTATCAGCGTGGTATTTTCCCGTGGTTTTCTCCTGGCGACCCCATCCTCTGGTGGTC
>CAJMAW010000188.1 GCA_905211485.1 uncultured Lentisphaeria bacterium | reverse complement strand
GGGGCGGTGGTGATGAGAAAGCCGTTTTCCAGTGTCTGGAAATCGCCAGTGAAGTAACGGGTCATGGTTTCGGAAAAAAGCTGGAGGGAAGGATTGTCTGTTGCATCGATCCGGATGGTTTTTCCGCTTTCCTCGTCCCACTGTGTGATTCCGGAAGAGTCCAGGATGCAGCAGGATCGGATGGGGGAGAGAATGCGCCAGGCCATTTTTCCGCTCCGGTCGAGGGCAAAGGTCCCGCGGATGGTCAGAGGACGGCTGAAGTGTTTCAGGCGCTTCTCCTGGACAAAGTCCGCCCGGATGCTCGTGACCTGAGACATCGCTTCCCTGATTTTACTTGTCAGGCTGATGATCTTCTTCTCGTCCTCCCCTCCGGAGAGGGACGGCCGGACAAGCGCCGCACTGAAAAGAAGGCAGAGAAGCGCCGTAAAGACGGTATCCGGAATCCGCAGTATTCCCTTCTTCGCATTCTGTTTCACTTTTTCTGTTTCACTTTTTCTTGTTTTCTTTTTTTCTTCCCTGTCCTTCAGTCTGTGACCCTTCCCTTTAATCCCTTTTTTGTTTCTGCGGAATTACTGCGGAAGCTGGGGGATGCAAAGTTTCAATTTTCCTTCCGCCAGAAGAAGGAGGGAGGAGCCGTTTTTGAAAATCCGGAAGGAAAGGATGTTCCATTCTCCGAGTTCGTCCTCTTTCCGGAGGAAGACGCGGATGCGGTCGCCCGGGGCGGCGCGGGTTTCTCCGAAAGAAAAGGAGAGAATGCCTGTGAGAAGACCGCCGGAGATGTTTCCGCTGTTTTCAAAACTGTCGAGAGCCGCCGCGGACTGGGCGGCATATTCGATGAGGGCTTCGGGGGAAAGGAAGCCGTTTTCATCCAGGAAGAGATTGTCGTCCCGGACGAGGGAGAGTGTTTCGCCAGTTCCGTCTCCGAGTTTGACCAGTTCGTCGACCAGTGCCATCTTCCCTTTGTGAGGGATCAGTTCCCTCGCATTGGCGGGGAGAGTCCTGATTTCAGAAAGACGTCCCGCATTGCGCCAGCAGGAGGGATCTGCGGCGAGAAAATCGCCGGTCATCTGCCACGCGGTCCCGCGGCATCCGTAGCAGTGTTCTGCCTTGTCGCAGCTGCGGCAGGGTTCCTTGATGTATTTCCGGTGATCTTTGAGTCTGGCGAGAATCCGGCTGTTTTTCAGAATGTCGGCCAGGGGCTTTTCCCGGATGCTGCCGATGACGCAGTCCAGGCCGACGCAGGGGATGACGTCTCCATTGCTCTTTACCACGCAGGAATACAGATGGCGCAGGCATTTCTGTCCCGCGAGTGGCGGCTGGGGAGACCACTCGTATCCGTATTCCCGGTCGATGCGCGCCAGTTCACAGAAGACTTTTTCCAGTTCCTCCGGCGCCGGGAGCAGTTCGTTGTGTTCGAGAAGTCTTCCCTGCGGAGTCATGCACTCGAAATAGGGGCGGATTTTCCTTTCGCGCAGGAAACGCCATATTTCAGGGGCTTCCCGGAGATTGAGCGTGGAAAGCACCGTTGCCGCTCCGAGCAGGTCCGGGGTTGCGGCGTAACCTGCCTTTTGCAGGATCTCGAGAGCCCGGAGCGCGGTGCGGAGGGAATCCCGTGTCCCCGTCATCTGGTCATGGATGGAAGAGTCCAGGCTGTTCAGCTTCACTGCCACACGGCATTCCAGACGATGCAGTTCCCTTGCAAGTTCCTCCGTCACAAGAGATCCGTTTGTAAAAATCTCCGCATGCATTCCGAGTTCGCGGATGCGGCTGATTTCCCCCGTCAGATCCGGGTGGAGCAATGGTTCCCCTCCCAGAAGGACGATTTTCCGCGCCCCGAGCGCCGCCGCCTGTTTCAGAACCGACAGAATTTCCTCTCCGCTCAGTTCCCCCTTCTTTGCCGGAAATCCGGCGGAGGCGCTTGAGACGCATGACGGGGAAAAAGAGGAAATGGCTGTTCTTCCTCCTTCCCGAGTATCCATCCCCGTCTCTTCCGCTCCCGCCGCGGCATCTTCCGCTTCTTCCGCCGCGTAGCAGTAGGGACAGAGATAATTGCACGCACGGGTGAACTCGAGTTCAAGAGAAAGCAGACGGCCCTCCCGGACAGCCTGCCGGATTTCGGAATCGCTGAAGTCAAAAGTGCCCGATACACCTTCTCCGCTCATTCCTGTGTCCGTCCTTCCTCTTTCCTCTCTTCCTGCTTTTTGATAGCAGAAAGAGAAGGCATTTTCCCCTCTCTCTTTTCTTCTCCTTTTCCTTTCCCTTTTCTGAGGTCAAAAAAACGGACAGGTTTCCGCGAGACGGAAAAAATGCGGGCACGCACCTCCTCTTCCGGTTTCAGTGTGATCGGAATGGAAAGACGGCATTTCGCCCTCACCCGTTCCGATACGGCGCGCATGGAGAGCCCCTCTTCCTTCGGCGCAGCGACGATTTCCAGGCGGTCCGAAAGATTTTCCCCCGTCGCCACCAGATAATAATCAAGAATTTCAGGCGATTCATCCAGGACGGAAAAGACGGTCTGCGGATACAGAGTCGTCCCCCTGCATTTGAGCATCTGCGCTTTCCGCCCGAGGATGGGGCCGATCCGGAGGGAATTCCTGCCGCAGGGGCAGGGCGTGTTGTCGATGAAGGTCATGTCTCCCGTCCGGAAGCGGATCAGGGGCATGCCCCTGCACTGGAGCTGTGTGAGAACCAGTTCCCCGGCGGACCCGGGAGGCAGAACATTTCCGGCATCGTCAACGATTTCCGCAAGAACCAGATCCGGCAGCAGGTGCCCCCCCCGCCTCTCGGTGCATTCACAGAAACTGCTGACGATTTCAGATGAAGCGTATGTCGAATGCACGGGCGCATTCCAGAGTTCTTCAAGCTGACGCCCGAGTCCGCTGCTGTTCAATTGCTCGTCCCGCACCGGTTCCCCGATGCAGATCAGGCGTTTCACCGAACTTGCGTCCACCTTTCTCTCCTTCAGATGATGTCCCAGATGACGCAGGAAGGAAGGCACCCCGATCAGACAGCTCGGATGCACTCGGCGGATGATTTCCGCATGACTTTCAAGTGTATTCAGTCCGCTGCGTATCGCCGCGGCTCCGAGACTCCGGACACCGAGATAATAGGCCAGCCCCGCCACGAAGCAGCGGTCGAGCGTACAGGTCAGGAGAACGGTATCCTCCGCAGTCATGCCCGCCGCCGCAAAGCAGCGGTGTTCGTTGTAGGCGAGTCTTTCCATGTCATGTTTCGTATATGCGATCATGCAGGGATTTCCGGTTGTCCCCGAGGAAAAGACGATGTCTTCAAAATCCTTTGCCGGCGCCGCCATGAAGCGTTCCGCGCCTTCTTCCGCCAGATTCCGTTTG
Source organism: uncultured Lentisphaeria bacterium (assembly GCA_905211485.1). Classification (GTDB taxonomy): domain Bacteria; phylum Verrucomicrobiota; class Lentisphaeria; order Victivallales; family UBA1829; genus CAJMAW01. The sequence goes on along the minus strand of CAJMAW010000188.1, from coordinate 1,452 downwards.
GAAGTGAAGGGAAGAGCGGGAAGGTCGGAAAGGCGGAACTTCGCGCAGTCGAGTCCCGCGAGTGCTTCCCGGTAGAAGGGGGAATGCGTTTTGCAGTAGAGAAGCTGTTCTCTGAGCAGACGTTCCTGAAGAGCTGCGATTGCGTCAGCGGGGAGGAAGTCGTCTTCCCTGCGGTAATGGAAATAAGTTCCGTTCATGAGTTCTTCAGTTCCTGATCCATTTTCGCTGTTTCGTCCTGGAGAATCCGGCGGACGAGGCGTTTGAGTTGATAGCTGTTCATTTCTTCCGTCAGTTTTCTGTCCAGTGCGGGGAGTTTGTGCACGAGGATATTTCCTGTTGAGATTCTGAAGTTCCGGTCGGGGATGTGTTCGTTTCCTGCGATGGCCACCGGGATCAGGGGACAGCCCAGATCCCTTGCGATGCGGAAGAAAAGCCCGTGAAACTGATTCATTTCCCGGTTCCCGGAGCGTGTTCCTTCCGGGAAGACGACGATCGGCGTATTCTGCCTCAGAAGCGCTTCCACCTGAATCCGGAGTTCCTCATATCCGTGAGCCGTCGCATCCAGATATCCTCCCAGACGGGCGAAAAAGCCGAAGAAGGGCAGGCGCATCGGCCAGCGGTTGACCCCCTGGGCAATCGGACGGCATGTCTTCAGTACCGCCGCCAGAAAAGGATCCGAAGCCGAACGGTGGTTGCAGATGAAGATCGCCGGGAAACGTTCCTCTTCCGCAAAATCACGGAACCTGACCCGGATCCAGGGACTCAGCCCCACCCGGAGCACGCATCTCCCGTACCAGACAATGAAAAAACGAATGATTCCTGCACAGCTTTCTTTCCGGAATCCATGAAAAAGCAACGCCGCAAGCAGAAAAGGAAGCGCACAGACACAGTATAGAAACGTGACCGCAAATACTTGCAGATAAACCAGAACGGAAATCAGCATAACGCCCGCCGTTTTCTCCCTCCTCTATCTTTATAATACTTTTGTCGGTTTCTTTTCTCTCGCGCTCGCCCCCCCCCCTCGGTTCAGGAGGAGGCGCTGGGGGAATCCGCCGCCGTGTTTCCGGAACGGTTTTTCTCCATCCGCTCAAAAAAGTCATACACATCCCCCAGCGTGACGACTTTCCTGATTTCCTCGTTCTGGCGCAGGGAGATCCCGAATTTTCTCTGGAGCCCGATCATCAGATCCACCATGTCGAGACTGTCCAGCCCCATATCCTTGAAGAATTCCTTTTCCGGACTCAGTTCCTCTTCGGGAATTTCCAGCATTTCCACAAAAGTCTGGTTGACCGCTTTGATGATTTCCTCTCTAGTCATCACGTCCTTCCTGATTTCAGATTTTGCCGTACAATCAACAGGGATTATAATGGAGCATCATTTACGGAAAAGACAATAATTTAGGGAACCTCTATCAATGCTTTTTTTGACAGAAATCTCGTTTGTTTCTATTTG
>CAJMAW010000187.1 GCA_905211485.1 uncultured Lentisphaeria bacterium | reverse complement strand
CGCTTGTCACTCACACAATCACTCCTTCCTGTGACAATATGAATAAGAAAACTGCGCTGGACTGAAAAAGCGGAAGACAAAGGATATACAGACATGTATACGTCAACTGTTTTAATTCTATCTGCCGTTTCCCTTTTGATTCTGATGATCTATATTGTTCTTGCCAATTATTTCCGAATCCGTGATGTGGTCCGGAAAAACGGCGGTTCTGTCCGGAAAATTACGTGGACGCCTTTTGCGGACGGATGGTTCGGGGAACCTCATGCCATCATTTACCGTGTCGAATATTATGACAGGGAACGCCGTCTGCACAGCGCCTCCTGCTGGACCAATGCTTTCCGGAATGCGATTTTCAAGGATGACCGTATTCTGGAGAAAGAGAATGAGATGCAGCTGGAGGAGAAAAAAAACCAGGGGAAATCCGCCGATGATTCCCTGAGGAATCCCTGAGGAAAGATTGAACCCTCCGGGAAATTTTTCCCTTTGATTCTGATTGTTTCTATTTGTCTTTTCAGGATTTCTTTTCGATTTTTCAGGGGAACTCTTCCCCTGCGAGGGGAAAAAATTCTTCCTTCCGGAGACGGCCTTACGCCTGCATCTGCTGCATTCCGCGGCAAGTGATCTCCTCTTCTGCGGGAAACGGTCCTGCCTTTTCAGACAATCCTTCCGCAGATTTCCACATTCCCGAAATGCAGCTGTGTGATTTTCAGACTTTCCGCCAGATGCAGATAGGCGATGGGGACTATATACAGTTCCGGGCTTTGCTTCGGCAGCTGTGCATTGCATTCCACTGTGGCGATATACTCTCCGTTCCAGCGGACTTTGACATAAATCCATGAGCTTGCCGAAATGGGAAATGTGCATTCCGGGATTTCCAGGGCGTTTTCACATCCGGCAAAGACATAATTCCTGAAAAAACGCTCTGCTTCGGCATTGTATCCGAGGACCCGGATCAGGCATTGATTGCTCTCGTCCGTTCCTTCCTGGACGACTTTAAAAGGATGAACTTCTGTTTCGCTTCTGCTCTGGATGACTGTTGCAGGAGTTTCCTCCCTGATATTTTCCGGAGAGCATCGGAGTCTCCGTTCCGGACCGGCTTCCTCGAGAATCAAGCCTTCTCCGGCCGAAATGACGGGAATTTGTCTTAAGCGTTCATCTGCTTCCAGAAGCCACTGCTTTAATTTTTCCGGGAGTTCCTGTTCCGGAGCGGAGATGAGGATCGCGTCTTCCTCATTTTCCGTGATCCGGATATTTTCTCCTGCGAGAAGGCGCAGTCTCGAGAGTTTCTCAAGTCTTTCCAGAAGCTGAGACAATTGTTTCAGCACAGTCTCATCCATGGGCGTTTCCTCTGTCTGAAAAAAGATCCGCTTTCAAAGTCACCATGACCAGGTCCCTCCGTTTTTTGCGGGATCCCAGAGCAGATTCCCGGGAGCTTCCATCATGCTCCGCGTGACGTTCGTATAGACTTTGCCCTCCGGCGAACAGATGCTCCGGACCGTTTGGGACAATGCCTTCCATTTGTTTTCCGTGCTGCCCCCGGGAGAACAGGATTTCGCAAACGAGCCGGAGATGCCCGCAAAATGGGAAATTTTGTGTGCTTCACGCCGGGTATTGAATGAACAGTTGTATACGCGCGTCCTGATGCTTTGCCCTGCCCATTCCAGGGGTGGAGCGCAGCTCTCAAGAAATGGCGATTTCCGATAGTCTGCTGTCCCGGCGCTTTCAGTGGAGATCAGATTCCCTTCCGCGCCGTACATGCGCGGAAGCGCATCCCGGAAAAGAAAATCTCCCGGACAGGCCCATTCCTCCTCCGTGTTCAGATATTTCTTTTCTCCTTCGGCAAGAATTCCGAGTTCGTTGAAATCGGGCGTATCGGATTTCCCCGCGATCCGGATTCCCCACCATTCGCAGGGGAAGTAGAGATCTGCGATGGAGAAGGTTTTTTCCACAAAATCGTCGAGACTGAATCGCTCGTAACTGCCGCTGAAGACCGCGTTTTCCGAGGCTTCCGCAGTCAGGAGGAGCATCCAGGCTCCCGGAGCGATCCAGGTCTTGCTGATTCCTGTGATGACGGCTTCTTCCGGAGCCCACGCGGCACGGTCTCCAATTTCAGGCATCCAGAGCGAAAGCTCTCCTTCAGGGACATAGAGTTTCTCTTCGTAGCGGGTTCCGTTCAGCGTTTTGAAAACTTCTATGCCTCCGATCCGATAAGCGTCAGCATTCATTTCCAAGTCCCTCCCTCTGATCTTTCCGGAGTTTTGGAGAAGTTCTCAGCGCATGGATCCCCCGGGAAAAACGCGTGTCCACAATCAATGCGCTGCTCAGTTCCGGATGAATTGAAACCGCCTTCTTCAAATGATAGAGCACATTCTGTTTCCGGCAGGAGAAGCGTTCCGCAAGCTGAGAATACGAGAGAGTCGGATCCATCATTTTCGCATCGACGAATTTATAGGTCTCCGGATATTTCTCCTTCATCTCGACAAGAATCCGAACCGTTTTCGCAAGCGAAATCAAAAGCGAATGGAAGCTTTCTTCTCTTCCCGCCGCCGCAGCAGCAGCGGCCATCCCTTCCTGTTCACCATCCTCCTCGTACGCGGGATGCTGAGTCTGCAGACTGTTGAACGTGGCGGGATCCTCACGGAACTTCGAGATCGGGGGCGGATTCCTCCTCGTGCGGCAGCTCGAACAGGGGGAACTTTCATACGTTTCATAATTCTTCAGATCGTACGGACAATTGTGACAGCCGAGCATGGAGAATATTCCTTCCTTAAGGGCTTCTGTTTTTTTACCGGACTTTAACAGTGTGCTGAGCGTCAAATAAAAAAGAGTTGATTTACAATCGTAAACGCAGCGGCTCAGTTCGGAAGCTTTCACGGGGAACGCTCCCCCCTGTCTCTGGAATTTCTCAGCTTGAATCTGCTCGTAAAAAACTATAACACAATGAAATGCAATTTGATAAACTGCTTCGTACCGCTGCAGTTCTTTCTTCCAGACTCTTTCCATCTGCTCGGATAATATTTTTTCCCCTCTCGAAAGAATATCGTAAAAACATAGGAAATGCCCGAGCCAAGAAAAATAAAAATGTTAATTATTGTAATTAAATGGAAAGTAATGTTTCTTTTCTGAGGAGAGAAATCAAGAGGGTGTCAATAAATAGTCTGATTTTTATGCGCCAAAGAGAGCATTCCGCCCAATTCCCAGGAGGCAGAAGAGAAGGGAAGTGGGAAACACCCTGGGAAAATAAAGAAGAAAGAGGAATGCTCCGTGAAAAGCGGGGAAAAGAAAACGGCAGACGCTTTTTTCCCTTTTCCCGGGGGGGACTTTTCCTTGAAAAGAAAATAACAGGGAAAGAGAGATGTGAAGAAAGCAGAAGTGCGGAGAGTGAAAATGCCGGAACCGGAAGCGGAGAAGGAGATGGAAGAAAATCCGGCATTCTCTCCCTTTGCTCTCCATGGCGGCAAGGGGGGATGCACCTCCCCCCCCTTCCTTGCTGCGGAGAATCGGGAGGAAAGTTCTGCTCTTTTCCCAAGCGGCTCTGCAGGAAGGGATTTTTTCCCGAAAAGCCCTCTCTTTTCCTTCCTGTTCCGCTTGCAATGATCCGTGTTGACTGTATGATAAAATGATCCGTCTCTGGAAAGAAATTTTCCCCGTTTTCAGCTGGGAAAATCAAATGCTCCGGGAAAAATCGTGTATGGGAGAAGACGAGGATTGTTCCGGACATTCCTCCTCCCTCTATCTTCTGCAGGAGTCAGAGCAAGGGCAGAGTTCATAGAGAGGGGCAGTTCATGGAACCATGAAGTTCATGCACGGATCCGCCGCATTCCCGCAGAAAGGGAGCTTTTCCCGCAAAAAATAAAAATGAAGTTGCTCCATGAGATGATGAATTCAAATCTATGGAAGAAAACGATTCTGAAAAGGATTGCCCAGTTCCGACTGCGCAGCAGCTGTCCTCCGTGGCTGAAAAGCGGATTTTGCCATTGCCGGGACTGTTTCTTCCGTCCTCTGCTTCGCTTCCTGCCGTATTGGGGGACGCTGCTCTTTCTCGTGCTGCTCAGTGCCGCGGTGATGCACCATGAAATGTGGCGGGATGAAATCCAGGCCTGGCTCCTTGCCCGGGGTGCGGCGACGCCATGGGACCTGCTTGTCAATATGAAGTATGAGGGGCATCCCGGACTCTGGCATCTGCTGATATGGATTCCTGCGCATCTCTGGGCCGATCCTGCCGGAATGCAGATCTCTCATATTCTGATTGCGTCGGCATCCGTTTTTCTGCTTCTGCGTTTTGCCCCGTTCCCGTGTATTGTACGGATCCTGACGGCATGCGGATATTATTTCTGCTATGAATGGGCCGTGATCGCCAGGAATTATGCGATAAGCGCGCTGCTGCTCTTTGCCGTTTGCGTGCTGTACCGGGACCGCTGGCGTTTCTTCCCGTATATCGGGGGACTGTTTCTCCTGCTCTGCCATACCAATATCGGTTCGATTCTTTTCACCCTTGTGATGTTCGTCCTGCTGATGATTGATTTCGCCGTGGCCTATGCCGGACATTTTAGAGGGGCGGAACGGTATTTCACACGCTGTTTTTTCGGTTTTCTGCTGATTGCCGCGGGAATCGTGACAGGAATTCTGCAGATTCGTCCGCCTGAGGACTCCGGATATGCGGTGAACTGGCGCTTTGAATGGAAGTATGAACCCTTCCGGCGCTGCACGGAGACACTGGTCAATGCCTTTCTGCCCGTCCCGCCGGACAGAAAGAACTTCTGGAATTCCAATTCTGTATTTCTTTCCGCTCCGAAAAAAAACGGCAGCGCTGCCGCCACCGC
>CAJMAW010000186.1 GCA_905211485.1 uncultured Lentisphaeria bacterium | reverse complement strand
TCCACACCGAGCGGACCGTAGTCCCAGCTGTTTGCCAGACCGCCGTAGATCTCGCTGCCGGGGAAGACAAAGCCGCGGTTTTTGCAGAGGTTGACGATCATATCGAGGGTCTTTTCGGAATTTTTCATGCTTACATCCGTCCTCCTGACGTGATTTGATAAGATACATTATAATAAAAAGAGTTCCAAAGTCAACTGCGCCGGGAGAAAAAGGGAAAATCAGGTCTGGCAGGTTCTTCCGGTTCCTTCTCCGGGAGGGGAAGCGCCCGTTTCCGGGGTGAATTTCTGATATTCGCGCGGGGTGCAGCCGGTAATTCTGTGGAAAACCTGGGAAAAGTAGTTGCTGTCATCGAATCCACAGAGTCCGGCGATCTGCGCGATGCTCAGGTGTCTGTGACGTCTTAAATAGACCTGGGACTCATGAATGCGCCGTTCGGCAAGCATGCGGCGGAAGCTTTTCCCGCAATGCTTTTTGAGGAGTTCCCCGAGATAGCCGGGGTGGACGCGCAGCGTTTCCGCAAGTTCCGTCATGGAGACGTTTTCCGTGAAATTGCAGTCGATGAAACGCCGTGTGCATTCGCAGTAATAATTTTCGCCGCGTTTTTTCCCGTTCATGCCGCCGGAAAGGATCCAGAGATCGATTTCCAGACGCAGGAATTCCGTCAGGAAACGGCTGTATTCATACAAACGCTGCCTGAGTTCCTCTGTCAGGAGGGGGACATGGATTCCTTCTGTCCCGCCGGGAAACGTTCCTCCTGCATTCCCCTTCCCTTCACGTTTCGTATTGCCGTTTCCGCCGCCGTTTTCCTTCCGGAAGTGGCCCATATAGATCACCGCCGCCAGATCCTCCCGGTGGAAAAAGGGGGTGACCAGTTCCCAGAGTCCGAAGGGGCAGATCCGTTCAAACACCTTTCCCTCCCTTGCATCCCAGACAGTTTTGTCTTTGCTGGCGCAGCATTCGGAGAATTGTCCGCTCAGTTTCATCGCGCGGCAGAACGGACCGTGATGGATGTACTGGTCCGGGGCCAGATGCAGTGCTTCGCAATCCAGGAAGGCCGGGTGCAGAATGTGAAGGAAGATGGATGCTCCCGTGGTCGATTCCATGTGTCGGAGAAGCTGATTCAGTTTCATGGGGGATTCTTCCGTATCTCCATGGTGGATGATCTCGATGATAATGTAGAAAGCAAAAGGAGGAAATACAAGGCGCTCCCCCGTACTTTTGTTTGACATTTCCGCTGGACGGGGCAAATTAGGCAAACCGCTTTTTGAAACCGCTTTCGCCGTCTGCAGTGATGACGGCCGGGAAAGCGGAAATGCCGGACTGGGGACACTCGCGCAGAATCCGGACTCCTCCCGTGCATCGGGGAGGTGAACCCAACGCGCAATCGCCCCGGGCTTGAAGAAAGCGCGCGATGTGAAATTGTGGATGTGAAATGTGAAAACAAAGATCAGGAAGAGATGACCGGAAGCCGCGGAAGAAATCACAGCAGAAATCATGGAAACGATGGGAACGGGGCAGAGACGGAAACAAGGGAACGGCAGTCGTCCCTGCCGTCGGATTTGTTTCCGGCGTCAGATTTGTCTCCGGCGTCAGATTCGCGGTCCGGGGAATCCGGTCTTTTGAGTCGGAGTGATCCGCCGCAGGAGGGCAGGCCGTCCCGGCGGAGGAGGGGGAGGGGAAGACGTTTTCTCTTTTGTCTGAGCACATTCACTGTTTTGCTGGTCTGTCTGTATTTTGTTCTGCTTTCGTCGCCGGTGCTGTGCTTCTGCTGGCTTCCGCTGCTTTCCGCGGCGACAGGAGTGGAACTTTCGGCGGAGGAGGCGGAACTGTCTCCGATTCGCGGACGTTTCCGGGTTTCCGGTCTGAGGGGGGCGGGATCCCTTGGGAAAGGAAATCCCTTTGAATTTTCAGTCCGCAATGCGTCGCTGGCTTTTCAGATCCCGGCGCTTCTTTCCGGACGTGCCGGACTGCATTCCGTCGATGCCGAAGGACTGTATTTTCTTCAGCGCAGAAAGAGTCCGGAAAGAGGGGCTGATGCTTCGGGAAAGAACCTCCCGGATGTCCGCGGCGGAAGAAACGGGGAGGACGCTTCCTGCGGCGAAGAAGGGAAACGATTCAGGAAAATTCCTTTGCTGCTACACTTGATTTCCCGCTGGGAAACAGGTCCTCTCACTTTCCGGGATTCCGTTTTTGAGTGGCAGGAAGAGTCTCTTCTTTTTTCCGGAGAAAGAGAAAGCCGCCGGGAAAAGGGAAAGAAGGAGGAGGAGAAAAGACGGGGGGGGAGGGGGAAAAGACGGATCCGTTTTTCCGTGGACAGTTTCCGGAGCGGGGGATGGAGTCCGGGAGAGAGGCACGAATTGTTCCTGAAAGGCTCCCTCCGCTGGGAACAGGAAGGGATAGATCTGGAAGATCTTCCTCTGGAACTTTCTGCGGAATACGTGACGGGGGAAAATCTGGTGCCGAGAGAAGGGCATCTAAGGCTCCGGCTGGATTCGCCTGCGGGGAGGGCGGGAGAGTATGACTTGAGCCTTCTGAGCGCGGCGCTGGATGTGGAGGGAACTTACAATCCGGAGACGGAACGAGTGGAACTGTCCCGTTTTCTTTTCAGGGAATCCCGGGACGGAGAGGAAAGCCTGCACCTTTCCGTGAGCGGGTCGTTTCATCCGCAGACTTTTGACGCCGATTTCCGTCTGGAGGCCGTCATGGATTCCCCTCATCTCTACTTTTTCCCCGTTCTGAGCCGTTTCCGCGCGGACCCGCGGAATCTTTCCGGGAAATGGGAAGCCGCCGTTTCCGTGAGAGATCTTGGCGTTTCCTGCCGGAGTGGACTTTCCGCTTCCGCGGAGACTCTCTTCCTCCGGGACGCTGTTTTCCGGAATCTGCTTCTGAACTCGGAACAGAATGTGGAATATTCCTTCCGGAGCCGGAAGGGGACCCTCAGAGAATTCTTTCTGGATCTTTCCGCGGATGGGGAAAAAGGAATGCATCTGCGCATGGACGGCTGCGGAAAGACGGGATTTGAAATTCCCGAATCCGGTGGAATCCGCTTTTTTGACGCCGGAAACGTCGGCATGAAGATCTCGCTTTCAGACTGCGCTCTGGAAACGCTTCCTGGCCTGATGCCCCGGAAGGAGGAGAGGCGTCCGGGCCGGTTTTTTTCCGGTCTTCTGAGCGCCGGGGCCCTGGTCCGGGCTTCCCGGAACGGAGGTCTGGAAGCGGAGGGAAACTGGAGGATCGCGCGCTTCTCCATTGCGGATTTCCTTTCCGGAAACGCTTCTTCGGGGAAATTCCGTTTGCAGACGGATTCCTCCCTGCGGGAAATTCGGGTCCTTCCGTCGCAGATTTCCTGCTCTGCGGAAGGGAAGAAGATGCTGGATCTGACAATCGAAGGAACGTATTCCCGGAAAACCCGTCAGTCCGGATGGAAGGGGAAAGTCCACGGGGATCCCGCCGGATTTTCCGGCATCCTGTCGGAAAAGCGGGTCGGGAAATTCGCAGAAATGACGAAGGGGATTCATGACGTTTCCCTGGATTTTCAGGCCGAAGGCAGGGATTTGTGGAAGTCGGGGCGCCTGAAGGCCGTTTTGAATCTGCCTGTCTTTCCCCTGGATGCTCCTGTTCCGGTCCCGGCGTTTCCGCTTGTTCCGGTTCCGGTTTCGGCAGCGGCTTCGGTTTCTGTTCCGGGGCTTCTTCCGGATTCCGCGGTTTTTCCCTCCACGGAGGGAGGAGGAAATTCCGGCGTTGCGGCAAAGAAAAACGGAGAAGAAAAGAAAAAAACGGCAGTGCCGCTCTGGATGGATTGGGATCTGCTCTGGGAGGGGAAGCGTTTCCGGATTCCGTCTTTGCATGTGAGAGCGGGAGGGGAGGATGAAAAACAGGCGCCGGATCTGGAGCTGAGGGCGGAAGGGACTTTTTCCCTGCCGTTTTCCATTGTGTCCGGGAAAGCGGAGGCCCGCAGAATGGATGCGCGGCTTCTGGGAACGTTCCTGCGCCGTGCGGGATTGCGTGAGAGAACGGCGTCGCTTCCGGAACGGCTTGAAATGGATAGTCTGGCGGATGTCCGTCTGTTTCTGGATGCGGTTCCGGGAACGAAGGAAAAGGACTTTGACATGCGCGGGGAGGCGGCTTTCCGGATGCGGGACGGATCGAGCCTGAAAGCCGAACTCCGGTCTCCCGTCCGCATTCATTCCCGGAAGCCCGTCCGTCTGTTTTCGGAACTCTGTCTGAAATTGACGGGGAATTCCCTTTCCCTACCCGTCTGGGGGAATACGCTCTTTGTCCGGAATGAAGAGGCGTTTCACTTTTCTTCCGGAAGGGTTTCCGGAAAGGCGGAGCTGAGCGTTGATTTCGGGAAACGGAAATATCATGTCGTTGCGGAAGAACTGGAAGGAAGAAATGTTGAATTCTGCACCCGCAGGGAAAAGCCCTGGGTCTTCGGCGACTGCTCCGCGAAGGGCTCTCTTGACGTGCTGCTCCGGAATGCGGTGATTCTGGAAAAGGCTTCTTTCCGTTTCCCGGACAGGAACACTGCTTTTACGCTTTCCGGACGGCTCCCCGTCCGGCGGGAAGAAGGCGCCCTCTTCCATCTGGACGCCGATGTGGAATCGCTTTCCGGCCTTTTCCTTGCAGACTTGTTCCCTCTCTTTGCGGGGAAGGGGATTCCCGATCTCTGCGTCCTGCAGGGGACGGGGGCCTGGACTTTGGATCCGGCAGCGCGGACCAGTCGTTTCAGCGGGGATCTCACGTTCCGGGAACTGTGTCTTGCATCCGGGGTACAGGCATCGGGGTCTGAACTGCGTTTTGACGTGTCGAAAAAACCGGAAGGGCTCTTCTGGGAAGATTCCTCCTTCCGTCTTTCCGTTTCTCCTTTCTCCTCCTCCGCCGCCGCACCGGAGCCCGCGGAGGCGCTGCAGCCGCAGACA
>CAJMAW010000185.1 GCA_905211485.1 uncultured Lentisphaeria bacterium | reverse complement strand
GGTGGAACGGCCGATGAGGAGGTCCGGAGCGATGAAACGGGCGGCCTCTGTCGGGAGATCGCTTTGCCCGAGATGGACGCCGTCGGCCCGGCAGTAGGCGGCGATGTCGACGTGATCGTTCATAATCATCAGCATGCCGTATCGGTCGCAGAGCTCCCGGAACTGGAGGGCAAGAGCGCAGAGATCCCTGTCGGGCAGTCCCTTTTCCCGGAGCTGAACGATTTTTGCGCCGCCCTGTCCGACGGCGTCAAGAACCTCCAGGACGTTTCTTCCGGCGGTGAATCCGCTGGTGATTACTGGGTAGAGATCCGCCTCCCTCAGGCGGGCTGCTCGTTCTTCTCGAAGACTCATTTTTGCAAAACCTCTGCTTTCCTTTTTTCCTGATCTGAGGCGGTTGGTGGCCGTGACTTACGGAAAAATCAATCTTTTCCCTGATTGTCTTTGATTCTTTCCCGGGAGTCCAGGTGGATCCTCTTCAGATGTTTTTTTTATTTTTAATTGTTTTTCAGAAAATTTCAGTATTTTCCGGAAGACATACTTTCCGTAATCTTGCCGGAACAGGCGGATTGCCGGAACGGACGGGCGGATTCCCCCGTGAAGAATCCGCTCGGGAAACGCGTATCAGAGAATTTGCGCCGATTGAGATTTCCGTTATTTCCTTCGTCGCTTTTTCTGTATCCTTCCGTTTCCAGGGAAGAAAGAATATAGCAGAAATCCTCTCCGTTTACAGTCCGGTCCGGGATTTTTCTTCGGAAAGGAAACGTTTCAAATCGTGAAAAAATGCTTTTTCCGTGTCTGCGAATGTTGATTTGCAGAAGAGTGGAGTTATATTTTCCGATACCGGTGCGGCGGATCCGCAAACGGATGCGCATTATCGGCGGAAATTCCGTAAAAAAAACGGGAACGGAAGTTTTTTCCCCGAATCCATGGAAACATCGTTCCGTGAAAAAAACGACAGATAAAAAAACAGAAATTCCCCATTTCAGAAAAAAAGCCGGAGAAACAACATGGCAAAGACAAACAAAACAGCCTCCTCCTCCCCCAAGGAAACTCTGATTGAAGAGCTTTCCGGAGATTTCGATACCTTTGAATCCTGGCTGATCGAAAACTGGAAACTGGTGGCGGCGATCGGTGCCGTCATCATTCTGGGAGTTGCAGCATTTTCCATCAGTGCGTATGTGATCCGCAGCCGTGACGCCGCGGCGGTCAGGACGTTTTCTGATGCGAAAACGGCGGAGGCGCTTCTTGCCGCCATTGCCGCCTATCCGAATCATGCGGGGGCGGTCAATGCCAGAACCAGACTTGCAGGAATCTACATTGCGGATAAAAATTATGACAAGGCTCTTGCGGAATTCCGTTCCATTGCCTCGTCTGACGCCGATCCGTTTCTGCGTTCGAGAGCTTCCGTAGACTGTGCGTATGTTCTGGAAGTGCAGGGGAAAAATGAAGAGGCGATTCATGAGTTTGAAGCGCTCTCGGCCAATCCGCAGATTCCGGAGGAGCTGAGAGCGGAATCCGCTTATGCGGCGGGGAGGCTCTATCTGGCGAAGAACGATCTTCAGAAGGCCCGTGCGCTTCTTTCCAGAGTGATTCCGGGGAAGAACGTGTCTCCTGTGTATCAGACCTGGGCGGAAAAATCGGCTGCGATTTTGAATCGTCTTCCTGCGGAAGAGGGGACTCTCTCCTCCTCCCCGGTGCTTGTTCCGGCTTCCGCATCCAAGCCGGCTTCTTCCGCGGCGCCTGAGGGGGCGGCGTCCGGGGCTGTTCCGGGGGGAGGAGCTGCTGCTGCGTCGCCGGGGAGCAAGTGAATGATCAAACGCGGCGTGTCTGTGTGATGGCTGTGTGACGTCGGAGGCGGCTCCGTCCGGTGGTGATGATATGTTCGGGAAACGGGAAGAATCTCTGATACGTGCTCTCGGAACGCGTCACGGCCGCAAAGGAAGCGAGTTCTGTTTGTGCGACGGGCTGCGTTCGGGGCTTGAGATTCTTTCTCTCCGTCCGGATCTGGTGGAATGGATCGTTCTTCGCGAAGGGGTGTCCCTTCCGGAGGGGACGCATCCGCCGCGGGAACCGGTGCTGCTGCCGGAACGGGATTTTTCCAGACTGAGCAGCACGGTGAATTCACAGGGGATTCTGATTGTGGCGAGACGTCCTGAAAGGAAAGCCCTCTCCGAGCCTTTGTCCGATCCATTTGTTTTGGTTCTGGACCGGGTGGGGGATCCGGGGAATCTCGGGACGATTCTCCGGACGGCGCGGGCGGTCGGTCTGCACGAGGTCTGGCTGACGGACGGATCTGCGGACCCTTTTTCAGACAAAGTGATCCGTTCCGCATCGGGAGCGCAGTTTGCCCTGGGACTGCGCATGGAGGCAGGGGAGCTCTCTTCCCTTGCGCGTGTGCTGAGGGAAAAACACGGGATCGGGCGTTTTTACAGGACTCTTCCGTCGGGCGGGGAAAACCTGTTCCGCGCGGAGGGGCTGTTTGACAGGAGCGCCCTTATTCTGGGCTGTGAGGCGACGGGCGTTGCGGAACTGGAAAATTCGCTGGCGTTGAATATTCCGATGCCGGGGACGGCGGAATCGCTGAATGTCGCACAGGCGGCAACGGTTCTGCTGTTTGAATACGTCCGCCGCACGACCTGCTCCTGATGGGCCGATCGATCCATCCGGAGATGGAAGAATGAAGAAAACAAAGCAACAACTTTAAACGGAACGGAACCGTGCGGAATGTTTGGTGAAAACGAGAAAAAAGAGTTCAAGCTCGGCGCTCTTCTGGATGAAAAGCGGATCGTGATCCTGAAAGGGAAGAAAAACAAGACCGAGGTGTTGAACACTTTGATAGACCGGCTTTCCGAAATGCCGGAAATTCCTTCACGCGAGGAACTGGCATGGGGGATTTTCCATCGGGAAAGCCTGATCAGCACCGGAATCGGGAACGGTCTGGGAATGCCCCATTTCCGTTTGCCGACGGTGGAGACACCCTGTCTGGCCCTGGCGGTCTGTCCGGATGGAATCACGGATTATCACTCCTGCGACTCTCACCCTGTCCGGATTGTCTTCATGATCGTGGTGGGGAAATCGCACAAGACTCTGCATGTGAAGATCCTTTCTGAAATCAGCCGTCTGTTCAGTGACGGGCGTCTCGCGGCCGCCTTTCTGGCGGCTTCCGATCCGAAGACCTGTCTGGAGATTCTGGCTCGAGCCGAGCAGTAGTTGGCAGGGCGGATATGCCGCAAGAGACAGCCGTTTTCCCGCTCTCCGTGTTTTCTTGTCTCCCTGATCGGTCTGCGTCTGCTTTGTGACCGCTGCGCAGACACTTCCCCCGTATATGCAGAGAAGAAGAGGGGGAAAAAAAGTGGTGCTTTTTTCCCAGCGCGGGAAGAAGTTCAGCCTCCGGCACTTACTCTGCTGAGAGAGAGCGGGGAAAGAGGGGAGGGGGAAACCAGCAGGGACTCTAGGACAACAGCATTTCCTCGCTGTCGAATGCTTCCGCGCGTTTTCCGGCATTTCCCTGATATTTGTCGAGCAGTGAGAAGCGGCGGAGGAGGTAGTGAAAGGCGGTTTCGACGGCGGAATTGCGGCACATGTCCTCAACCGAGAAATCAGGTTCCTGCTCATCGGGGACGCTCCAGACCATCCGGACTCTTCCGGTGTTGCCGACGAGGACCTTGTGATGTTTAGCGGATTCGATCCAGGTATCGGAGTCGAGTCTGTCGTCTTCGAATTCCCGGATGAAGAGCCAGGAAGCGCAGATCATTTTAGCGAAGGCACGTGCGATCTTGAATTTTTCGAGTGCGGTGAGACGGTCGTTGAGGGGGAGGACGCCGCAGGGGAAGCGCTGTCCGTCGCGGAGGAGAGCGTAGGAGGAATCGAGGAGTTTGTCCGCGGGGAGGGTTTCTCCGCCGAAGGTGACGAAGACTTCGAGTCCGGAACGGCCGGCTCCGGTGATGAGTTCTCTCCGGAAACAGCTGGTTCCGGTCCAGGTGCGCTCTTCAAATTCGATGATCTGCCCCAGCGGGACTTCCTCGAATTTCCATGGGCGGGCGTTTTTCCCGTGACGGGAGACGTTTGTCTTTTTCCCTGCCGGCATGTGACGCGTTTCCTCCTTCCGCTCTTCAGAAGCGTTCTATGATCAGCAGAAATGCGAAAATCGCCGCGAGTTCGGAAATTTCCCCCGCCGCTCCGAGTACGTCTCCCGTGATTCCCCCCAGGAGTTTCATGGCCTGACGATGCCAGTACACCACCGGCAGCACCACCGCCAGCGCAAAGACCAGCAGCGAAAAATACAGCCCCATTCCGAGGGAGAACAGATTCCTCAGGAAGGACTCCGGTTCCGTGAGAGCCGCTGCAACTTCCTTCCAGATCCCCGCCGTCAGTTCAGACGACTGAAACGAGAAGAGAGTTCCGAAACGGAGGCAGAGCGCCAGATAGATCCCGCAGAGGAAAAACACCAGGAGTGAAACAGATGCAAGAACTTTCCGTGGAATCTGCTCCACAATGAACGCTCCTGTGCCTCCTTCCTTCCTCGGATAAGGCCCGGAGGAGGCGAGCATCAGCATGGAAAGACGTCCGAGCGCGGGGATCATGCAGAGTGCGAAGAGAAAGAAGGTCGGGTCCTGCGAGAAGAGGACGGTCCGCGTGAAGAGCAGGTAGACGCCCAGCACCTTTGCCGCGATCAGGAATCCCCCGCAACCGAGTGCGGCGGAGCCGCAGCGGGAATCCTTCAGAATTTCCAGACGTTTTTCCGGTGTGGCTCCGACTGCGGCAAACGCATCGCAGCAGTCGCAGAACCCGTCGAAATGCAGATAGCGCGCCTGCCATTCGAGAAGGGCCGGATAGACCGCCGCGCAGAACAGAATCACCGCCTGTTCCTGCGGAGCCAGGAAGCAGACCAGCAGCAGCGGAATCGAAGCCGCCAGCCCCATGAACGCTCCTGTCAGAG
>CAJMAW010000184.1 GCA_905211485.1 uncultured Lentisphaeria bacterium | reverse complement strand
GGCGGCGCTGGGCGGTCTGGAGATCGCCGCGATTGCGGGCCTGATTCTGGGAGCCGCCTCCCGCAAGGTCCCTGTGGTGGTGGACGGGATCATTTCCGGGGCTGGAGCGGTTGCCGCCAGAGGGATCCGGGAGGAAGTGATGGATTACTGTTTTTTCAGCCATCTTTCCGGAGACGCAGGGCATGCCGCAGCGATGAAATCGCTTGGGGTGAGACCGCTTCTCGATCTCGGCATGAGGCTCGGAGAAGGCACGGGAGCGGCTCTTGCCATGACACTGATAGAAGCTTCCGTCAAAATCCTTCTGGAAATGGCCACTTTTGAGGAAGCCGCCGTTATTGGCGATCCTTTAAGATGACTCGAGAAGAAGAAAAGAACACGATGGTCTGTCTCAGTCATCCATGACAAAACAAGAACTCAGAAAACATTGTCAGGAAACAGTCAGAGGAGAAGAGGAATATGTCCATAGAAAGGAGCTCCCGTCCGCCGCGCGGCTGGAACAGTTACGATGCATACGGCATATCTATCTGCGAGTCCGAGGCGGAGGCGTGTCTGGAGGCGTTTCTGCGGAAACTGAAGCCGTCAGGATACGAATATTTTGTTTTGGACGCTGGCTGGTACAGTAATCCGCATCCGGGAGACGCCTCCCCGGGGGGGAACAGGAAAAGAGTGTTTGTGGATCAATGGGGGCGTCTGGTTTCGTCTCCGGCGCTGTTTCCTGCGGGGCTGCGTCATCTTTCGGATCTCTGTCACCGGAACGGAGTCAAATTCGGAGTCCATTGCATGAGGGGGATCAACGGTCCGCGGATCGGGAAGGAGTTTTCCGTGAAGGGGTGCCCCGGAGTTTCGACATGCGACATTGCGGATTTTGACAATCCCTGTGCCTGGGCGAAGGAATCGTACGGGATCCGCCTGGACCGCCCCGGAGCGCAGGCCTACTATGACTCCGTGGTGGAATATCTGGCGACGGATCTGGAAGTGGACTTCATCAAACTCGATGACGTGACGGAATATCCGGATGAAGTGGAGGCATTCGGGAAGGCGGTGGAGAAAGTTTCCCGCCCGATTCTTCTGAGTCTTTCTCCGGGCAACGAGACCTGGACCGGGAACTGGTCGGTGTTCCGGAACTATGCGAACATGACCCGGATCACGCCGGACATCTGGGATAATCCGGAAGGATTGCAGATCAAGTGTGACCGCTGGGCGGAATTCGAGTCTCTCTCCAGTCCTGACTGCCGTCTGGATCTGGACATGATTCCCATCGGTTCTCTCCGTGTGAACGCCCTTCCCGGTTCGCCGGAAGCGGAGAGCGTGCTTGGTGCTTCCCGGACTTCCCGCCTGACGGATAAGGAAAAAAAGGTTACCATGACGCAGATGGCTCTTTCCGCTTCGCCTCTGTTTTTCGGGGGCGACCTTCTTTCCACTTCCGAAAATGATTTCAAATGGGTGACCGATCCGGATATGCTCGAATGCAGTGAAAACGATGTGACGGGGCAACGGATTTCTTTCCGCAGACATCTGGATGTCCGCCGTGCGGTTTCGAGGAAGGATTCTCGGCATGGCTGGCTGGCGGTCTTCAACCGTCAGGATTTGATATCCCGCACTGTGTATTTGAGTCCGGAGGAACTCGGATTTTCCGGGAGCGACTGTCCGAAGGTCTTTCGGGATGTCTGGAGCAAAGAAGCCCGCACCTTTGAAAACGGGTTTCTGCGCGTCTTCATGGAACCGGGAGATGTGCTTTTCCTGAAGTATTGACCTTCATCCCGTTCCTGTCTGTTTTTTCCTTCATCTCTCCCCCCTGTTCTTTTCGCGGAAAGACAGGGGCGGGAAAATAAGGTTTATTCTTGAAGAGAGCTTCCACTCCGAGACTTGCTTCCGTTCCGGGAAGGTTTCTTTTTCCCAGGAGAAGAAGAGGAGGAGGAATCTTTTTTTTCACGTTTTGTTTTTGCATGGCGGAGCTTTTTCCCCTGATCCGGAGGGGGAGACGAGGCTTTTTCCCTTTTGACGGCGCCTGGATCCTTTCCGATATTCAGTCCGCCGTCCTTGATTTTCCAGAGGCAGAGGGAGGCGAGAGTTCCGTAGGGGGAATACCGTTTTCTGTAAAATTCAAAATCATTCCGCGAGAGGGAGTCGAGATGGTTCAGAGCCATGATTCCGCGGCGGATTCCGAGATCGCTGAAGCTCAGGACATCGGGTCTTCCGAGGGCGAAGATGAGGAGCATTTCAGCAGTCCAGACTCCGACTCCTTTGAGAGAAATGAGTTCCTGAATGATTTCATTGTCGGGGAGTTCCGCGATTTTCCGGAAATTCTTTTTTCCTGAAAGTGCCGCATCTGCGGCTCCGGTGATGGAATCGATTTTTCTCTGGGAGAGGCCGCATCTGCGGAGATCCTTTTGATCGACCTGTTTCAAACGTTCTGGCGTGATGGATCCGAGCAGTTGTTCCACTCTTCTGTGGATGGCGTCTGCTGCGCGGAGGGCGAGCTGTTGAGAGATGATGCTGCGGACGAGGGCTGGAAACAGGTCTCCGGAGCATTCAAAGGAGTGGATTCCGGCATTTCTGAGGATATCCGTGAATTCCGGGGCCTGCCGGCATAAGTCCAGTTTCATTTTTCTTGTGATTTTGAATTTCATGCGGAGGGGGATCCTGAATCAGTTGTTGTGCTCCTGGGAATTTTTGATTTTCCGGGAACTTGATGCACTGCGTTCTTCTTCAAAATCCCGGACCGGGGTGGGCGGAGGGATCCGTGAAACAGCGGCGCTGAGGGTACATCATTTCCTTCTTGGCAGACAGAAAATAAACCGGGAAATGAATCTGTGCAAGTTTTTTTTATCTTTTTCGCGGATGCTTTGATCTGAATGGGAGGGGGAGGAGTGTGGATTGTCTGGACAATTTTGATGGGAGAAGCAGTACATATAGGCGGAATGATCCGGAGAATCTGAGAGTTTGAGAGCCGAGAAGAGGAGGAGGGAGCTTTTTCCCTGTGAATTTGCAGGAGATGACTGAAAGCAGAGGCGGATGGATTTTTCTGTGTACTTGAGATGTTTCATCGGGGGTGTTATTTTCATCAGGATGGAAGGAAAAGCGTTGTTTTTTTGAAAAAGAGCTTGCAATTCCAGATAACGGGATTACAGTAAAGGTCTTGTTTCGGGGGGTATGAGGATTTTTTTTCGGGATGTAGCGCAGTCTGGTTAGCGCGTTTGACTGGGGGTCAAAAGGTCGCGAGTTCGAATCTCGCCATCCCGACCATTTTTTTGATTCTCCGCCGATTGGTCTTTTGGTCGGTTTTTTCGTTTTTGGGCTGATTTTGAGTCTGAATTGGTCAATTTGCAACGCAGGAGAGAATCCTCTATTTTCGCATTTCCCTCTGTGTTTCCGATGATCTCCCGACAAATTCTCCGGTGAGTAGAGGTTGCAGGCTTTTCGATTGGAGATGCAAAAGTCGGGGAAACACACAAATAAATCCGGGAGCATGATTTTCAGTATTGAGAAACGAAATTCTCTCCTTAGGAAAAATATTTTGGAAACGCCTAATTCTCGGCAATCCAGTCAAAAAAATAAGGTGGGATAAAGGTCTGTTCATCGCGACAAGATCCCCTTTTTGAGTTAAAAACTCAGAAGAGAAAGCCGTTTTTCAAATTCTCAGAATTCTCCGTAAGATGTTTTTTCACTTGCCGAAAGGGCAATTCCTTTACCTTGTTATGCCTCTCCCGTGCGATTTCAAAGCAAAGCACATTGTCTTCAAAACTGAGGGCTCGATTTAGAATACTTGCAATCGGGAAACGATGAGATATGGTAAATCATAAATCAGAGAACTACACACCAATCATTCCATAAAACTTGTCCATTTGTGAGGAGAAGAAGAATGTCCCCTGTACCGGGGGAGATTCGCTCAAGCTGCAGGATTTGCTAAACGGAGACGCTTTATTTGAAAGCGTGCAATTAGAGTCTGTCATACTATTGACTTTGCCCGTATGGATGCCATAAACAATACAAGAAAATCGCCAAACACTTCCCGCGTCAGCGCGGGAATGTGAGAATGAGCAATCTTCAATTGATGAATGCGATCTTGTATGTCACTGAAAACGGCTGTAAAGGAAGGGCATTGCCGAAATATGATGGGAATTTGCATACAGTTTATGTCCGTATGAATCGCTGGGGGAAATGATGTTTTTTAATGTTTTTTTGAAGGATTGCAACGGGAAAATTATATTGTAGCAGACAAAACTCACAGAAGATAGCAAGTATTTTTCGCAGATCAATCGAATATTGCAAAAAATATTTCTCACTTTCCACGCAAGTTTTCAAAAAAAGTGAGAATTTTTTTGTGTCTTCCGCACTGATCGGAACGGTAATTTCAATCGTGACCTGGCAGTTTTTTCATGCGGAAGCTGGTGAAAGCCTTATGACATCTGCCGATTTTGTCAGTTTCATGTCTGCGCTCGGGATTGTCAGTGCGGCGGTGGGACAGATGATCATGGCGCTGATTTCGGCAGTCAGCGCGTTTCCGGTCTATCAGCGGCTCCGTCCGATTCTGGAGGCCGAACCGGAGAATGACGCGGCCAAACCGCCGCCGGGAAAGCTTTCCGGTGCCATTGATGTCCGGAATATCTCATTCCGCTATGGTCCGGATCAGCCATGGATTCTTTCCGGGCTTTCAATGCAGGTCCGGCCGGGAGAGTTTGTTGCGGTGGTGGGGGAGTCCGGTTCAGGGAAATCCACGCTGCTTCGTCTGCTGCTCGGATTCGAGACGCCTTCCGGAGGGAGCATCACCTATGACGGGCAGGATGTCAGCCATGTGAATCTGCAGTCCCTGCGTTCCCGGATCGGCGTGGTGCTTCAGGACAGCCGTCTTCTGCCGGATTCCGTGCTGCGCAACATTATCGGACACTCCGGGAAACTTTCCACCGACGATGCATGGGAGGCAGCCCGTCTTGCCGGCTGCGAACAGGATATCCGTGAAATGCCGATGGGAATGTACACCATGCTCTCCGCCGGCGGAGGTTCCGTTTCCGGCGGCCAGCGCCAGC
>CAJMAW010000183.1 GCA_905211485.1 uncultured Lentisphaeria bacterium | reverse complement strand
TTTTCCCGGAATGCAATGAGAGCATTCGAGCCTATGCTCCGGCAGGGCATAGACATCTCCCTGAAATTGAACAGGAACTTGCCCTGGCAGCAGGAGTGCCGGATCTGGCGATGAACTTCATTCCGCACCTGATCCCGGTCAACCGGGGAATCAATTCGACCCTTGTGATGAATCCGACGCCGGCGTGCAGCATGGAGGCCGTCGCAAAAACTTTTGAAGAAGCTTACGGGAAGGAACAGTTTGTCCGGATTCTGCCTCCGGGGAAACTGCCGGATACGAAGCATGTGACGCTGACCAATGTCTGTGAATTCGGATATGTTCTGGATACCCATGCGGACAAGCTTCTTGTTTTCAGCTGTATTGACAATCTGACAAAGGGCGCCGCAGGGCAGGCTGTGCAGTGCATGAACATCCGCTTCGGATTAACAGAGTCGCTGGGGCTTCTTTGAGCCTTGCGTGATCGGAATCCGGACTGCTTCTGTCATGAAAAGGAGAACTGAAAGGGTTCTCCTTTTTTTATTTCTTCTTTTCCAGAATATTCCGGAGAGAACAATTTTTCCAGGAGAAGTTTCTTTGGAGATACGGGAATGATGATCTATGATTTCTTTTTTCAGGATATGAGCTCCGCTCAGTTGATGACACTGCTTCTTTCTGCCGTTCTGATCGGGATCAACAAGACCGGAATGCCGGGGATCGGGACTCTGCCGGTCGTGATGCTTGCCCTCATGTTTCCGACTAAACTTTCGACAGGTCTTCAGCTGATGATGCTTTGCGCCGCGGATCTGATGGCTGTGTCCTATTACCGGCGCGGAGCGAACTGGAAACTCGTCCTGCGCCTTCTTCCGTGCGCTCTTTGCGGAATGGGAATCGGAAGTCTGACTCTGCATCTGATTGACGATCGTCTCCTCCGGACGGCAATCGGAGTGATTATTCTCTTTCTTGCCCTTCTGAACTGGATCCGGAACCGTTATATCAGCCAGGAAAAAATTCCGGATCATGCGGCGTTTGTGTTTCTGGTCGGTCTGACGGCCGGATTCACGACGCAGGTGGCGAACGCTGCGGGCCCCGTCATGGCCCTTTATCTTCTTGCCATGCGTCTTCCAAAAGAGGAATATATGGGGACATGCGCATGGTATTTCATGATTCTGAACTGGATCAAACTCCCGCTCTTTGTGGCGGAAGGGCGGATTACAGAGTCGGCCTTCCGCGCGGATCTGGCCATGCTGCCGTTTCTGCTGTTGGGGGCGGTTCTGGGAATAGTGTTCATCCGGAAAGCGCCGCAGAAGCTTTTTGAATGGATCATTCAGGTCCTTGTGGTGATTTCGGCCTTGAAACTTCTTTTCCCGGATCACCTTTTCTGAGAAGCTCCCGTTGCAATAAAACGGAAGGAGTGGTATATTCCGGCAAACAGTTTCAATGGGAAAAATGCCGTTCATACGGCGGAGGTTTGTTTTTATGAATCAGAATTGGAAATTTGAAACCAGAGCCGTACAGGCTGGATATGAACCGGGAAACGGAGATCCCAGAATCATCCCGATTGTGCAGAGCACAACTTATAAATATGATGACGCGCAAAGCGTGGCGGATCTTTTTGACCTGAAAGTGCCCGGCTATTTCTATACACGTCTGGCCAATCCCACGGTGGACGCCTTCGAAAAGAAAATTGCGGCGCTGGAAGGAGGCGTTGCAGCCGTAGCGGTGTCCGCGGGGCAGACCGCAAGCGCTCTCTCCATTATGAACATCTGCTCCTGCGGCGGACATGTGCTGGCTTCCGGAGGACTCTATGGCGGAACGACTGCCCTCTTTACCAATACGTTGAAAAAAATGGGGATTACAGTCACATTTGTCCCGTCGGAAGCGACGGCGGAGGAAATTCTCGCCGCCGCCCGGCCGGAAACACGTGCGGTCTTCACCGAAACACTGGCAAATCCCGCCCTGGTGGTTGCAGATTTTGAGGAGTTTTCAAAAGCGGCGAAGACCTTGGAAGTGCCGCTGATCGTGGACAACACCTTTCCGTCGCCTTTTCTCTGCAACCCGTTTGATTACGGTGCTGATATTGTGACGCATTCCTCCACGAAATATATCGACGGGCATGCCACCAGCGTAGGCGGAATCATCGTTGAAAAAGGCGGATTCAACTGGCGGAACGGCAAGTTCCCCGAATTCACCGAACCCGATGAAAGTTATCATGGGCTGATCTATACGGAGAATTTTGCGGCGTCGCCTTATTCAGTGAAGCTCCGTGTCCAGTGGATCCGCGATTTCGGCGTGCCGATGATGCCGTTCAATGCGTTTCTGTCGAATCTGGGCGCGGAAACGCTTCATGTACGCATGCCGCGTCATTGCGAGAACGCTCTGGCGCTGGCGGAATATCTGGAACGGCATCCGAAAGTCGGATGGGTGAATTATCCTTTTTTGAAGTCGAACGCTCAATATGCGAAGGCGAAACGCTATCTGCGCGGAGGCAGCGGAGTGTTGTGTTTCGGCGTGAAAGGGGGAAAGGCGGCAGGGGAAAAGGTGATGAATTCCCTGAAACTGGCTTCGATTGTCGTGCACGTGGCGGATATCCGGACCAGTGTGCTGCATCCGGCCAGCATGACTCACCGTCAGCTCACGGAAGAGGAACTGAAGGCGGCCGGAGTGTCTCCGGATCTGATCCGTGTTTCTGTCGGTCTGGAAAATATAGACGACATCATCGCGGATTTTGAACAGGCGCTTGCCCAAGTCTGAGAGACTGTGTTTCCAGGCAAGACGAAGAATTGGACTTCTGGTCCTTTCTCATCCCGCGCAATTGCTGTGATCCGCCTGAAAAAAGGAGACGTCTGGAAGATGCAGCCTGAAGAAGAAAAAAAAAGCCTCGCCGGGAAAACTCCCGGAGACGCGTCTCTCCCTTCCGGGAGAAATTATGAACGGCTTTTCCAGGAAACCTGTGCGCGGGACTGGGCAAACAATCTTCCGAAGCGTCCGAACATTCTGCTCTGCGGGTATACCGGAAGCGGGAAGACCTCTCTGATCCGCGCCGTCTGCGGAAAGGATCTTGTCCCCGAGGAGAGGATCGGGAGCGGTGCGCCCGTGACGCTGGGGTATGACTGTTATGAAAATGAACATATCTGTCTCTGGGATTCCCGCGGATTGGAACTCGGAATGAGGGAGGAGGACTTTATCGCCCGGACACGCTCCTTCATTCGGGAACGGCAGCTGGATCCCGATGTGGATTCTCATATTCATCTGGTCTGGTATACCATTCAGGGCTGCGGCGCGCGGGTGACGAATTGTGATTTGAATCTGATCCGCCATATTTTTGACCCTGCCAACGAAATTGTTGTCCTGACCAAGCGAGACATTACACGGCCGGCGCAGCTGGAGGCGATGCGGGCACGTCTGACCGGGGCAGGAGTCCCTGACAGACGGATTGTCGCCTGCAGTGACGAAGAAAGCGGATCCGCAGGCTGTCTTGAGCTCGTGCGTCTCAGCTGTGAACTTCTCCCCGATGCCTATCGTGATGCCTTTGCCGAGGCTCAGAAGCTGGATCTTGAAATGAAACTCGACCGCATCCGTGCAAAGTCCGGGAAAGCGAAAGCGATTGTTTCCGCCGCGGTTTCCGCCGCCGCCGCGATAGGCGTTACCCCGATTCCCGTTGCCGATTCCACGGTGCTTGTGCCAGTGCAGGCGGCGATGATCGGCTCTCTGGCGGCGTTGTACAACTTACGGGAAGCGGCGCTGAAGGAGGCGCTTCTGCCATTTCTGGCGCGCGGGGCGGGAGTGTTTGCGGCGTCTTCGCTCCTGAAACTTCTGCCGGGTCTGGGGAATGGGATCAATGCGGCTGTGGCCGCCACTCTGACAGGAGCCATGGGCCTTTACGTGCGGAACACTTTTGAAAAAATCGCCATTGCCAGGGTCCGCGGAGAAAAAACATCCGTTATCGAATTCGACTGGAAGGCGTTTACTCTCTGTTACGATCTCCTGCGCTCATCCGGGACGGAAAAATGAAGCCGAACATTTTGCTTTGCGGACGGACAGGAGCAGGGAAAACCTCTCTGATCCAGTCTGTTACCGAGAAGGGGACCGTTCCCGAATCCGCCGTAAGCGATTCCGCGTCTGCAACAAGAGGCTTCCATGTTTATGAGACGGAAGCGGCGAATTTCATTGATTCCGAAGGCATGGAACCTGGGGTGGGCGTTTCAGAATACGCCTCTTTCATCAACGGGGAACTCTGCCGCCGTTTTTTCAGCGGACGGCCGGAACAGCTGATTCATTGCATCTGGTACTGCCTGGATTCAGCCGGTGCACGGGTGCAGAGCGCAGACAGGGATCTTTTCCGTTCGCTACCGGAACATTCTCTGCTGGTGATGACGAAGAGTGAACTGCTGCGTGCTTCTCAGCTGGCGTCTCTGAATGAATCCGTGGGAGCGCTTCTTCCGCCGGAAGAAGTGTTTTATGTATCTGCCGCGGAGGGAAGCGGGCTGGAGCATCTGATTGCCCGTACTTTTGAGTTTGCGGCGGAGAAGGCGGAAGAGTCCGGGGATGAACTTGCGTCTTTCCGGATGCGCTGGAATTTGTATTATGAGACCCGGATGCGGGAATGGAGGGAACGCAACCGTTCTCTTGCGGAAGCGTTTGTGAAAAAAACGGTAAAACGGGCTTTCTGGATTGCGCTGTTTCCGCTTCCTTTGCTGGACGTGCTTCCTTTGTTTCTCAATGAAGTGCACATGCTTGCGGGGATTGCCGCCATTTACGGGTATCCGGTGCTTGAGAGACATGGTCCGGCGTTTCTGCTGGCATTATCCGGCAGTGCCGGGGAGAAACTTCTGGCGACTTTTTTCCTTTTTTTCAAAGCTCCGCTTGCGGCCTTGACTGCTTATGGAGTCGGACATGCGGCCATTTCCTATTATGAATCGGGAATGACACTTTCTCCGGAGGATTTGCGTCTTGCTTTTGAGAAGGCGGAAATGGAAGCGCGGTCTTTGCGCAGAAAATAAAGGAATGGGAACTACGGAAAAATGCGCTGAGCATTTTTCTCGAGGTCAAGGTCCGTGACCTTGT
>CAJMAW010000182.1 GCA_905211485.1 uncultured Lentisphaeria bacterium | reverse complement strand
GCATGAGGGCTCCTCGCCCTCATACTCCCCGGCAGGATTGCATCTCCTGCACCCGGCAGACTGTGCCTGCCGTATTTACTCCCCCCACTTCCTGAATGCTGGATGGCAAAAATCCCGGATATGAAAAATCTTATTTTCTTCCTCTTTTCAGCTTGACATCTCCTGTTCTTGATGTTACAGTAATGAATCATCCCCAGTAACGGATGTTTTTGTGCTCGGGTGGCGGAATGGCAGACGCGCTAGCTTGAGGTGCTAGTGGAGCGATCCGTGGGAGTTCGAGTCTCCCCTCGAGCACCATTTTTTTCTGAAACTCTGTTGTTCCCTGACTGTTTTTCGCCTTTTCTTTCTTTTTTCTTATTTCTTTCGTCTCCTTGTCTCCAGAGGAGAAAATTCGATTTTGAAGTTTGAAACGGTTCGTGAAAATATTTCCCGTGAAAAAACAGAAGGAGTCCCTGCCCATGAAGGAAAATTGGAGCGGAAAAATTCCAAACGGAAGAATTCTGAACGGAAGAGCTTTAAAAAGATTATTTTCCTTCTGTGAATATTCAGGGACCTGGACTTTTCTTATCTGTCTGAGCACTTTCTGCCTGATGCTTTTCCCTGCTCCTGAAATGCAGGGTGCGGAACTTTCCGTGAAGGAAGGCGAGCCGGCCCGTTCCGGGCTTTTCCTGACTTCCTCAGGAGCCGTTCCATCCTCTCCGGCAGGAGTGGAAGTTTTACGGGAAAAGGATTCCCTTTCCATTGCAATCATCCAATACCTAGATCCGGAAACGCCCCTTGTGTCAAAGGGATCTGAACAGGAGCCTGAAAAGATCTTTCAAGGCAATGCGATGGAACTGTTTCTGGCGCCGCATCCGGAAGATCCGCTGAAATATTATCAGTTTGGCGTGAATCCGGAAGGAGTGTTGTATCAGGCGCAGGGACTGGATCCTTCGTGGCGTCCCCTGAAGACGGTGCGCGTTTCCGTCGAACGCGGGAAGGACTTCTGGCGGAGTGTCTTCCATATTCCTGCCGGCGCATTCGGAGAAAATCCGATTGTTGACGGGAAAAGCTCGTGGCGGGCGAATTTTGTCTGCAGTTCCGGCAACTGGGCCGGGACCGGAGATCTCCACAGTCCTTCCACATTCGGTTTTCTTTTCTTCGGAGGAAAGACGGAGCCCCTGCGTGTGAACGAGCTTTTCTGCCGGGATGGGAATTTTCATGTGTCGCTGGAAAAACTGCTCCCTGTTTCCCTGCAGATCCATGCAAACGGGAAAGTGTTTGAGATGCCGTCCGGAGTCTCGCATCTGAATCTGAAAATTCCCGTGCGAGGAGCAGAGACCGGAATGGGGAAAACGGAAATCCTCCACAAGGATCTGCTGCCGCTTTCCATTGCCGCGTATGAGGTGGCGGAAAAACCTGTTCCGGAGAAGAAAGCCGTTCCGGAAAGCTCAGCTTCAGGGAAGGGGGAAAGTTCTTCCGGGAAACGCGTGTTTTCTCTGGAAACTTATTCCGGAGGGGAGCGTCCTGAATATCTGAATCTGGACCGCTATTATTATTTTATGGATTCATTTTCCCCGTCCTCTTCTTCTCCCTCCTCCGTTACGCGGGGAGCGGAGACGGAGGAGAAGGGGAACGCAATCCGCCTGTCCTATGAAGCTCCCGGATTCGCCGCCGGATCCGGGACCTGCCGGATTCACATTTCTGGGATCGGTCATGAATATGAAAAGGAGTTTCCCGCCGCTGCGGAAAAAGGAATGCTCGAACTCAAAGGAATTTCCCCGGGAGAGTACCTGTTCCGGATAGAGAACAGGACGCAGTATGCCTCCTGCGGTTTTTCCGTTCGCAGTCCGGGGGAGCTGCGGGAGAAGAGGATGGAATCTCAGGATTCTCTCAGTTCGTCCGGAAAACCCGGGAAGGTAAGAAAACAGGACGGTGAAGCGCAGAAGGACGGGAAGAAAGGAGAAAACGGGGGAGGGATGAATGAGGGGAAAGTCGGACAGTTTCCGGAAAAGATGGAGAGGGGGGGCTTGCTGCTTTCAGCGGAGAAGGATCCCCGCGCACTGTTTGTGAGGAGCTCTTCCGGAGAGCTTCTTCCCTTTTATCCGATTGTAGGAGAGAAGCTGAGATCGGACCTTTCGATTGTTTCCTGTCTTGCCTATCGTTTTGTCCGGACCCCCGCGGCCGGATATCTTTTTGAAACTGGGATTGCCGGTCAGGAGAGCCTGGCCTCGGCGGAGATTCAGCGGAACACGGGGAAGAAGCCGGGGTGCTGGCTTTTCCGGATGTCCTATGAAGCGCAGATGCCAGTGCTGGAACGTCAGGAGAACGGGGAAATTCTGATCCGGGAAAACAGTGCGGAATTTTACGCGGAGATCTACCGGCGCCTGAAAAGGAAACATCCCGGCACGCTTTTTTCGATACAGATCGACAGCCAGATCCATTCCGGGACCTTCGCCCGGAACTGCGACGTGTTTGAGACCGCATACTGGGGATCCTCCTATGCGCCTGCGATGCTTCTGCGCCTGGCGGATGATCTGGCCGAGACACGGAAGACAGCGGGAGAAAAGCCCGTTCTGTTCTGGCTGGGTGCTTCGATCCCGAACGGGCGGATCCGGACTGCGGATGAGCTTCGCTGTGCGGTGTATCTCTCCATTCTCCGGGGGATGTCCGGGAATGTGATTCATCTGGGGCACGGCGGGGTGCCGGAGTCCCGGACGCGTGTCTGGTCGCTGCTGAAGGGGATTCAGAGTGACGTGGCACTCTGGTATCGAGACTGGATCGAATCCGTTCCCGTTCCGTTTACTGCCGGGGGCAGGGGGGTGGAAGCGTCTGTGCGGGAAGGGGGAGGGAAACGGCGTCTTCTTGCAGTGAATCTGCTTCCCTGTGAAAACGTGCTGACGCTTGGAGGAGATGGCGCGGATCCGGGGATGAAAAAGGAATTTCGGCTTCCTCCGTACGGCGTGCTGCATCTGGAATGGTAAAAAGAGTCCTTCCAGGGGGGCATCTGATATTTTAAAGCAAATTTCCTTGAAAAAGCGGGAAGGCAGAATTATATTGGTGTCCCTGTGATTCAAAAAAAAGCGTGAAAAACCCTGATTTTTTCAAAAAAAACATTTGAAATGAGAAGAAAGAGGGATATTGTATAAGCTCGTTTGTCGTTGATTTGTGTCTTCGCGACAGTTTGCGGAGGGGAAGACAACTGCCTACGTAGCTCAGTCGGTAGAGCGCATCCTTGGTAAGGATGAGGTCACCGGTTCGATTCCGGTCGTAGGCTCCAGATATCAGCGGGGCGGGCATGCGGAGGAGCGGCGGAGCTTGACGCGTGCGATGGCAGTTCGGATTTTTTTTATGATGATATAAGACAAAAAGCATTATTTAAAGAAGGCATACAGCCCCAGGGCTAAGTCACAAAAGGAGAATACGAAATGGCAAAGGAAAAGTTCGAAAGAACAAAACCGCATGTCAACGTTGGCACCATCGGACACGTTGACCATGGCAAGACGACTCTGACTGCCGCGATCACGCATGTGCAGAATCTGAAGGGTCTTGCGGACTACATTCCCTACGATCAGGTTGCCAAGGCTTCCGAGTCCCAGGGACGTCGTGACTCTACCAAGATTCTCACGATTGCAACCTCACACGTTGAATATCAGAGCGACACTCGCCACTATGCGCACGTCGACTGCCCTGGGCATGCGGACTATGTGAAGAACATGATTACCGGAGCCGCTCAGATGGACGGAGCCATTCTGGTGGTGAGCGCGGTTGACGGCCCGATGCCTCAGACCCGTGAGCACATTCTTCTTGCGTGCCAGGTTGGCGTTCCCCGGATTGTGGTGTTCCTGAACAAGGTTGACCTTGTGGATGATCCGGAACTTCTCGACCTCATCGAGATGGAAATCCGCGAACTTCTGGACAAATATGGTTTTGACGGCGACAACACCCCGATTGTGAAGGGTGCCGCGTATCCCGCGCTTCAGGCGACCGATCCGAACGCTCCGGAATGCAAATGCATCCAGGATCTGATGGAAGCGATCGACACCTGGGTTCCGGAACCTGTCCGTGACGTTGATCTTCCGTTCCTGATGCCGATTGAAGACGTGTTCTCGATCGAAGGACGCGGAACGGTTGTGACCGGCAGAGTGGAACGCGGAGTTGTGAAAGTCGGCGACACCTGCGAAATCATTGGTCTGAAGGATACGGCGAAGACCACGATTACCGGTGTGGAAATGTTCCGCAAGGAACTCAGCCAGGGGCAGGCGGGCGACAACATCGGCTGTCTTCTTCGCGGCACGAAGAAAGAGGATGTGGAACGCGGCCAGGTTCTTGCGAAGCCGGGTTCGATCACTCCGCACACGAAATTCACGGCCGAGATCTACGTTCTGTCGAAGGAAGAGGGTGGACGTCATTCTCCGTTCTTCTCGAACTACCGTCCCCAGTTCTACTTCCGGACGACCGACGTGACCGGGATCATCACTCTTCCCGAAGGCGTGGAAATGGTGATGCCCGGCGACAAGGTTTCGATCTCTGTTGAACTGATTGCGCCGATTGCCATGGAGAAGACGCAGCGCTTCGCCATTCGTGAAGGCGGACGTACGGTTGCTTCCGGACGTGTGACGGAGATTCTTGCCTGACGCGCGGCGTCGGATTGAATCAGAACGCCCCGTCCTTTTTTACGAGAAAGGCGGGGCGGTTTCATCAAAACATGGATATTGAGACGTATCATGCGTGAGATTATTATACTGGAATGCACGGAATGCAAGCGCCGGAATTATACGAGCACGAAGGAAAAGAAAAATACTCCGGGCCGTTTTGAGAAGAAGAAATACTGCAAGTTCGACCGCAAGCACACTGTGCACAAGGAGACGAAGTAAGGCTGCAGTTTTTCCGGCATACAGATTTGCAGTCTGAAGCCCGGTGCGGGGAATGGAATAGAGAAAAAGTGCGCATGTGAAAAAGCGGCGCGAGATGTACAGCACTTGGGAGAGGGCATTGAAAGCCTGAAAGAAAAGAGAATGCCGGGCATGAAAGAAGATCATACAGGAGTGTAGCTCAGTTGGTAGAGCAGCGGTCTCCAAAACCGCAGGTCGTGAGT
>CAJMAW010000181.1 GCA_905211485.1 uncultured Lentisphaeria bacterium | reverse complement strand
CGACAAGGTCACGGACCTTGACCTCGTGAAAAATGCTCAACGCATTTTTCCGTAACAATGAGGTCTTCCCGCTCTCTCTCAGCAGGAAGACCTCACCCATTGTTCCGGAATCCAGATCCGTACGGAAACAGGAAGCTGATTTTACTTGTTTTCGACAAAAAGAGTCACTGGCGAAAGCAATCCGCCTGTTCCAATCTCGTTCGGCACCTTTCCACGGGTCAGATAAAATGCAATCACATTCTTTCCCTTTCTGACAGCATCCGTAACATCAAAGCGGAAAGGTATCCCATATCCGGATGGAGCCTCTTCCATTTTTGCGGATTCCGCTTTGAAATTGACGTCTCGCGTCCCAGACACCTTTTTCCCGTTGACAAAAGCCTGAATCGTACCGTCCGTCGCCCCGACCCAGAGCCAGATGCGTTTGCCGGAAGGAATCGAAGGAAGATCCACCACCGCGCGATACCACATGGATCCCATGTAATTGTGATATCCCAGAAAAGACCAGGTGTCGACAGAAACATTCGTGGTCTTCCATGCGGAATCATCAAAGTTTTCCGAAGCGGCTCCGGATTCCGTGCCCTTTCCTTCCGTATCCGCACAGAAACGGAATTCCGTCAAGGGTTTCGGCAGGAGCTGAGTGCACTCGGAAGCAATCCGGGCGGCGGCAAGATGGGTCTTGTTGTAAAACCAGTCGAAATACTGATTGGCAAAAGTCTTGTCCTTTCCGAACCAGCACCAGGCATAACAGCGGGAATTTTCATTGGCAATCGACATTTTTGAGACCTGACTTTTCCAGGCCTCGGAACGGCGGTCAAGATCCTTCCAGCGCCCCTCGGCAAGATCACGGCGGAGTGAAAGAAAATCCTTCGTCAGACGCCAGGAATCCAGAGCCAGTTTAACCCGGGCCCCGTCCCTCCCGTCCGGAGCCTCCTTTGCCGCCCGGGCGGCATGAGCGTCAATCGACGCAATCCGTTCCGGGGTAAAGCGCCGCAGATGCCCCCACGCCGCACCCGAATATTCAGGAGTGTCCACCCAGCAGGAATCAATTTCATTCCAGAATTTCCACATGCTTTCCGCGGCTCTGCCGTACATGGCGTCATTGGCTTCCCGGTAGAGAGCCCAGGGATCCTGTTCCGGATTCCACGCCATCCGCTGCGCCATCCACTGCGCCATGGCGAAAAATTCATTGTTCCCCATTGTTTCAGGCTGCCAGTAACGGCAGGAGCCTTTCCGGTAAATGGCCGGAATGTCATACGCCCATTTCCGGAGATTCGGACAGGTGGAAAGAGGATCCGCCAGAAAATAGGCATAAAAATAGTAAGAAAGCGCATTGCTTGCCTTGCCCCAGCCTTCCACCAGATGACGCAGCGCATCGTTGTCCGGAACATTCTCCATATTCATGGGATGCACACGCGCATACGTGATCGGAGCCACCTGAATCACCAGATTGGGATGAGGTTTTTCCCGAAGCGGAGGACGGGTGTACTGAACATAGGCAAGAGCGGAAAAAAGAAGTTCCGGATTCTCACGAACGACACGTTCCACAATCCGGTTGTAAAATGTCAGGGCTCGGTCGGTAATGGAAGTCGTCTGGAAAGTGGGGTCATAATCGCCCGCATCAAGAGCCATGTCCGCGGCAGACTGATCGAACACTGCGCCGTCTTCAGGGGAAAGACAGAAGAAGAAACGCGGATTGGCCTTCTGCTGTTCGCAAATCACTTCACCAATCCGTTCGGCAAGAGCTTTATTGCTCCATTTCAAGCGGTTCGGCATGGGACGACCGTCGCTGTACTCCGCAATCCATTCGGGATGTTCCGCCTTTTCCTTCTTGCTGATATAGCCTTCCAGACAATGCTGGGTCGGGGGCAGAGGCCCTCCCATGCGCATCCGGCGCATATAGGTTTCGTCATACCCGTATCCGCCTCCGCCGCGGTATATGGTATAGGGTGCGTCGGTGACATCCTGTTCCTCAATTTCCACGGTTTTCACCGAAGGAATGACTTCACCGAGATCCCCGTTGAAAAACCAGCGGCACCCGAGCTTGTCCAGAAAGGTATAGACCGCATAGGAATCCGCCAGCATGGATTCGCCGAACAGTCCCACTCCCTTCTTCTTCTCCGCCACAATCCGGAAGCCCTGTTTGAAAGGTGCCGTCCTGCCGACCTTTCCGAAAACCCGCCCCGCCGCCGATCCGACATAAACGGGAATCTTCCCTGATGGAACTTTTCCATCGCTTTGAACCATGACTTCCCTGCCGCTCATCTTCTGCAGATATGCTGCCAGGTCTTTCACGGATTCCCGCAGGCGCTGACGCTGTTTTTCCTCCTCCAGAGCCGGATTCTTCAGCTTCTTCAGATTCCTGTCCGGCTCCATCACTTCCGGATCCACTACAATCACGCACGACGCTTCCCCGTCGGGGGGAATCAGCCGCACGGCATCGGCAAATGCCGGCACACTCAGCACCCCGCAAAGCGTCATCAGCAGTATTTTCACCCTGAATTTCATCCTCGACTCCTTCGTTTTACTTGCTTTCTTCTCTCTCTTCTTCTAATCCCATTCACATCTTGAATGCTATATCATTATAGAAACATAGCATATCCGGAAGGCATTTCAAGTCTCCTTTTCATAAAACAGGGCAAGATTTCCTATACGTAGACTCCCTGTCTCAGGGAAACGACTCCAGGTCTCTTTGAAACCTTCTGCAGGAGAGCTGGAAAAACAGGCCCTTCCGATCGCCGCCCCCTCCTTCTCATATCCCGGCAGAGGAAGAAATCCCCTCGTAAAAAAAACGAAACAGAACATGCGGAAATCTTTTCCTGTCGCTCTGGAAAGATTCTGAAACACTCCAGAGTGAAACTTCAGAGTGAAACTAGAGTAAAAGAAGCAATGAAAATTCTTTCGGTCTCTATCCAATTCACGGATTCTTCTTTTGTCCCGGAAATCTGTCCTGTTTTTCCTTTCGATAAAAGTCCATAAAAAAATGACGATGAATGATATAAGAACGATACTGAAAAAAAGCAAAAATACAAAGCAATACTCATTGCATTTTCTGATTTCTGAAAGTGTCGGCAAAGGGCAAAGAAGAAAGAGGAGGAGAAGGAGGAGGCAAGGGTCCGGAGACCTGTCCTTCCCTTCTCCGATTCACTCTTCTCCAGGTCCGCGGCTTTCATTTCCTGCAGTCGGTCGCGCTTCTTTTCTTCCGCTTCAGGATGCAGGACCTTTCTCATGCGCCGTCCTTCTTCTCCACATTCGCAGTGCAGGCAAGAAGCGGCGGAGACGACGGAAAGAGAGAAACTCCTTTCATCATTCCTTCATCATTCCTTCATCATTCCTTCAGAATCAGCGGAAGACCAGCGCCTGAACCCCTTTCAGATAAGTGCCCTCCGGGAAAGAAGCCGCAACGGGGTGGTCCGGCCCCTGAAAAAGACGGGCGGCGATCCGGAAATCCACCTGCGCGTCCTCCGCGGCGGATGCGATGACCTTTCCGAAAAGAGTCTCATCCATAGCGCCGGAACAGGAAAACGTGAAGAGCATTCCTCCTGGACGGAGAAGCTTCATGGCAAGGAGATTGATGTCCTTGTAACCGCGGGCCGCCTTTTCCCTCAGGGAGGCGGAGGAGGCGAATTTCGGGGGATCGAGGATAATCATGTCAAACGTGCGCCGGGAATCCCGGCAGCTCCGCAGGAACTGGAAAACATCGGCTTCGACGGTACGGAAAGAATCTTCCGGGAAAGCGTTGTCCCGGGCGATTTTCTCCGACAGACGCAATGCCGCATCTGAAACATCCACATTCCAGACCTTCCCCGCTCCGCCTTTGAGAGCCGCCAGTCCGAATCCGCCCGTATAGGAAAAACAGTTCAGCACCTCGCCCTTCCCCGCGGAGGCGTTCCGCACCGCCAGACGGTTCAAACGCTGATCCAGATAAAACCCCGTCTTGTGCCCTTCCCGCGGATCGCAGGAATAACGGATGCCGTTTTCCGAAAAGGAAATCAGAGCGGGCGGCTCCCTGCCGGCAAGAAGCCCGGTACGCGGAACGAGGCCCTCTTTCTCCCGGCTGTCGACATCCGAACGTTCATACACGCCTTCAGGCGCATAGCGAAGCAGAAGCTCCCCCAGAACTCCCCGCCACAACTCCATCCCGGCAGAGGAAATCTGACAGACCGCATACGGACCGTAAAGATCGACAATAAGCCCCGGAAGAGCATCGGATTCGGCATTGACCAGGCGGTACGCGTCCGGAAGACCTGCCGGGAACACCGACTTCCGGTATTCATACGCCGTTTCCATACGGCTGCGGATCAGTTCCACGCCCGGGACCTCCTCCTCCCGGAAACTCCACACTCTCGCCGCAATCTGAGACGCGGGCGAGTACGCCGCCCAGGCCAGAAAACTGCCCCCGGAATCCCGGACAAGCACCGTCTCCCCAGGCTGAGGCGTTCCCTTCAGCGAAGCCACCGCCCCGGAAAAAATCCACGGGTGTCTTCTCCGCAGGGAAAGTTCCCTGCCCTTTTTCAAAATCAATTCCGCACAATTCCGCATCATACGATCACTCACAATCTTTTTATCTTTCCGTTCTGCCATTCTTTTTCTGAACTCGTCATCTTTTCCCTGCGCTTTTGTTCCCCGTTGTTCCTCTTTTCATGGGAACGGATTCGCAGATTTCTGAAAGCCGGAGAAAAGGGGGAAAAACGAGGAAACGGAGAAGAGATGGTAAAGAAAGCATCTTTTACATTTTATTTTCCCCTTCCGCCGCCTCGTCCGCAGAATCTGGAGAAGGCCACGGAAGTTTTTCAATGCGCTCCAGAAGAACGCCGGAAGGATCCGCCGTCTCGGCCATCGACTGGAAATGAATATAGCTGATCCCGGCTTTTTCAACAGAAGTCACCGGATCTCCCTCCGGCGGACGGCAGATCCGGGAGCGTACGGGGACACAAGACGACGTGCCGGAAGGAAAGATTTCCGCAAGGGGGACAGGATCCAGATTCCAGAGGAGAGTCAGATCCGTCCATTCCCCTGGCCGGAGACGGAAGGAGGAGTCTCCGTTGATTCTTCCGGCGGAATCGAGCTCGAATGCAAAAGGCGAAAAATACTGAACCACAGGGTCGGAAGGATTGAACCAGCGGTCCGTCAGACAGAAACGGATTCCGGCACTGCC
>CAJMAW010000180.1 GCA_905211485.1 uncultured Lentisphaeria bacterium | reverse complement strand
CCGGAGGCAAGCAGCCGGATCCGGCTGCTGATCAGAATGTTCAGATTCTCGTCAAGAAAAGAGCACAGAAGAGACATGAGAGCATGGACTTCCTCTTCAGAACGTTTCCAGTTTTCCGTGCTGAAAGCGTAAAGGGTCAGATACTCCGTTGTATAATTCTGCATGTTTTCAATGAAGCGGAGCACATTCAAGGCGCCTTCCCTGTGTCCTTCCACCCGGGAAAGACCACGGCGCTCCGCCCATCTTCCGTTTCCATCAAGAATTACGGCAAGATGCCGGGGATCGGCGGCTCCCGCCGCATCATTCCGTATTTTTTCCATAAAATCTTTCCTCGATCATCAGGCAGAGCGCATGGTAAATGGGCAGATGCAGTTCCTGAATCTGGTATGTCTCACGCAGAGGCACCTTGATGAGACAATCCGCATAAGGTTCACAGATGCCGTGATTCTCCCCGGTCAGAAGAATGCTTGAAATCTTTTTGACCCGAGCGACTTTCAAGGCATTCAGGACATTGACCGCGTTTCCCGAAGTACTGATTCCGATAAAGGCATCCCCCTCTTTCCCGAGCACATAGAGCTGCTGAGCGTAAGTCATGAGCGGATCGACATCATTGGCATAGGCGCTGCTCAGTGCCGGGTGTCCATTCAGACATACGGCGCGGAAGCCCATCTGCAGCCTAGAAGAGATCTCCTCATCAGAGCCCAGGACTTCCTTAAAACTCTTCTTTTCCTCCTCCGGCATGGAACGCTTCAAAAGAAAGTTCTTCATGAGTTCGCCCACGATGTGCTCGGCATCCGACGCGCTTCCTCCATTTCCGCAAACAAATAACGTTCCGCTATTGAAAAATGTTTTTTCCAGTATAAAATATGCTCTGTGCAGATTTTCCCCGATACACCGGAGGGAAGGATATCGTGAAAAAAGCTGCTCCATTTGTTTGTTGACAGATTTGTTCATGACTGTGTTGATAACCCTGTTGATGAAAGGTTGAAAAACGGTTTCTGTTAATAGAACACCATTTATGGACATTGTCAAAACATTTTATGAACAAGTTTAAAAAGTATTGTTCCGGGCGCGGAAAGGCCTCTTGTCAACACTGTGGACAGGTATAATAATATTGATAAATCTGCATAGTATGAAATCATATAATAACAGTATAGAGGCATGAGAGAAAGGACCAACACAGCGAGGCAAATATGAAGATCAATGTCAAGAAGGAAACACTTTTCAAAGCGCTTCAGAAGATAAGCAACATTGTAGGGAGCCGGACCACTCTGCCCGTTCTGGCGAATGTTCTTGTGGAAGCGGAAGAGGGAATGGTGACTTTGAGCACCACGGATCTGGAGATTCGTCTTTCCACGAAAATTGAGGCTGAAGTGGAATCTTCCGGGAGAACCACCATTCCTGTCAAGCGTCTTCTGGGGCTGGTTTCCAAACTTCGCGGGGAGACTGTGACGCTCCATACCAATGAGAATCATCATACCCAGATCACCTGCGGCACCGCGGCCTTCACGTTGCTCGGGCTGAATCCGGACGATTTTCCGATTTCCGTGGAATTTCATCCGCAGAGAGTCGTGAAGATCAAAGAAAGCGATATTTCCTCGATCATCGACCGGATTTCGTATGCTGCGAGTCTGGATGATTCGCGGAAAGTGCTTCAGGGGATTCTCTTTTCCATCCGGGAGTCAAAGCTGACGGCGGTTGCCACGGACGGAAAACGCCTTGCCTTGGTTGAAAAACTTCTGGACGAAGCTCCTTCCGGAGTCGATGGAGACATCATCATCACTCTGAAATCTGCCCAGGAACTGAAACGGATCATCGAACGTGACGGCGAACTAAGCATGGAAATCGGTGAAAGCCAGATTGTGTTCCGCATGGAAAATACCGTCATGACTTCCAAACTCATTGATGGTTCCTATCCGAATTACCAGCAGGTCATTCCGGCCACGTTTGCAAAGAAAATTCAGATTCCGTGCGAACCGTTCATCTATGCGCTGGATATCGTCAATGTGACTCTGGCGGATGCCGAAGCGCCCTATGTCAAACTTACTTTCCGTGACGGAAAACTGATTTTTGAAGCCAACAGCAACTACGGAGAAGGCAGAGAAAGCATTGATATTGAATATGATGGCGAGGAAATGATCGCTTCCTTCAATCCGCATTTCCTCCTGGATCCGTTCAAACATATCGGCGTGGACAACATTACTTTGAAAATCAATGACGTTTTCAGCCCGATCGCTCTGGAAAGCGGAGATGGTTTTCTCTATGTAATCATGCCGATGAGAAATAAATAAGTTCCGGCGTCTGACGTTTTCTGAAAACAACAGCAAAAAATCGGTTTTTTCGTTTTTTTTCATTTTTCCGTGTCCGTGGCGGAACTGCGGCGTTGAAGAAAGAAGAGGCAGGCAAACAACAGCTCAGTAAAAGCTGTAAGCCTTTGCTTCCACTTTTAGCGCTTTTCCGTACGGAAAAGCAAGGAGAAAAGAAAAAAAACAAGGCGAGTTGTTCTGCGGGAGACGTCTTTTCGGCGGATTTCTGGCTTTCTGTTTTTTGTTTTTCTCATGGCCCAGGGAAGCCGTTTTTCATGCTGACACGTCTTCATCTTGAAAATTTCCGGAATTTTCGAAGCGTCGATCTTTCCTTCACGTCCAAATCGGTTCTTTTTACCGGCGGGAACGGACAGGGGAAGACGTCTCTTCTGGAAGCGGTTTTCTATCTTTCCAATCTGCGTTCGTTCCGAACGCCGCGCATACGGGAACTGAAACGGATCGGAACAGATTTTTTCCGTATTTCAGCGGAACTTTCCGGGGGGAAATGGAATCGCACCCTGATGGTGGAATGCGGCGGAGACGGACGGCGGCGTTTCTGCGCGGATTCGGCCAATGTCCATAAGGCCAGCGATTTTGCCGGACATTTCCATACGGTGGCTTTTCTTCCAGACGATCCGGATATTCTGACGGGTCAGTCCATGCTCCGGCGACGCTTTTTCGATATGTTCATCTCCATGCTGGACAAGGAATATTTTTCCGCTCTCCAGACCTATGCATCCGCTTTGAGAGCGAGAAATTTCTTATTGAAATCACAATCGCAGCGCTTCGACTCGGACATTCTGAATTCCTACACGCCTATGCTTGCGGACTCGGGTTCCTACATTGTAAGGGAGCGTTTCCGCTGTGCGAAACTTCTTTCAGAGAAGATGTCTCAGATTTTTACAGAAATCCGGCCTGAATTTTCAGATTTTTCGGTTCGGATGCGTTCATTGAAGGAGTCTTCGGACGCCGATTTTTTCCGGAGCCGACTGAATTATCTGACGGAAAGAGACCGACAGCGCGGCTTCACTTCCTTCGGGCCGCATACAGACGATTTTGATTTTCTTCTGAACGGGAAGAGTCTGCGTATATACGGCTCCCGAGGTCAATGCCGTATTTTTTCCTTTGCTCTAAAACTGGCGGAATTTGAGATTGTGAACTCCGGATCTTTTTCGGGCAATCAGACTCTGGTTCTTGTGGACGACGCCACGGGCGATCTTGATCAAAACGCCAGGAATTCATTTTTTGAGAAAATCAGTTCAGCCGGACAGATTTTTCATGCTGTGACCCATGTGGGAGACTGTCCGGAAATACTGAATCATTCCCAGATTATCACTGTATCCGACGGAACTGCAATTCATTACCAACAGGAAGGCTATGTATCACCTCATTCTCTGCCGTTACAATGAAATTGCCACCAAAGGCAACAACCGTTCAATGTTTGAGAACCAGCTGATGGAGAATATCCGGAGGCAATGTCCGAAGGAAACGGAAATACAGCTGAACAAAGTCCGAGGGCGGATTTTTTTGAGAAAAAAGGACGGCAGTTCTTTTCAGGATTCTGAAATAGTGTCACTGACGAATTCTCTTTCCCGCGTTTTCGGACTGGAGTCCTTTTCCCCCGCACTGGAATGCCGTGCGGACATGGAGGAATTGAAACATCTTCTGGATCTTTCGTTTCCCGCTGTTTTTGAAAAGTGCGCTGCAGGGAAGAGCTGTCCTGAATTCCGGATTCGAGCGAAGCGGGCGGACAAAAGTTTTCCTCTTCATTCAAAAGAAATTGAAATTGAACTGGCCACCCGTGTCAGGGAATTGCTGGGAGAGCGTGCTGCAAAATTGAATTTGACTCGGGCGGATGTGACTGCCGGAGTGGAAATCCGTGAAAGCGGCGCCCTGCTCTATTATGAAACGTTCAAAGGTCCCGGTGGTCTTCCGGTGGGTTCGAATTCATCTGTTCTGGCTTTGCTTTCCGGCGGAATTGATTCACCTGTTGCCTGCAACATGCTGATGCGCAGGGGATGCCATGTGGACTTTCTGACTTTCCACAGTTATCCGTATACGCCGATGGAGTCGGTGGAGAAGGTCAAGAGAATTGCCTCACTGGTGAATCGATATCAGGGGGGTAAGGCTGTTCTGTATATCTGCAATATTTCCGAACTGCAGAAACTGATCCGTGATTTTTGTCTGCCGAAATACAGGACGGTGCTGTACAGAAGAATGATGATGCGGATTGCATCGATGCTCTGTGAATCTCAAAAATTATCGGCAATTGTGACGGGGGAGGCGGTTGGACAGGTGGCGAGTCAGACCATTGAAAATTTATCAGTTATTGACTGTGCTTCCTCCCGTTTGATTCTGCGGCCTCTCTGCGGAATGGACAAACTGGAGAGTATTCACCGTGCGGAAACAATCGGCACTTTTGAGACTTCCATTGAACCTGTGGCCGACAGCTGTACTGTGTTTGCTCCTGCTTCTCCTGTCCTGCATGCGACTCTGGAACATGTGGAAGAGGAGGAATCCAAAATACCTGAAATGACGGAACAAATTCATAAGACGTTCCAGAGCATAGAGTCATGGATTTGCCATGAGTAAATGACGATTTAATGACGATAAAATGACGGATGAGGATCTTTTCAGAAATCCAATTCCACCGGGAAAATTACGGAAAAATGCGGCAAGCATTTTTCTTGAGGCCAAGGTCTGTGACCTTGCCGCGGTCCAGCGGCGGAAGGCTGGCCGTCGGAGGCAAATAAAAAAAATTTGCGAAGCAACAGAGAAACCTGCGAAGCAAAATTACGGAAAAATGCAGAGCATTTTTCTCGAGGTCAAGGTCCGTGACCTTGTCGCACTCCAGCGGCGAGAC
>CAJMAW010000179.1 GCA_905211485.1 uncultured Lentisphaeria bacterium | reverse complement strand
GGCTCAAATAGGGTGGTTAGAATGACGATTTCAAAGAATTATGGGACGGCAGTGTTTTGTTTTATCAAAGCATTCCCCGGAGGGCGGCAGATGGGAGAGGGGGATGAGAGGCGGATGGAAAAAGGAAAAAACATGATTTTTATTCCGCTGCGTCAATTCTGATTTCGCTCCAGACCAGATCTGTTCCGGGTATGTCGTTTTCTCCGCAGTTGAATATTTCCAGAGCGTTCCAGCCGTCATGAAGAACCCCGGCAGGGACCTTTGCCTGAAGATAGAAGGCTTTCTCCTTCGGCATTTCCGGGAGAGGGGTTTCCGGAGGAAGCGCTTCGCAGGGGACTGTGTTCAGCAGCAGGTCCGCCTTCACCGGGACCCGGGTCCCGAGCACGACAGTCGCACTGCGTCCTTCCGTGCCCCCGCCCGCATTGATCCGGACGCTTCCGTTGCAGCAGTGCTTCCAGATGATCTCAGGATAGCAGAGTTCCTGAAATCTGCCTTCTCCCACACAATCGTGACGGGTCAGGACATGGCGCCGCGCTCTTTTTTCCACTTCACGCCTGTCGCCCGCATATCCGAAGAAACGTTCCGTCCCCGGGAAGTGATTGCTCGGGAAATGATTGTAGAAGTACATCGTGTCCGCGCCCAGATGATAGAAGGCGGAGGCGAAACCGTTGTCGGTTTCCTCAGTGAAGGGCATGAAATATCCGCGTGCCGATCCCAGTGTGCAGTCAATGCAGGGGGCGAGAATCAGGCCGTCCCTTTCGGGAAGAAGCATTTTCCAGAGATCGACCTGCGTGTCGTTTTCCGTGGATGTGTTGTTCGGACTGGGAATGACGATGTCCGCCAGATTTTCCCGGACCCATGCCGGCACATCCATACCGGTGGAAAGCGCTTCCTCCACACGGGCCGGAACGCGGACCGCGATCCGGAGAGGATGCCCCCATTTTTTCCCGGCCGCATCCGCCAGAGAGCGCGCATTTCTCATGAATTCCGTCAGGATGTTTTTGTTCCGTTCGTCGGATCCGGGGCGGAAGAGGGGAATCGAACGGAGCCAGTCCAGTTCGATCCCGTCGGATTCATAGTCGAAGAGATATTCCTTCAGGAAGGCCAGATGATAATCGAAAACTTCCTTCTTCGCGTAATCAAATGCATTGTCATGCCAGTCGCTGCGCCAGGTGTGGCGGTACCAGGCGCGGATGAGGTCCTTGCGTTCCTGCCAGAGATCTCCGTGCTGGGGGAGGTGTTCCGTCTGCATGGGGGTGTAATGCACGTCGTTCATACGCATGCTGTGCCACATTTCCACGCCTCTCTCCCGGCAGAGCCGATAACGCAGACCCATGAAGGAGGGAACGTTTTTATGAAGAAGAAGAGCGTTGAATACCAGATTCTTATAGGAGTTGTCCGTCCTCTTCCCGCGGAGAAGGAGATTGCCGTCGGCATCCAGAGAACAGTCCTTCCAGATCGGGGTGAAGACTTTGCTCGGGAAGAATGCGCGCTGGAAATTCATGTTGTAGAATACGGCTTCCACACCTCCGGAGGCGGTGTAGAAATCCACATCGTCGCGGATCCCCTGTTCGGTCATCTGTTCCGGGGAACCGAGGAAGAAGTTCCAGACATCTGAGTTGATGAAGATTCCGTTCATTTTTCTGCGGTCCGTTTCTGTTCCATTGTCTGTTGAATCCTGCAGTATGGATCCCCTGTTCCCTTTCTCCTTCTTCCTTCTCCTTGCTTCTGGAAGGAAAAAACGAGAGGTAAAGCCTCGACCGATGATCTGCCCTTCCCGCGGGTGAGGCGCCGCACGCGCTCCCTTGCAACACCGTAACTGCAGATGAATTCTGAAACAATGGAACAATAAACGATCAATCCTTTCCAGACAAGTCTGAATGGGGTCCGAGACCGTTTTTCCCCTTTTTTTCAGAAACGGCAGTTTTCCAGATCCGGCGCGAGTTCCGGGATGTTCACAGGGATGTTGCCGCGGCGGATGGATTCGGCTCCGGCGATGCCGCAGGCGGCTGCGTACCAGGCGTCCTGCGGACGGATTGCGGGTGTTTCCTCGCCGCGGAGATAACGGAGGAAGCTCCGGATGATGGATGCGTCTGCGCCGCCGTGTCCGCTGCCATTCTGGCGGGGTTCTCTCCAGGTGACGTCTCCTTCCAGGCGGAAACGGTCCTCCCGGGTGTTCCACAGCTGAATGCAGGCGCCGCCTCCGAGATCTCCGTAGTTCTCCAGACGTCCCTGTG
Source organism: uncultured Lentisphaeria bacterium (assembly GCA_905211485.1). Taxonomy (GTDB): domain Bacteria; phylum Verrucomicrobiota; class Lentisphaeria; order Victivallales; family UBA1829; genus CAJMAW01. Next base: position 2,974 of record CAJMAW010000179.1, on the reverse strand, counting down.
TGCCGATCACCGTGTAGTTCCTCACCGTGTCGGGTGTGTAGAAGCACTGCATGTAGGAAGCCTGGACTCCGTTCCGGAGCTGCATCAGGATCATGTTGTGATCGTTGATGCTGATTTCCGGACTGAAATCCTTCATGTCCTTGTGCGGCCAGTTGAGAGAACGGTCCTTGTATACCGGAACGGGCTCCCCAGGCTTCCTCCGCGGAAGTTTGTCATAGACGGAGAGTTTCCCGTATCCGGAAACCCTCTCGGTGTAGGAGTCGGCAAGCATGTGGATGATGTCGATGTCATGCGCGCCCTTCTGGATGAGAAGGCTGTTGATGTGTTCGCGCCGGGAATACCATTTGCGGAAATAACCGTCCCCGTAGGAGACGAAATGTCTGACCCAGATGGCCTGTACCTCCCCGATGGCTCCGCTGTCGATGATTTCCTTCATTTTGTTGGTGAACCAGAGATAACGCATGTTGTGCCCGATCTGGAGCCTGGCGTTTTCCTCGCGTGCGCAACGGAGAATGTCATTGCATTCCTCCAGTGTGATGGCGAGCGGCTTTTCCAGATAGACGCCGAGCCCGTGCTTCATCGCATACATGGACTGTTCCGCATGAAAATGATCCGGACTCGTGATGATGACCGCGGAAAGATTTTCCTTCCCGATCATTTCCCGGTAGTCGGAATAAACATTCATTTCCGCATGAAAGTCTGTCTTCAGTTGATTCCTGAATTTTTCCAGATTCTCCTGCGAGGGATCGGCTCCCGCCGCAATGACCGTATCCGGAAACTCCAGCGCATGAAAGGCGATGAAGGATCTGTTCCCGCATCCGATGACTCCGATCCGAATCATGATCTCTTTCCGTTCCTTCTTTTTTCCCACGTTCATTTGTTTTTTTCAGAGAGATCTCTTCCTCTCCTCAGAAAATCCGGAATGCTGATGATCTCCCGGATTCCTTATATTTTTTAATTATAACTGCTTTGAAATTCCTGTAAACAGGATTATTGTGCTTTTTTATGGATTTCTGTGAGTTTTTCCATGAGAACGCCTGACGGAGGCCTGAGGATATGGCGGACACCCTTGTCAGAGAACATTATTACAGCCCTTATTTTGAGGATCAGGAAGAGCATCTGCCTGCGCTTCCGCGTCTCTGCGGATACGAAAACAATGTGAGACCCTGTGAATATGACACCCGCGCATGGGAACGGCCGGGGCCCCTCCGCTATTTTTTGCAGGACAGTGTGTCCGGCGCGGGGGAACTGATCCGGTCCGGGCATTCTCTCCGGCTGGATCCCGGGACATCCGTGCTTCTTCCCATGCCGGGAAACTTCCGCATCAGAATCCATCCGGAGGCGGATTCATGGGAAGTTTTCTTTATCAGTTTCCAGGATCCCTTTTCCATTCGTTTCCTGAAACGTCTGAGTCTTGAATACGGTTCCGTGCATCGTCTGCCGGAGAACTCAGGCACGGTGCAGAGTCTGAAAATGGTCTTCCGCCTGATGCGGGAGAAACCTTTCCCGGATGAGTTCCGTTTTTCCCATGCCGGATACGCTTTTCTGATGTCCCTCGGAAGCGATCTTAAGACCTTGTCCGCCCTGGAAAACAGATCCGAGCCGGATCTGCCGACTCTGGCCGCTCAGTTCTGCATGGAAAATCTTTCACGGCAGATCACGGTGTCGGAACTGGCGGCTTTCTGCGGATATACGCGTTCACATTTCAGCAGACTGTTTCACAGGGCCGCAGGAGTTTCGCCTTCGGATTTCCTGCTCCGTTTCAAAATGAATATGGCGGCACGGATTCTGGCGGATGAGTCTGTTTCCGTCAAGGAACTCGCCGCCCGCTGCGGATTTGAGGATCCCTCTCATTTCAGCCGGGTTTTCAAACGTTGTTTCCACTGTACGGCGCACGAGTTCACAGGAAAAAGAAAGGGGCCTTCCGGGAAAAATGCGGAAGGAGGAAGCCGTGAAGACGGTGAAAGAGGAGGGGCGGAAAGGAATATCCCCCGGAGAAATCCTCTTGACTTTGTGTGAGGTTTCTTCCGGAAGAGAGCTTCTGAATTTTCCTTTTCCCCCCTTCCGTCTGATTTTCCGTCTGTCTTCCGTGCGCGTGTCAGGGGCGTTCCTCCGGAGAAGGACGCCGGAAGGGGAAAAAAGTGTTCCAGGACAAGTCCCGGCGCCAGGGAAATGAGAGAGACTGGAACGATTCAGAACGATTCAGAACGATTCAGAACGTTGAGGACGGCTCAGGCGCGCGGAAGAGTTCCCCCGGCTCCACTCCGATCCGTTCCAGAAGCTTTAGATGTTCGTAGAATTCCCCGATTTCGTAGAGATTGTGCGAATCGCTTCCGAGCGTGATGGGCACTCCGTTTCTGTGGCAGAGATCGAAGAATTCGTCTTCCGGCAGATTCCGTGCATGGAAGTTGATTTCCGCCGCACAGGAATACTGTTTCAGAAGACGGACCACATCCGGATACAGTTCGCGCGGAGTGTCGAACTGTTTCCAGAGAAAGACGCGGAAGGGATGCGCGAGAACATGACAGGAATTCCTGAGAAGGGATTCCACCCGGAAAAGAAATTCCTGTTTGGTCTTTTCAAAATCGCGCGTTTCGGAAAGATTGTGGACGGAGCCCACTTTCAGGCGGATCCGCGCGATATCCTCTGGCATGGCGAGGAGGGAACCGTCTTCCGCGACGTCGATTTCAAATCCGGGGATGAATTTTTCCGTTTCCGCCCACTTGTCCAGCAGCTGGAAATAGTCCGAAGAACGTCTTCTGATGACGCATCCTTTGAATCCGAGGCGGTCGAGTTTTCCTTCCCAGTAGTCCGGGGAACTCACATACAGCTGGCCCGAGTGTTCCGTGAAGGCGATGTTCCGGAGTCCGAACGCCTTTGCCAGCGCAAAGGTCCGGAGCGGATCCATGTTTTCCTGACAGTAGGCGAGACAGGTGTGAATATGCGTGTCCGTCAATCCCTCCACCGGCAGGGG
>CAJMAW010000178.1 GCA_905211485.1 uncultured Lentisphaeria bacterium | reverse complement strand
ATGATGATGATGATGGTGTTCATGTTCCGGCATAATACTACTCCTTTCAGTTCAGAATTGGCAGATTTCGCCATCTTCCGGCACAAGAAGACGATTTTCCAGGTGATGTTGCCGGAGCGTCGTTATGCGTATTTTCTCGTCATTCGGCACAAGAAGACGATTTTCCAGGTGATGTTGCCGGATGTAGCTTCTTAAATCTTTGCGCCAGAGCGTTTCATGACCGACATTGTCCATGTGGCTGGCGATGACGACGGCATGCGGAGCGTGATCGAGCACCGCCTGGACGTCTTCCAGATCCATGATGATCCGTCCGAAGCCGCGGATGGTCGCCGCCGCCGCATTCACCACGATCACATCGGGCTTGAACGAGTCGAGCGCGGCTTTCACATAGTCGCACCAGATCGTATCTCCGACGAGATAGAGGGTTTTCTCCTCAGCCGGGTGTCGCATCACGACGCCGCAGGCGGAACTGCGCAACTCCATTTTCTCATACAGCAGCCCGATGTTTCCAGGCTGGCCATGCAGGCAGTCGGTTTTGGTGAGCTGCACACCTTTGAATTCCACTCCGGCATATTTCAGAATCCGGACATCCTGAAATCCCTTCGCCAGCAACGTCTCCCCGTCGATCTTGTCCTGCACGAAAATCACCATGGATTTCGGAATCTTCTCCATGGCCGTTTCATCGAAGTGATCGAAATGCAGATGGGTCGCGATGACGGCGTCCACATCCAGAATTTCGTCCAGCGGCAGCGGCAGATCACTCACCGGACAGCGCAGATCCGGATTCGGAGAGCCCGGAATCGGCGGAATCGACCCCTTGTCCCCCAGCCATGGATCCACGAGAAACCGTACCCCGCCGAATGTCACAATCGCCGTCGCGCTTCTGATTTCCTGAAATTTCATTGTACTCCTCCTATTTATTTATTATTTTATGAAATGTTAAATTGTTATGCAAAAAAATCATTCTTCCAGTTGCATCAAACGATTGATCAGCTGTTTTTTCTGCTGATCCATGGTGCGTGCCTGCTCTTCTGAAGAGAGTCGGTTAAATTCGTCGCGCGCTTCCATGAAACGGATCATCCAGGGAATGCACGGATACGCGAGACGGTAAAAAACGTGTTTGCCGCGCTTGTCGCACTCCACGACATGCGCTTTCTTCAAAACGTTCAGATGCTGGCTGATCGAGGAAAACTCCTCGCCGGTTCCGGTGACGAAATCACAAACGCAGAGCTCCTTCCCCTCCAGATTTTTTGCAATCCAGAGCCGGGTCGGATGCCCCAGCGCCTTGAACACCTCCGCGAGGTTTGCAAGTTCCCTGGTTTCCTGATTGGGCATGTCGACTCCTCATTTAATCATTTTATAATATAATGGAATGCTTTGGATTGTCAAGAGAAAATTCCGGATTTCTCTATACTCATCCTGCACTCTTGCTGAGAGTGTCCGCTCTTTCATAAAGACAGGGTTGGAATCACGGAGGATTGATATTATTCGTTATCATCATATTTCGTGGAAATTAAAAAAAATTTTGGATGAGAAAATTGATTTACAGTTACTGTAACATTTATCTTGTTTCAGAGAGAAAAATCGGAACGCTTTCCGATGTGTTCGAACATGAATCAGTAAAACAGGAGAACGAAAATGAAAAGAACACTTTGTACTCTGCTCGTTGTGTCGGTAACTTCCATACTCGCTGTTGCCGCTGCGGATCTGCCGGGAAGCCCGCAGAAGGAAAAGGCGACTGTAACCCCGGTCGCGGAAAATAGCACTGTTGTTGTCCGCCGGGTGACCTTCCCGCGCAGTAACGACATCACATTGGTTGGAAATCTCTCTCTGCCGAAACAATTTGATGCCTCCAGACGCTATCCGGCCATTCTGTGCGTTCATCCGACTGGAAGCGTCAAGGAACAGTCCGCCGGACTGTATGCGCATCTTCTGGCGCAGCAGGGCTTTGTCACGCTGGCCTTCGATGCAGCCTATGCAGGGGAAAGCGGCGGAAAACCCTTCCTTTCGGAAGCACCGTATGAACGGGTGGAGGATATCCGTTATGCCGTTGACTATCTTGTTGCTCTGCCATTTGTGGATGAGGAACGCATCGGCGCTCTCGGACTCTGCGCCGGAGGCGGTTATGTAATTGCCACAGCTCCCACGGAACGCCGCATCCGCGCACTCGCGGGAGTCAGTGCGGCCGATATCGGCGCGGCAAACCGGGAAGGTTGGCTGCGCAACCGTTCCGTCGCGGAACAGATCGCCATTCTGGAGGATGTTTCCCGGCAGCGCACACGCGAAGCTCGCGGAGAAAAATTGATGGAAGTCTATATGTGTCCGGTTCCCACGGCGGAAACCGCTCCGTCTTTCCGGGAGGGATACGATTACTACCGAACCCCTCGGGCATATCATCCCCGGGCGAACAACCGTTTCCTGCGACGCAGCCAGGCAACGAAAATGGCTTTTTCCGCGATCGAAAACGCTTATCTTGTCACGCAGCCGATTCTTCTCATCGTCGGGGAAAACGCGGATTCCGAATGGCAGACGAAACGTCTGATGGATGCCCTTCCCAAAGGGAACAAGGCGGTGTTCACGGTTTCTGGTTCCACCCATATTGCATTTATGATCGGATAGAATATGTCAATCCGGCTGTCGAACGGCTCACGGACTTTTTCCGCAAGTCTCTCTCGGAACAGGATATCGGTCGATAACGGCTTAAGTTCCTGTACAGACGAGGCGGAAGTTCAGAATTCCGGAACGTTCTCTGGAATTATTCCTGCGGAACGATTTCCGGCTCGTCAAGCTCTTCCGGCAGATTTAGCGGATTGCAGCGGTCTTTCTGTCCGGTGGCGAGAAGTTTCTGATAATACTGTTTTTTGTATTTCAGAACTTCCATCTGCGCTTGAAGGGTGCGGAGCTGTTCGCGTAGAACCTTTTCCTGGCGGAAGATCAGCTCCGCCCGTTCGGGAATGGTGGAATCCCCCTGCCGGCACATTTCGATGTAATGCCGGACACCTTCCACGGACAACCCCGTGGAGCGCAGACAGTGGACCAGTTTCAGCCAGCTGACGTTATAATCGGAAAAAAGGCGGATATTCCCCTCGCTCCGATCAACCTCCGGGATCAAGCCGATATTGTCATAATACCGGATCGTGTAGGTGGAAAGTCCCATGATCGCGGCAACTTCCTTGACCGTATACTTGGGATTTCTGTCCCGAAGAACCTGAAACCCGCGATGCGATTTCATGATTCGGTCTCCCTGTTGTTCTTTCGTGTTAGAGTAACTTTAATATGGCGCAGAGACTTCGAAAATCAAGAGCCGATTCGGATCTCATTACTCTTCCGGCTCGGAGAAGCGTTCCATAAGCCGCTCCCGAAAGAGTTCCGCCGCCTTGGAAAAGACCTGATATTTTTTCCAGACGATGTTCAAGCCGGACTCCAATTTCGGCTCCAGCGGACGGAAGCAGAGTTCACGGTTTCCGAAGGTGTCGATCAGTCCGCCGAGCGCGAGCGCATAACCGATTCCCGCTTCCACCATCACTGCGGCGTTGTAGATCAGATTATAGGTGGCCACGATATTGAGTTTCTCGAAACTTCTTCCGAACCACTCGACATAAGCGTTTTTGACTGTGCTCTGGCGGATGTTGATCCGCGAACAGATCAAAGGGAGATTCCGAAGATCACGGAGCGTCACGGTCTCTTTCTCCGCAAGGGGAGAATCCTTCCGCATGACGATTCCCCAGATATCGCGAACCGGAAGCGCAACGGAATCGTACTTGGAAATATCCACCGGCTGGATCAGAATGCCGAAGTCGAGAATGCCTTTGTCGAGCCGCTCCATGACATCCTCGGCGTTGCCGCTGTAAAGGTTGTAGCGGATATCGGGATGTTCCTCCCGCAATTCCCCGATCGTATCGGCAATGAGGCGCATGGCTTTTGACTCTCCTCCGCCGATGTGGACGCTGCCGCCGATGTTCTCCCCCATCGCGTTGAAATCGCCTTCGGTCCGGTTGACGATCTCCAGAATCTCTTCCGCGCGTTTCCGCAGGAAATGGCCTTCGGGCGTCAGCGTGATGGTGCGGTTGCTGCGGATGAAAAGCTGCTGACCGAGTTCCTCTTCCAGATCCTGAAGCTGGCGCGACAAGGTCGGCTGGGTCACATGCAGAAATTTCGCCGCGCCGACGATCGTTCCCTCTCTCGCAACGGCGAGAAAATAACGCAAAACTCTGATTTCCATCGAAAAACCTCCCCACGTTGTGCTTTCTTAAATGATACCACTTTTATAAATGCTTGTCAAGCATTTATGTGTATAATAAATAAGTATTTGTTATTGACAGGAGGCCGAATATAATAAATAACAGAAACTCAAAACGGAGGAGGGAAAGAGACGTAGAAACAAAAGAATGTCAGGTCGGAGATTCAAACGGCAAACGGAAACCCAATGAAAAAAGCGAGGTGAAAAATGCGGAATTTGTTTTTAATCGGAATGCTGTTTTCTCTCTTTCATTTTGTCAATCCACTGGAGGCGAAGGAAAATATGAACCCTTTGAACGAAAAGGAAGAAAAAATCGTTGAGATTTCCATGTATACGGCGCGCGGAAAAATGCCGGAACTCAAAAAGGCGCTGGCCGCCGGCCTGGATGCCGGATTGACCGTAAATGAAATCAAGGAAGTTCTCGTACAGCTCTACGCATATTGCGGATTCCCGCGCAGTTTGAATGCGCTTGGAAACTTCATGGCGCTGCTGAACGAGCGCGAAGCAAAGGGAATCCGGGATGCAGTGGGGAAACGCCCGGGGCCGCTGCCGGAGGGGAAGAGCATCGATTTCGGAACGGCCAACCAGACGAAACTCTGCGGCGCGCCGGTCAGGGGGGCGCTCTTCGAATTCGCTCCGGCGATCGATGAGTATTTGAAAGCGCATCTCTTCGGCGACATTTTCGGCCGGGACAACCTCGACTGGCGGACGCGGGAACTTGCCACCCTTGCCGCGCTCGCCGCGATGGACGGAGTCGAAAGCCAGCTTGCCAGTCACATTGCCATCGGCAAACACAACGGCGTAACCGAAGCCCAGATCGACTGGATTCTCGCATTTGTGAAAGGCCATTCCCTGAGCGTTTTCCCGCGCGGCGAGGAAAATACCGCCTATGCGAAATATTTCATTGGGAAGTCTTATCTTGCGCCGTTGACGAAAGACGAGCGGCTCCATGTTCCGGTTTCCAACGTCACATTCGAGCCCTCCTGCCGCAACAACTGGCACCGACACACC
>CAJMAW010000177.1 GCA_905211485.1 uncultured Lentisphaeria bacterium | reverse complement strand
GCAGGCCGCCGCTGTCGCCGCTGACGGGACTGCCGGCCTTTCGGAAGGTGACGGTAATGGCATGGCTCCCCATGACATTGGTGAGGGTGTAGGACTTTACCGCACCCACGCTCTTGCCGTCGACCTTGACGCTGGAAACGACATAGCCCTTGTCCGGCGTGATGGTGAGAGCCAGACTTCCGCCCTCCCGGACGCGGACGCTGCCGGAGGGGGAGATCGTGCCGCCCTTCCCGGCACTCGGGATTTTTTTCTGCATAGCCTTTGTGAAATACTGGATCCGCGGGCCTTATGACAAAAGTCTTGCCGGAGTCATCAGTGCGACTGCGAACGGGACGAGCGAGATTCCCGTCCAGAAAACCTATTCCCATATTCTCACCAGCGGATTTTCCGTAGGGATGGGCGTGTCCGCCGGGCTGGAGGCTCCGATTGCCCTGACCGGTTCGGCGATCGGGTCGAACATTGCCAAGGCGCTGAAGCTGGGGCGGGAAAGCAGGACGCTGCTTCTGGCCTGCGGCGGCGCGGGAGGCATTTCAGCCGTCTTCAACAGTCCTGTGGCGGGTGCGCTTTTTGCGTGTGAGATTCTGCTGCCGGAATTTTCGATTCCGGCGCTGGTGCCGCTTCTGATGGCTTCCGCGTCTGCGGCGGTGGTTTCGGAAGTGCTCTACAGCAACCGGGCATTTGAAATGATTGTGAGTTCGTGGCACATGCAGAATCTGCCGTTTTACATTCTGCTTGGGGTGCTTGCGGGGCTGCTTTCAGCGTATATCATCCGGACGTCGCTTGCGGTGGCGAAGCAGTTTGAACTGCTGAAGAATGTCTGGGTACGCGGTCTGGCAGGGGCTCTGATTCTGTACGGGACGTTTCTGCTCATGCCCGCGCTGAAAGGCGAAGGATACTCATACATCAACGCACTGATCAAGGGACGGGAGACGGCTATCCTGGCGGGAAGTCCCTGCGCGTTTCTCTTTGAAAATCCCTGGACATTCGTGATCCTGACAGGGATTCTGGTGCTGGTGAAGGCGCTGATTTCGGCCGCTTCCCTGGAAAGCGGCGGAGACGGGGGAATATTTGCTCCTTCGATGTTCATGGGGGCGTTTCTGGGCTTCTTCATGGCCCGGCTTCTGAATCTGCTGGGGATGACGGGTGCGGAGGGCCTGAGCGAAATCAACTGCATTGCGGTCGGGATGGGGGGAGTCCTTGCCGGAGTAATGCATGCGCCGATGACGGGCATCTTCCTGATTGCGGAAATCACGGGCGGATACACTCTGTTCATTCCCCTGATGATCGTGGCGTCGCTTTCCTGCTTCATCTGCCGGAAGCTTTCAAGATACAATGTGTACAAGTCCGTGATCCAGATGCGCGGCGGAGTTCCGGAGCCGAGCAAGGATGCGGTCGCGATGGAGGGCGTGGGACTTGCCGGACTCCTGGAGAAGGATTTTCTTCCCGTACATCAGGATGATACGCTCCGGGTTCTGCTGCAGGCGGTCATGCATTCAAGACGCAATATATTTCCTGTGATCGACGATGAAAGGAAACTGGTCGGCATGGTGACACTGGACAACATCCGCCCCTTTCTGCTGGACGATCAGCTTTACGATGTAGCGCTTGTCTATGACGTGATGTCGGGTCCCGGACCTGTTCTGAAGAGCACGGATTCCCTGGGGGATGCGATGAAACTTTTTGAAAGCCTCCGTGTCTGGAATCTTCCGGTGACGGAGGATGGAAAATACTCCGGATTCGTTTCCAAGTCCGGAGTTTTCGACCGATACCGGAACATGCTCAGGAACAAACAGGAACTCTTCTGAGATCTGATACAGAGGACGGAAGGCAAACCAAGGATTGCAGAGTCACATGATCAATCTCCGTGAAAATACAGTTTTCGTGGTGTATGGGGACGGTTCGTCCGCACCGTTCGACGCAGCGGAACTTCAGAGCCGTGTTCTGAACGTCTGCCAGTCTGCGGGGATGACCGATGCCTGGGTTGCGCAGGATATCGCCCTTTCCGTCGAATTTGCCCTGACGTGCAAGTTTCATGATTCCGACACTCCGAAGGTTTCCGCGGAAGAAATCGACGGGATTGTGGTGCGGATTCTGGAAGATCTGGGATATTCCGCGATTGCGGCGGAATATCGGCGTCTTTCCCGGCTGCAGACGGCGGTGGTCCGGATTTCTGTGTCCTCCGGGCTGAAGGATTTCATAGGCGCTGAGCTTGGACTTGGCGGAACGCTTCTTTCCGAGATCGCCTTCCGGGTGCGGAACACACTGATTTCGATCGGAGCGGAACATCCTTCGGCGGAACTGGTTCTGGAGCTGGCGCGTCATTTTAGGGACTATGTCCTGAAAGGGAAATCCTCCCTGGAGATTGAGACACAGGCTGTTCACCGGAGCGGCGGGGCATGGATCCTCGATCGGGAATGGATCGAAAAGAAGCTTCCGGAAGAGACACGTATCTGGGTGGAGAAGCGTGTTCTCATGCTGCACCCTGTGAATCTGAAAATTTTCCAGTATTTGCGTGTGGATGTGCGTCTGACGGGCCTGCTTTCGGATCTGCCGCTGAAGCCTCCATTGACGGAACTTTCCGTGACGCCGCTTTTTCATGAACCTGCGCAGGCTGTGGATTCGGTGTGTCTGGCTGCGGACTCCGTATGCCGGGAAAACGGCGCCGGCTTTGCAGTCCCGCTCAAACTGCTTCTGTGTTTTCCCGATGCGGGGATTTTTACAGGGGAATGGATGGACTGCAGGACTCCGCCCTCTGCGGAAAAGATGTCGCGGGATCTGGCGGAAAGTTTTTGTTCCATGCTGTCGAGAATTCCTTTTAAAGTCATCTGTAAATGAGTCTTTGAATTCAGAGGGGGCGCGAAAAGTCCTGAATTTTATGAAATATCTTTGCTTTCAAGCTTGCGGAATCGCTTTTCATGTTTTATATTCCACATAATATATAATATGAGGGAATCGGCGGAGAAAAACGCGGGCGAGTGACACCGGAGACAAAAAAATCTGTTTCCGGAAAGTTCAGTGAAAAAGGGTTTTTAAAAGATGGCTCTTCAAAATGTGATCCAGGTATCCTGTCCGAAATGCGGCATGAACTATGAGCTGCCTGCCGAATATGTGGGACAGACCGGGGAATGCTCGCAGTGCGGTTTTCTTTTTGCAATTGTCGATTCCCCTGAGGAACAGGCGGTTCCGTCTGAAAATGCGCTTCAGGACGAGTCCGGCATGATGGGATATGAAGAGCCTGTGCCGGAAGAGGATCCGGGTGTGGGATCAATGCAGATGCTTCCGGAGGAACAGTCTGCGCCGCTGGAATCGGTGCCGGAGACGCTTCCGGAGCCTTCGCCTGAAGAGACGTCTGTTTCGCTGGGGGGGACTGCTCTGTCGGAGGCTTCCACGGACATTTCGCAGACGAATACGGTCAAATTTTCCCGGACGAAGGTCGGCATGGTGCCGAGGATCAAGGATGATTACAGCCTTGGTCTTCTTCAGCGCACGAATCCGAACTATGTGAGCAAGGGAAGCGGCGGCGGAGCGGGAGGCTCCGTGCGGAAGACGGTTTCTGCTGCGAGAAAGCCTGTTGTGAGACCGGGGGGGAGAAGTCCTTCGACTGTGGCGCATGTGCCTGTTCCGGTGAAGAAGCCGTGGTGGTCGTTTCTTCTTTTCTGGAAGAAATGAATGTATTTATTTTGCAATCAGCGTTCTTTCCTGTCCATTGTTTTTCAGACCTTCCGGCATTGAAAATTCCAGCCGAGCTTCTGCGGGGGCGGAGAAGTTTTTTCTGTCCGTTCCTTCTTTCCGCCTAAATTTTGTTAAGGAAAGAAGGGGGAGTTTTTTTGTTTCCTGAGATTCCGACTTGAAAAAACTTCTGCCCGGGATATCTTTAGCAGCAGGGGTGGGGGTTACCAGTCTGAAGACACCTCATCCGGTTTCGTCGGGGAAAAAAGTATTTTCCATCGGAACCTTTTGTCTTTTGTACTGTCAAAAAGGGGTATATGACATTTATGGATGCGGATCATAAAACGAAAGAGCTGGAGCTGATCAAGCGCTTCAAGGAAGGCGACCGGGAATGCTTTGATGAACTGGTTCTTCTCTATTCGCCGAGGCTGTACCGTGTGGCATATGGTCTTCTCGGGAACAAGGAGGATGCGGAGGAAGTGGTTCAGGATGCATTTGTCCGTGCGTACAAGGGGCTTTCTGATTTTCGGGGGGATGCGAGTTTTGAAACCTGGATGCACCGGATTACGGTGAATCTTTCCCGGAACCGGTATCACTGGAACAGACGTAGAGGCGAAGGATTGAATTTAAGTCTTTCGGCGCCGGAGCGCATGGAGGAATCGGCGGAGCGCCAGGAATTCGACGTGCCGGATTCGCGAATGGAGCCGGACCGTCAGCTGGAAAATACGGAACTGGAAAGGAATATCATGTCTGCGATGAAGCATCTGCCTGCGACTTTGCGTGAGGCGATGATACTTCGTCATGTGGAAGATCTTCCTTATGAAAAAATTGCCGGTTTGCTTGACTGCAAAGTGGGGACTGTGAAGTCGAGACTTGCCAGAGGCCGCGGCCTGTTGCGCGGACTTCTTGCCGGAATCGACGGCGGAAAAGGGGTTGCGCTGGGCAGATGAAACAGAGTGTGACGACGGCCCGGGTGCGTTCCGGAGAATTTCTGGAATGGTTTTCCGAATGCTTTTCCGGGAAAGTGTTGATGAAGGACCCCTTGGAGGCGTTTTATGCGGATCGGAACGACTGACAGCGAGCGGGGAAAGTGTCCGGATCTGGAGACTTTGTCTGCGTATTATGACAGGGAGGAGATTCCGGACAAATCTGTCCTGGAACACGTCGCAACGTGTGAAGACTGCCGTTCGGCATTGCGTTCCTTCGAGCTGATCGGAGAAATGATCCGCAAAGAAAGTTCTGCAGGGCTTGACGAGGGAACTCTCCGCAGCATTCTTCTCGGCGCAAAACGCAAAATTCAAGCTGCAGACCGTGGTTTTGAACTCGTCACGCCGGACAGTACCGCCTCCTCCTCGCATTCCCAGACCATTTCCCCCGCATTTTTCTTTGCATGGGCGGGAAGAATTGCCGCCCTTTTCCTGATATCGACTTTCGTCTTTTATCTGATGTATTCCAATCAGATGATTTCCATTCCATTTATGAAAGATGGAAAATCTTCTCCGGGATCCTCCGGTCCGCTTAATCCGCATTTGGCGAATACCACATCTGCCGCGATCCCTGCCGAACTCAGGGCTCCGGAAGATTCTGCGCTTGCGGCTCTTGCGGGGGAAAATGGCAGGAATCCAAGCATCATCCCTGGAAAAGGAGAAGGAGGAGGAGGGCGGGACGACCTCTTCGGTAG
>CAJMAW010000176.1 GCA_905211485.1 uncultured Lentisphaeria bacterium | reverse complement strand
CATCATCTTTCAACTTTTTCTTTTCCTATGGGATGGCTGTGTAAAAAATACGATCGTTACAAGGAGTTCAGCAGATAAAAATCAGAAAAAATACAGTGAGACTGGGACGAATCGGTGCGGCGGCTCTGTTTCTTTTCATCATGACAGCGGCCTTTGCCGGATTCGGCTTTTCTGCCGCCGCATGGCTGCCGGGAGTGCAGTTTGCTCCTGCTCTGATGTCATGTCTTGCGGCGTTTTCGCTGGGCGCTTTTCTGACGGTTCTGGGAATTGCGCTTCTGACGTTCTGCTTCGGACGCTTTTACTGTGCATTCTTCTGTCCATTTGGGATTCTGCAGGATCTGATCGGCTTTCTCTCCCGTCGGAAAGGCGGAGCGACGCCGAACTTCCGCAAGACCAGATATGGAATTGCCGGTCTTTCCCTGGGAATGCTTCTTGCGGGATGGTGCCTGCCGTTTCTGCTTCTGGAGCCGTATTCCAATTTCGGACGGATTGCAGGAAGTTTTACGATCGGCGGACTCCTTCCGCTGTTAGTGATTGCGTTTCTGGCACTCTGGAAAAAGCGGATCTACTGCACCGCGATCTGCCCGGTAGGAACCGTGTTGGGACTGCTTGCAAAGCACGGGATTTTCCGTTTGCATCTGACGGAACAGTGCGTCAAGTGCGGCCAATGTGTCAAAGTGTGTCCATCCGGATGCATCGACACGGAGGCGGGAACGATCGACAACGATCGCTGTGTCCGCTGTATGAACTGTCTTCCTGTCTGTCGGCTTCATGCGGTGAAGTTTGGCTGTCCGGAAAAGAAGACGCAGAGCTTTGACGAAAGTCGCCGGGCGTTTCTGGTGAATGGCACCGTTCTGATCACCGGGCTGGCTGCGGGAATGACTCTGGCAAAAGCCGGACTGGGGAAGCTGGCCGACTACGCGAAACGCTTTGCTTTTCTCCCGCCGGGAGCGGGCAATGCGGAACGGTTCGCTTCCAGATGCACAGCCTGTCAGCTCTGCACGGCGAACTGCCCGGCGAAGATTATTGTCCCTGCTCCGGGAGGAGACGGTCCGGTTTCGCTCGACTTGAATCGCGGGGCGTGTTTCTATGACTGCAACCGTTGTTCGCAGGTCTGCCCGACCGGGGCGCTCCGTCCGCTGACGCTTCAAGTCAAACAGAGAACGAAAATTGCGGAAGCGAAGTTCAATCCGCGCGTCTGCATCGTGTTTCAGGAGGGGGAGAAGTGCGGGAAATGCGCGAACGTCTGCCCGACCGGTGCGGTGACGCTCCGTCCGACCGGAGCGCCGCGTCCAGTCAATACCGCTCTCTGCATCGGCTGCGGAGCCTGTCAACAGGTCTGCCCCGCGCCGGGAAAAGCGATGACCATCGCTCCTGTCGAACAACAAACTTTGCTGGAGGGATAAAATGGATCAGTTCAAGGATCTCGGTTTTGCCAAACTCGATCTGACCCGCGCGGACCGCACCGGTCAGGGGGAAACCGTCTACTGTCCCGGGAAAACGCCGGAACAGCTGACGGAAATCATGCGGACTTTCCAGCGCACCGGGGTACGGGTGCTTGGAACAAAATGTTCGCCGGAACAATATGCCTTTCTGCGGAATCACTCCATCCCGGTGGAATATGACGAAACTTCAAGACTTCTGATTTCCCTATGGGGCAGAAAAATGGAACTTGCCGGGTTGATTGCCATCTGTACCGGGGGAACGGCGGATCTTCCCGTGGCGGAAGAAGCGGCGCAGACGGCGGAATTCTTCGGAGCGAAAGTGGAACGGTATTTTGACGTCGGCGTCGCGGGACTCCATCGGCTGCTGGCGAAAATCGACGCGATCCGCAGGGCCGACGTGGTGATTGCCGCAGCTGGAATGGAAGGCGCTCTCGGCAGTGTACTCGCCGGTCTTGTGGAATCTCCACTTGTCGCGGTTCCGACATCAGTTGGATACGGTGCCAGTTTCGGTGGCGTCGCCCCGCTTCTGGCGATGCTGAACTCCTGCGCGGAAGGAATGTCCGTCGTCAACATTGACAACGGATTCGGAGCAGGCGTGCTCGCCTGTCGGATGATCCGGAGGATGGAACGGAAGAGGCAATAAAAATACATCCCGGTTGTGGAAAAGAATCTCTGTTCATGCTTCGGAATGATTTCATTTTGAAACTGTTCATAACAACGATAATAATCAAACAGGAGGTGCAACATGTCGCTCGGATTCACGGAAATCATTTTAATTGCGCTCTTTATTCTGATCGTGTTCGGAGCCAAGCGGATTCCCGAACTGGCCCGCGCCATGGGGCGGGCTTCGTATGAGTTTAAAAAGGCAAAAGAATCTCTGAGCCTGGAAAGTCAGGAACTGATGACCGCGGCGGAAAACGCGGCGGAAAAAGAGGATCGGAAGGAAACCGGGAAAGAGGCATGAAAGCAGCGGAAAACACTCTGATTGCGCACCTGGAGGCGTTGCGGCGGACACTGCTGAGCTGTGTCGTCGCAACGGCGATCCTTTATCCGGTCGGGTATCTGATCTCTCCCCGGGTGATCGGAACGCTGGTACGCTGGAGTTTCCCGGAATCGGTCGGACGGCTCCACTATTTCGCTCCGATGGAGGTGTTCTGGGTGCAGCTCAAACTGGCGCTGATTCTCGCTCTGGTCATGGCGTATCCATGGAATCTGCTGCAGGTCTGGCGTTTTCTTCTTCCCGCGCTTTACCGGGAGGAGCGCAGGGCGTTTGGATGGTGGATTTTATTCGCGTCCGTCCTGTTTTTCGGAGGAGTCGTATTTTGCGGCGGGGTGATTCTGCCGATGCTGATGGACTTTTCCGGCGGGTTCGCCACGCCGGAACTTCAGCCGATTCTGGGTCTGGCGAACTTTCTGAATCTCGCCGGATGGCTGATGCTCGCGTTCGGAGTCATGTTTCAAGCGCCGATCGTGGTTCTTCTTGCCGTCCGGTTCGGCGTGATCTCCGCCGAGTCATTGCGGAAGAAGCGGGCGTACATCATGACCGCGATTCTGATTGTCGCGGCCATTCTGACCCCGCCGGACATCGTCAGTCAGGTCATGCTTGCCGTTCCCACCTGGCTGTTGTTTGAACTTGGATTATTTCTTGCAGCAAAAATGGAACACAAACAGGAGAGTGAATCAACATGAATCCGCACCTGAAGGAACTGTTTTTTCTATCGCTGATCGGAGCATCTCTGATTTCCCTGCATGCAGAAAGTGACAAGCCGGACTCGAGACCGATTGTCCTGAAAACCATGGGAAGCCTCTTTTTCGGCGGCACCGTGATGACTCTGCCGAACGGGGAAACCTTTCACGGTGATCATGGGTATGCCCAATACTTCATCCCCGAAAAAGTCCGGAATTATCCTCTGATCCTCTGGCATGGCATGGGGCAGTCCGGACGGAGTTTTGAATCCCGTCCGGATGGCGGGGAAGGGTTTATGGCGCTGCTTCCGCGAAACAACTGGGCGCTCTACATCGTGGATCAGCCCCGGCGCGGCCGGGCGGGACGCACGATGGCGCTGCCCTATGATTTTCAGGAAGTTTCAACGACGGCGCGGGAAAGCGGTGTCTGGAATGCCTTCCGCAACGGGATCTGGCCGGTTGGAGGAAAACCGACACTCTTTCCGGGGGTTCAGCTGCCTTCGGATCCTGCGTCCGTCGAACAGTTCTTCCGGCAGCAGACCCCGGCCACCGGAGAAGAACAGTCCCGGGAATCTCTGGGAAAGAGCATGGCGGAACTGCTCAAGCTGACCGGACCGGCGGTTCTGATCACCCACTCCGCCAGCGGAATTCTCGGCTGGATGACCGCGCTGGAGGCACAGCCCGGATCCTTGAAGGCAATCGTCGCCTACGAACCGGGAAACACCATTTTGCCGGAGGATGAAAAGCCCTGGACGATTCCATATAAGAATCAACAGGCGGGAGAACGCATGCAGCCGCAGATGGTTTCGGTCGAGCAGTTCAGGAAATTGACCGCGTTCCCGATTCTGGTCATTTACGGCGACAACATCGCCAAAGAACCCTCCGAGATCTTCAACGTCGATCTCTGGCGCATTTCCAGCATCCGCGCCCGGCAGTTCGTCGAAGCGGTCAACCGTCACGGCGGCGACGCCCGGATCGTATTTCTTCCCGAACTTGGCATCAAAGGGAACACCCATGCGCCGTTTGCGGATCTCAACAACCGGAAAATCGCAGCTCATCTGGAACAATTCCTGCGGGAAAAGAAACTCGATGGCGCGAATCATCCCCATACCGGGCCGCACAGAAAACAGCTGAACCAATATACCATTCCACTGGAGACTAGACCATGAACAGACGTGACTTTTTGAAAAGTGTTCTGACGCTTGCCGCATTCACCCCGCTTGCCGGCATTCTGACCAAAGCGGCTGAAACAGGAAAAGCCGGAGCTGTTCCGAAAGTGTACTTTACACGAAAGCTCTCGCCGGAATCGGTGATCCGCATGTACCGGACGCTCGGAATTTCACTGCCCGGCAAGGTTGCGGTGAAGGTGCATTCCGGCGAGAAAGGCAATCAGAATTTTCTGCGTCCGGAGTTTCTGCGTCCCATGGTTGAGGCGGTTAACGGAACGGTGGTCGAGTGCAATACCGCTTATGAAGGAGCACGGAATTCCACGGCGGAACATCGGCAGCTCATCGTGGAACATGGCTGGACGAAACTCTTCACCGTCGACCTGATGGATGCCGAAGGGCCCGATATGGTTCTGCCGATTCCCGAGGGGAAGATCCTGAAGCGGAACTATGTGGGAAAGAATATGGCAAACTACGACTCCATGCTGATTCTCTCCCATTTCAAGGGTCATCCGGTGGCCGGGTATGGCGGGGCGCTGAAACAGCTCTCGATCGGCTGCGCGTCAATCAAGGGGAAAGCGCTGATCCACTCCGGCGGTGTTTCCGGCGATCAGGTCGAGTGCTGGAAACACATGGCTTCACCGGAGGTTTTTGGAGACGCCATGGCGGAGACGGCCGGAACGATTGTCGATTACTTCAAAGGGAAAATCGCGTTCGTCAACATGATGTGCAATCTGTCGGTTGACTGTGACTGCTGTGCCGTGGCCGAAGATCCCTGTATGAAGGATATCGGGATTCTCTCCTCAATCGATCCCGTTGCGCTTGATCAAGCGTGCATGGATCAGATCCGGCGCGCGAAGGATCCCGGACGGGACCACTTCCTCGAACGGGTCACTTCCCGGAAGGGAACCCGGGTGATCGACACGGCCGCGGCAAGAGGAGTCGGAACCAAACGCTATGAACTCATTCAGGTCGATGCCTGAAGAGACATGGGAAAAGCTGAGAGGAGATAAGAATGAACAGACGAGAATTTTTGAAAAGCGCCTTGACTGTTGCCGTGCTCGCCCCGGTCACGCAGATTGTGGCAAAGGAAGGGCCGGATGGCGATAAATCTTCAGAAGGATGCGCCTCTCCCCTAGGTTGGACAACTTTTATCAAAAGATTGGTGTAAAGCCCCT
>CAJMAW010000175.1 GCA_905211485.1 uncultured Lentisphaeria bacterium | reverse complement strand
TGGAATGAAGAATGGAATGAATTTTCTTTCCAGGGAATCGTTTTTTCCCCTGGGGAAAAGCAATGGAAGAAGCGTCAGGAAATGTTTTTTCCCTTTCCCGGCATGAATTCTGTGACTGTTTCCCCGCGAAGAGTGCCGGATCCGATGAATCATTCCGTTCGTCTGCGGCGCTTCCGGGAAGGAAGAAACAGGAGAAAAGAAAAAAGGAAGCTTCAAACGGAAGGAAGGACTCTCCCCTTCATCCGCGGATCCGCCAGTTTCCGCAGGACAGCGGCGGCACAGTGGCAGGCAGCCGAAGAGAGCGGGCATATAGGAGATGGTCCCCGTGACGGAACGTTTATTCGGTCCCGCCTCCTCATTCACATCCACAACCGCGTTTCTGCAAGGCGGTTCCGGGGAGAAGACCGCATCATAACCTCCCGAATGGAATCCATGGCGGTGAAGACCGTGTCGGACTGCGCGGGCAAGAGTGCAGCCATAGGTTTTCTCCACGTCGGCACAGCGGACCTGCTCCGGGTCGAGACGGGCTCCTGAGCCCATGCAGCTGACAAGGGGGATGTTGTGACGGAGACAGAAAACGGCAAGATGGATCTTGGGGGAGAGCGTGTCGATTGCGTCGAGAACACAATCGTAGGGGGCGGCGGAAAGAAGCGCTTCCAGACGTTCGTCGCGGAGATATTCGCTGACGGGATGGAGCAGGGCTTCGGGATTGATGTCGTGCAGGCGTTTCACAAGGACTTCCGTTTTTTTCTCTCCGACGGTGCTGCTCAGCGCGGCAATCTGGCGGTTGCGATTGCTGGATTCCACGATGTCGCCGTCGGCAAGAGTCAGTTCACCGACTCCGGCGCGGCAGATCAGTTCCGCGGCGATTCCACCCACTCCGCCGAGCCCGGCAATCAGAACATGTGCCTTTTGAAACTGTTCCAGCGTTCCGGGGCCCATGAGGAGTTCCGTTCTCTGCGTCCAGTCGTCAGACTCCATGGAAAGTCCTTTCAAAGTTATTGAAAATCATTTGCTTCAATTCGGAAATCTCCATCCCTCTCAGTCGGGCGGCGGTATGATAGAGTGATTCCAGGGGGATGCCGGACTCATCCGTTTCCAGAAAAAGGGATTCGCCGGGAAGGAGGGAGAAAAACTCCCGGTAAACACCCTCTTCCCGAGTCAGATAGCCGCCGAAGGAGAGAAGACACCCCGCTTCCAGCCAGAGTTCCGCTTTGTGTCTTCCCCCGCGGAACCCGTGGACAATCCAGGGCATCCGGGGGTTCAAACGCCTCTTCCAGGCCGTGAGCTCGGAAAGCGTCCTCACCGCATGCAGAATCAGCGGTTTCCCGAGCGTTTCGGAGAGTTCCGCATGAAGGAGAAAACGTTTTTCCTGCTCCGGGAACGGAAGCGGGGAAAGTCGGTCCAGACCGCATTCGCCGACTGCAAGACAGTTCCTCCTCCGCAGCGCCTCTTCCAGGCGGATCCGGAAATCTTCCGGAGTCGCGGACGGTTCACAGGGATGCAGCCCGGCGGAAAAGAAAACCCCGCTCGATTCCGCAGGAAAGCTGTGACTGCCTTCCATCGGACACTGGTAAATGCTCAAAATGTCCGGTTCTTCTGCTGCTTCCCGGGAAACAACGGAACCCTTCCCCTCTTCATCAAGCCCCCGTTCGGAAACTTCATGCCGCAGAGACGGCGGAGAAGAAAACAGAGAAAAAAGCTTGAGCGGCGCATGGCGGTGAATGTCTACAAAGCAGACGGACTTTCTCCTCTTCCTCCTTCCCGCAGAGGCAATGGCCGGAACAGACGGCTCCGCAGAAGACCCCGCAGATGGTTCCGGAGGTCTTCTTCCCGGAGATTTTTCCCCCTGTTCTTTTCCCTCCTCCCGGGGAGATGATGAACTCACCATTCAAAATCCACAGCCTTCAGAAAGGCCCGGGCGAGGGCGGTGTGCCCCGGGACATTCGGATGCACCCGGTCCCATGAGAAGAAGGAGGAATGGTGATGACGGAGCAGTTCGCAGAAGGCCGCCTGCGTGTCGACAAACAAAGTCTGATATTTTTCCGCGACTTCGCGGCAGATGGCGCCGTATTCGTCCATTCGTGCGCGCATGGCGTCCCCGGTATTCGGTTCCATGTAATAGGGGGTCATGAGGACCAGACCGCCCTGAAGACGGGGGAGGGTGCTGGAAACAAGGAACTCGAGCGTTTCACGGTATTCCCCGGGGAGAACGTGGCGGTCCCTCATCATCGGGACGTCGAACTGCCGCCAGACATCGTTCACTCCGATCATGATGCTCAGCCAGTCCGGATGCAGGTCCAGCACATCCGTCTGCCAGCGTGCCTTGAGATCGCGGATCGTGTCACCGCTGCTGCCCATGTTGATCACATGGATTCTGCGTTCCGGGTAACGCGCGGTCAGAAGGCCGTTCACAAGATTCGGATAGCCTTTGCCGAGCGGATCGAAAAGTCCTTCCGCGACAGGACGGGAACGCCCCGCGTCGGTTACGGAGTCTCCGATGAAAAGAAGTCTGCTGCCTGCTGCGATTTTCATACGCTGTGTTCTTTCTTCATTTCTCTTCTGTTTCTTCTGTCTTGCTCAGATATCTGGAGCTGGAGGACGGCTTCCTTCCGCCTTTCTCCTTTTCCCTTATTTTTCTTTTCCCTTTCCAGTTATCAGGGGGAAGGAAAGAGAACGGCGAAGAAGAAGTTATTTCAGCACGATATTGACCACCCGTTTCGGAACGGCGATGACTTTGACGATTTCGCGGTCCCCGACGGCTTTCCGGACCGTCTCATCCGCCAGCGCAATTTCCCGCATCTGATCGGGAGAAGCCTCCGCCGACATCATGATTCTCGCTTTCGGACGGCCCTGAAGCTGGACGAGAATTTCGATTTCATCGTCTTTCAGCAGCGCCTCATCAAAAACCGGCCAGGGCGCGAGGGAGACGGGCGCCTGGTTCCCGAGAATTTCCCAGAGTTCCTCCGCAATGTGCGGCGCATAGGGCGCCAGAAGGAGGACAAAGGTTTCTGCGGCCTTGCGCGGGACTTTGTCGAGTTTTGAGAACTCATTGAGGAAAATCATCATCTGACTGATTGCAGTGTTGAAATTCAGCGAATCGGTGTCCTCCGTGACCTTTTTTACGGTTGCGTGAAGCAGTTTTTCCTGTTCTCTGCTGAGAGGGAGATCCGCGATGGGCGTTTCCGCGATCATGCGCCAGGTCCGCTTCAGAAAACGGAACACCCCTTCGACCCCCTGGGTGCTCCAGGGTTTCACGGCCTCCAGGGGGCCCATGAACATTTCGTAGAGACGCATGCTGTCGGCCCCGTATGTGCGGATGACATCGTCCGGATTGACGACGTTGCGGAGCGATTTCGACATTTTTGCGGGGAATTCCACCAGCCTTTCCCCTGTGTCCTTCCTGACGGGTTCCCCCGCCGCGTTCCGGACGACCTGATCCGTCGGCACCAGCACTCCGCGCGAATCCTTGTAGGAAAGTCCGAGGATCATGCCCTGGTTGACGAGTCTCCGGAACGGTTCGCTTGTGGACACCGCTCCGATGTCATAGAGCACCTTGTGCCAGAATCTGGCATAGAGCAGATGCAGAACGGCGTGTTCCGCTCCGCCGACATACAGATCGACGGGCATCCAGTACTTTTCCTTTTCCGGATCGCAGAAACACTGGTCGTTGTGAGGATCGATGTAGCGCAGATAATACCAGCAGGATCCCGCCCACTGCGGCATGGTGTTGGTTTCGCGGCGGCCTTTTTTCCCCGTGACCGGGTCGGTGTAGTCCAGCCAGGCGCCCGCCTTGGAAAGGGGGGATTCCCCGGTGCCGGAGGGTTTGAAATCGTCCAGGTCGGGCAGAGTGACGGGCAGTTCCTCTTCGGGAACGAGTCGGATTTCGCCGTCTTCCATTAAAATGACGGGGAAGGGTTCGCCCCAGTAGCGCTGTCTGCTGAAGAGCCAGTCGCGGAGTTTGTAATTGACGGTTTTCCTGCCAAGGCCTCGTTCGGCGAGCCAGGCGATGGTGCGGGCCTTGGCGGATTCGACGTCGAGTCCGTTGATGTCGAGTCCGTCGCTGTTGGCGGAGTGGATGGATTTTCCGTTTCCGGTCCAGCAGACTTTGCCGTCGAGCACGTCCTGCACGGAGATGCCGGCCGCTCCGGCCTGGGTTTCGTCGGGGGAAAGAATGCAGCGGACGGGGATGCCGAACTTCATGGCGAATTCAAAGTCGCGCGTATCGTGAGCCGGGACGGCCATGATGGCGCCGGTCCCGTAGGAGTTCAGCACATAGTCCGCGATCCAGACCGGAATCTTTTCCCCGTTGACCGGATTGACGGCATACGCTCCGGTGAATGCCCCTGTTTTTTCAGTGTTCAGTCCGGTACGTTCGAGATCGCTCTTCGAGGCCGCGAACTTCTGGTAGGCGTGGACCGCCTCCGCCTGTTCCGGAGTCGTGATGTAATTGACGGCGTTGTGTTCGGGGGAAAGCACCATGTAGGTGGCTCCGAAAAGCGTGTCCGGCCGGGTGGTGAAGACGGTGATCTTTTCATTCGATCCGGCAATCCGGAACGTGACTTCCGCTCCTTCGCTGCGTCCGATCCAGTTGCGCTGCATTTCCTTGATGCCTTCAGGCCAGTCGAGCGTTTCGATGTCCGCGAGCAGGCGTTCGGCGTATTCGGTGATTTTCAGCACCCACTGGCGCATCGGTTTGCGGATGACAGGGTGGCCGCCGCGTTCGCTTTTGCCGTCGATGACTTCTTCATTTGCAAGCACCGTCCCGAGAGCGGGGCACCAGTTCACGGGGATTTCATCCAGATAGGCCAGTCCTTTTTTATAAAGTTGCAGGAAGATCCACTGGGTCCAGCGGTAGTAGGCGGGATCCGTAGTGTTGATCTCCCGGTCCCAGTCGTAGCTGAAGCCGAGGGACTGGATCTGACGCTTGAATGTGGCGATGTTTTTCGCCGTGGTCACCGCCGGATGCGTTCCCGTGTCGATGGCATACTGTTCTGCCGGCAGTCCGAAGGCATCCCAGCCCATGGGATGGAGCACGTTGAATCCGTTCATGCGTTTGAAGCGGCAGTAGATGTCAGTGGCGGTATAGCCTTCCGGATGGCCGACGTGGAGCCCGGCGCCGCTCGGATAGGGAAACATGTCCAGGACGTACAGTTTCTGTTTTTCGGATTTATCCTCCGCCCTGAAGGTTTTGTGGGTCTTCCAGTAGTCCTGCCATTTTTTCTCTATGGCCGTAAAATTGTAGTCCATGACGGCAACTCCATAATATAATATCAGTAATCTGTGAATATCATCCGTGAATATCGGAAACGGTGAAAATCGTTCTCCCGTAAACGAATAAAATAGCCTCTCGGCGGGAAAAGTCAACCGTTTCCGCGTTTTCCGCGCGGAGTTTTTCCTGTGTTCCGCGCCAACCGACAGCGAAAACTTCGAGTCGCTTTCAGATGAGCAGATCGAAAAGTATCGCAAAATCTTT
>CAJMAW010000174.1 GCA_905211485.1 uncultured Lentisphaeria bacterium | reverse complement strand
ACGCAAAGCGCCAAGGCGCTTCTCCCGACATCCCAGGCATCCGCGCATCCTTCGGCGATGCGTTTGACGAAGACGGCATGGGAATCCGGCAGACTCTTGAGTTTTTCCGCCTTGACCTCAATGGTTTTCTTCTTTTTGTCGGCGGGAATGATTTCAAAGCCTTCCGGCGTGGTTTTGAGAGTGCCCTTGTCTCCATAGGCGGCGACGGCGCCTTCCCCCATGGGGAAAGTCCAGCTCAGTTCCAGCACTCCGGTGGCGCCGTTTGCGAAATCGAAGACGGCGCTCACATTGTCCGGCACTTCGTGCGAGAGACAGCGCGTGACGGCCTGAATCTTCTTCACCGGGCCGAACGCCCATTGCAGAAAGTCCGCCATGTGAACGGCGATGTCCGTGACGAGACTGCCTTCATATTTCTTCTTCACGAACCAGACGGCTCCGGGCGACCAGCCCACTTCCGGACTGCTCGTCGCCGCCCGGATGCAGCGGATGTGCATCGGTTTGCCGATGGCCCCCTCCGCAATGCGCCTGCTCATTTCCGCATAAAGCGGCGAAAAACGCAGGGACTGGTTCACCTGAAGAACCAGATTCTTCTCCAGACTCAGGCGGATCATCTTATCCGCATCCTCCACCCGGGAGGCCATGGGTTTTTCGACCAGCACATGTTTCCCGGCCTTCAGGGCCTCCATGGTCTGCGGGAAATGGAAACAGTTCGGAGTCGCGATGATGACGCAGTCGATGTCCGAAGCCAGGAGCTCTTCATAGGATCTGCAGATTTTCGCATTGAGATTTTTTTCTCTGGCGAATTGTTCCGCCTTTCCCCGTTTGATGTCGTAAAGTGCGGTGATTTCCGCTTTGCTGCGCGGGAGTTTCGCCATTTCCGGGGCGTGGTTGCACTTTGCGATCTGCCCGCATCCGACCAGTCCGAACCGGAGTTTTGCCATCGTCAGAGTTCCTTTGCGTTGATTCGCTGTTTTTTTCTGGTAATGAGTGAAAAATGTTTTTCCCAGGATTTTCCTGCAATTTGTTTACAGATAGCGTTTCCTTCATGCAAATTCAAACTCCCGCGGATTTTTTTCAGGGAAAAGCTTTTCCTTCCCCATGGACGGGAAAGAGGAAGAAAAGCGCTTTTTTTCCTTTTCAGACAATTGACAATCCGGGGGAAATGTTTATAATATCTCTGCCCCGTACGCCGGGCGTATGAGGAAGCAGTTAAATGAAATCCGCCCCGGGGGAGTTCCCTTTTCGGGAAAGAAAAAAATAACACAGAGGAATCGGAAAACATGTCAAAAAGAAACGTTGTCGTTTTCGGCGCTACCGGAGAGATCGGGGGAAGAATTGCGAATCTTGCCGCTGCTGCGGGGCATCATGTCTGCGGAGTCACGCGCGGAAGACAGACTGCCGAGACGGTCAGCCTGGAAGGAGTGGAACTCCTGAAAGGGGACAAGAACGACGAGGACTTCCTCCGTTCCCTCGCGGCGTCACGCCATTTCGACGTGATCATCGACACCGTCCCCTGGAAGGAAACCGCCGACCGCTATATGAGATGCTTCCCCGATGTGGAAAACGTCTTCGTCTGCAGTTCGACCGGCACCTTTGTCCCCCTCCGCTACTTCCCCGCCGACGAAACCCATCCCTGGAGAGAGAAAACCGCTTTCAATTTCTACGAACAGAGCTGCTGGGACGCCCGTTTCCTCGAACTCTTTGAAACAAAACAGTTCCCCATTACGATCTTCCGCCCGACTAATATCATAGGAGAAGGCCGCATCCCGCTCGAACTCTGGGGCGGACGCAACATCGAATTCTTCCGGAAACTCAAGGCAAACGAACCGATGACGATCGCCCCCTGCGAGGAAATCATGGTGCAGTCCGGCTACAACTGGGATCTGGCTTCCGCGTTCGTCCTGGCGCTTGATCATCCGGATGAGGTCCGCGGAGAGATCTTCACCATTTCCTGCAAGCGCGCCGTGACGCTCGGCGAATACCTCAAAACCGCCATGGAATATCTGAACAGCTCCTCGGAAATTCTCCATGCCGAACCGGAAAAACTGCCGGAAATCTATCCCGGCGTCCGGATGCATTACGGTTTGGAATTCCTGCTTTGCCACATGTGCCTGGACATCTCCAAGGCTCAGCGCGTCCTCGGATACGCTCCGAAGCTGACGACGCAGGAAGGTCTCGTCCGCGCATTGTCCTGGTGTGAAAAAACGGGCCTTCTCTGAGAGGAGAGGGCGCGATTCTCAGCAGAGCCCGTTCCCTTGTCGGACAGACGAAGGAAAAAAGCTCCGGGCTGCGGGAAGGGAAACAGTGCCGGAAATATTGAGAAAACTCCGACGGAGAAACTCTGCGGGGAACACTGCCAAATGAACGAGGAAACTTTCACCGACTTTCTGTCCGGGCTTTTCCGGCAGAGCCCGGATGTCCTCTGCGGACCCGGAGACGATGCCGCCGTTCTGGAATCCGGCATTCCCGGACAGTATCTGCTTGCGGCGGCTGATCAGGTGGTCCAGGGGATTCATTACATGCCTGAGACTCCCCCCGGAGCCGTTGCGGAAAAACTCCTGAAACGGAACCTGAGCGACATCGCCGCAATGGGCGGACTCCCGCGTTTCGCCCTGGTGACCCTTTCCGCCAATCCGCTGGATTCCGGCTGGATGCGGGATTTCCATACGGGACTGGAAAGCGCTGCACGCCGTTATGACGTTTCCGTGATCGGGGGGGACATCGCCTCCCAGCCCTCGCGTGGACTGACGGCTTCCCTGACCATTCTGGGAACCGTTTCCGCGGACAGGCTCTGTTTGCGTTCCCGGGCGGAGGAGGGGGATCTTCTGTACTGCACGGGGGAACTGGGCAATTCGTTCCGTTCGGGGCATCACCTGAATTTCACTCCGCGTCTGCGGGAGGCTTCCGTCCTGGCGGGACGCTTCACGCACGCCATGATGGACATCAGCGACGGCCTTCTGAAAGACGCCTCCAGAATGGCCTGCGCCTCCGGTCTCTCCCTTGTTTTCGACGGCGCTTCCGCTCTTCCTCTCCGGGCCGGCGCGGACATCCGCTCCGCCTTTACGGAAGGGGAGGATTACGAACTGATTTTTGCCGTTTCCCCCGATTCCGTCCGGGAACTTGAAGAAGTCTGCGGCGGGGAGTATATTAAAATCTCCCGGCTCGGCGTTTTCCGGAAGGGAAAACAAGGCGCCGTCTCCTCTGCGGACGGCACGGATCTTGATTTTTCGGATAAAGAGGGATTTGATCATTTCCATGAGGAAAGATAATCAGATGAATAAAATCATGCGGACAGGTTCTCCGGAGGAAACGGAGGCCGCTGCGGCGCGTCTGGCGGCGTTTCTGCGGCATCATCATGACGGGGAAGAAAAAGGCGTGGTTGTCGCCCTGCACGGGGAACTGGGAGCGGGAAAAACGGTATTCGCCCGTGGATTTGCCCGCGCCCTGGGAATTTCCGATCCTGTCAGCAGTCCGACCTTCACCATCGTCCAGGAATATCCTTTCCCCGGCGGCATCTTCTACCATCTGGACCTGTACCGCATCGACAATTCCGATGCGGCCCTGGCATTCGGCATTGATGAGTTCCTCTATTCCGATGACGCGGTAAGCCTTCTGGAATGGCCGGAACGCATTGCGGACATTCTTCCGGATCATGTCATCCATGTCTATCTTGAGGCGTTGTCCTCTCCGGAGGCGCGTCAGATTGTCATTGAATTTCCCTCCGGAACGGAGGAAGCGGGGCAGGTGGTCCGTCCATGAGCAGCAGGCGTACTTTCCTGAAGGCCGATGAAGCAGGGGCCCGCCATCCTCAGCCGCCGCCGGATCCGGAAGCGCATGACGGGAAAGCCGAATCCGGGGATGGAAAGAACTCCGGAAACAGAAAGAAAGCTGTTTCCGCGACGGAGATTGCCCGGCTGAAAGAACTTTTCTGGATTTTTTTCAAGATTTCCGCGGTCACGGTCGGGGGCGGGCTGACCATGCTTCCCCTGATGACGTCCGAATTCGTGGAAAAAAGGCAGTGGGTCACGGATGAGGACATGGTTGACACAGTGGCCGTGGTGCAGTCGATGCCTGGGATCATTGCGGTGAACATGGCGGTGCTGATCGGCTACCGGGTGGCCGGGATTGCGGGGGTGCTGACGGCATCTTTTGCGGTGGTCATTCCTCCGTTCGTCACGATCCTGATTGTGGCTCTGGGTATCCGTCATCTGACGGGTTCGGAAACGATGGATCATATTTTTCTGGGAGTGCGTTCGGCGGTCTGTGCGCTGATTCTGCTGTCCGTCATCAAGCTTTCCGGGAAGACGTTGAAGGGGTGGTTTCCGATTCTGGTGGCGGCGGCGGGCTTTGTGAGTCTGGTGGTTTTCAGCGTGAATGCGATCTGGCTGATTGTCTGGGCGGCGGCGGCGGGGTTGCTGTATTATTTTCTTGTGCTTTTTCTGTCACGGAAGAAAATTGCCGGTGCGCTCCGTTCCCGGAAGCCGGGGGGAGGGAGTCCTGAATGAACATGCTTCAGCTGTATTTTCTGTTTGTGAAGATCGGAGCATTCACCTTTGGGGGCGGTTATGCGATGATCCCGCTCTTTCAGGATGAACTCGTGTTCCGCCATGAGTTCATGACCAACGAGGAATTCGCCAACATGGTGGCGCTGGCGCAGATGACCCCGGGCCCTGTCGGACTCAACGCCGCAACCTACATCGGCGCACAGCAGGGCGGATTCTGGGGGGCTCTTGCCGGAACGCTCGGGGTGATGACACCCTCTCTGATTCTGGTGACCCTGGCGGCGGTGTTCATCGCAAAATTCAAGGACAGTTCCCTCATGAAGGCGCTGCTCGGAGGAATCCGGCCCGCCACACTCGGACTGATTGCCGTGGCCGTGATTTTCTTTGCGGACACCTCAGTGTTCAGCGCGCCTTTGAGTTCGCTCTGGGAGGAGGGGGCGCAGACCTTCGGCATCTGCTGGCAGGGGACTTTGATTTTTGTCCTGACTCTCTGGGCCTCAGTTCGTTGGAAGGTCAGTATGATTCCGATTCTCCTGGGGGCCGCTCTTGCCGGATGGCTGCTTTTCCTGTTCTGAAACCGGGATCCTCCGGATGCAGCAGGAGATTTCCTCTTTCCCTTTTCCGCACCCGGCATGGAATTTCCGGCGATTTGCGGGAAAGTCGCGCTTGCCTTCCGCGGGGACGTGGAGTATTGTTCCCACACGCCCGGCAGGAGGATCCCCTCCCCTGAACGCTTCGCTTCTTCCTCGCGGGAAAGAAGAGAGGAAGGGAAGAAAGGGCGGAAGAAGACGCCGGGGGGGGAAAAAAGAGGAGCGGAGAAAATCATGACGGGAAAACTGCACTGGTCGGTCCTGGGCTGCCTGATTCCTTCGGCAGTTCTGTTGTTTCTGGCGATTCTGTTTGCGGCGGGAGTGCGGTATTTTGATCCGGGGAACCGTCCGCCTGCCTACGTCCGCGAAGTGGAGAAGCGCGTGGAAAAGACGATGG
>CAJMAW010000173.1 GCA_905211485.1 uncultured Lentisphaeria bacterium | reverse complement strand
GATTCCGAAGGGCCGGCCCCGTCTCGGAAAAGGAAGACCGGATCTCATCATAAGGCATCGAACAGTACTGCTCCAGATCCTCGGCGAAGACGAGTCTGCCCGGAGCGATGCCTCCGTCGCCGTCCCGTCTGGAGAGAAACTTCTGAAACGCTTCTGAATGAAAATCAATATCCGGGAAAAGGTTGTCCACAAGGGAACAGCCGCAGACGGAAACTTTCCTTTTTTTCATATCTCATTGCATCCTGTATGCCCGCTTCCGCCGCAGAGCCTCTCCCTTTGCGTGATACCTCTGTATGGACATCTCCGGAAGGGAAAGAAGAAGCGGAAGGAAACGCGTGGTTTGTGTCATCCGTGAAGGACCGCCGTTTCACAGGAGGCGTTTTCCCGGCCGTCTTTGGCTTGCGGAGCAGTTACGGCAGCGTCCTTCTCATCACCGGGAGCGGCTTTCACCTTCCCGAGATAGCCGGGCAGGTCAATTCCCGCCATCCCGACGACTTCGTGAAGGGGGGGAAGACTCTGCACCATGCCGCTGAGAAAATTCGCGGTGGAACTTTTCCCGTCCGCAGCGTTTCCCGCGCCGTCCCAGACCGTGACTTTGTCGATCTTGATGTTCTTGATGGCTTCGGTCTGAAGCTGAACAATGTTTTCCAGCTTTTCAATGAGAAGCAGTTTGCTGGCGGCGTCCGCATCGCACCCGCAGGATTCAACGATCTGGCGATAGCCTTCCCCTTTGGCTTTGAGAATTTCATAATTTCCCTTCGCCTCCGCTTCCAGTTTCGCATAGATGGCCTCTGCCTCTCCTTTAGCCTCGGCGGAAAGTTTCTCGGCCTCGGCCTCCGCGGAAATGACAATCTGCTCCTTCTCGATCTTCGCCTTCACAATGGTTTCGGCTCTCTGACGCTCCTCTTCCATTTTCGCTCTGGCGATCTGAGCTTGCATTTCGGCTTCGTAGTCAGCCTTTTTGATCTGGGCTTCGGCGATG
This sequence comes from uncultured Lentisphaeria bacterium, assembly GCA_905211485.1. Taxonomy (GTDB): domain Bacteria; phylum Verrucomicrobiota; class Lentisphaeria; order Victivallales; family UBA1829; genus CAJMAW01. Next base: position 4,580 of record CAJMAW010000173.1, on the reverse strand, counting down.
CGGCGTGCGGCTTCCGCCTGGCGATAGGCCTCGGCCTCCTGCTCGGCGCGGAGAGCATTGGATTTCGCAATTTCGATGGAGGAGAGGTTTTCCCCCTCGATGGCGGCGGCCTCCGCCTGTTTGACGGCAATACGGCGTTCCTTGTCGGCATTGGCTTCACCTACGAGAGCGGCGGCCTCCGCCTGTTTGATGGCGATGCGGCGTTCCCGGTCGGCATCGGCTTCCCCGGACTGGGCGGCGGCTTCCGCCTGGGTGATGGCAATACGGCGTTCCTTGTCGGCATTGGCCTCGCCGGACTGGGCTTCGGCCTCCGCCTGGGAGACGGCGATGCGCTGGCTCTTGCGGGCTTCCGCTTCCCCGATTCCGCCTTTGCGTTCCTCTTCGGCAACATCGATTTTGGCCTTGTTGATCGCTTCCGCGGCAGCGCGTTTCCCGATTGCGTCGATGTAACCGCTTTCATCCGTGATGTCGGTGATGTTCACGTTCAGGAGCTGCAAACCGATCTTGTTCAGTTCTTCGGCGACATTCTGTTCAATGTTGCGCAGGAAGGTCTCCCGGTCGGAATTGATCTGCTCAATCGTCATGGAGGCAATGACCAGACGCAGCTGTCCGAAGATGATGTCCTTCGCCAGATCCGCAATCGCTTCCTGTTTCAGCCCGAACAGACGGTTCGCCGCATTCCCCATCAGGGATTCGTCAATGCTGATTCCGACCGTGAAGACCGAAGGCACGTTGATCCGGATATTCTGCTTGCAGAGCGCATTGCTCAAGTTCACCTCAATCTGAATCGGACGCAGAGAAAGGAATCCGTAATCCTGGAAAATCGGCACAATGAACGCCGCACCCCCGTGTATGCAGTGACCCGCGCGTTTCCCCCCGGTCTTTCCGAAAATGACCATCACCTGGTCGGACGGGCATTTCTTGAACCGAGAAACCACTCCGATGACAATCACCGCAAGGATGAAAATCACCACAATCAACATTAGGGATCCAAGTCCGGATCCAGCGGCCAGAACAACGGGAATCTGCATAGCTTCCTTTTCTCCTGTAATCTATGGGTGTGTGTTTTTTTCTTGTTTCTGATGCTTTTTTTATTATGATATTTCTTTTTCTCTGAAACAGTAAGAACCCTGTATATTCACATCCGCCCGATGCCTTTTTTTCCCTGGATGCGGGCGATCCCCACCCCCTCACGGAGCAAAATGCGCTCAGTTCGCCGGCACCCGGCAGAATGCTCCGCTCAGAGTTTCCGGACCAGAAAACGGCGTTCCCCCGCAGACTCAAGCACCACAACCGCGGAACCGGTGGGAATGGCTTCATCCGCCACGGCAAGGACTTCATGGGTGGCTGCACCGACCGTTACCGTAACCTTTCCCGGATTGTTCCTGCCGCCGGGAATCCCCACATACACAGTGCCCGTCTTTCCGATGAAATCTTCTTTTGCCACATTCCCGCTCTGCTGCATCCGCAGAATGAGGCAGAAAATCAGCGCCGTCACAAACATCATTGCCAGCCCGCTTGCAAAAGCGAGGAAGAAACCGAACCACCCGTATCCGCCCCAGACAACACCGCCCCAGCCGAACACCGTGAAAAACGCCAGTACAGAACGGATGGACAGCAGTCTGAAATCCGTGTATCCCGTATCCGCATGTTCGAGTGAAAATCCTCCGTCGACATCGAGATCGGCGTCCGCCCCCCCCATGCTTCCGATGCCGAAGAGAGCAAGGATTCCCATCAGGGCGAAAAGAGCCGTTCCCCCGATTGCCAGGGCCCAGTAGACCGCCATTGCCTGCGCGCCGGCCAGAAAATCGCCGATTCCATTCAGAACAGACCACATGTTTGCAGTTTCCTCCCATTTTGTTTCCGCCTAATTATAGACGGGGAAAGCCGTTTTTCAAACAGAATCTTTCTCTGCTTTGAAAAATTTGAAAAAAAAGAAAAAACAGGAAGAAAATACCGGAAAAGGCATGCTCCATTCCCCGTGTTTCCGCCTTATGATTCATGCAGTTTCAAGATTCCAGGTTTTGTGCAGCGGAACGGAAGCGGGAAGGAGAGGGGGATAAAGAGAAAAAAAGGGGGGGCCAGATCCCCTGCAGAATCAGAACTCGGGGCCTCACCTCAGGGCTCGTGGATCCCGGAGACACTGCAGGAACCACACCCCCCCTGTTTTTCCGGCAGGCTGCATGGAAAGAAGAGGCATGGAATCGCAGAAGGGGATAGGTTCCCGTATGCGCCAGGACTACTGCAGGCGGGGGTTTTTGCAGTTTTCCGTCCACCACGGAATGATTTCCGTATAAGAGGAAATGCGGACGGAGGAATCGCTGTAGAGAAAATTGCCCGTCCCGGAATGACGGTACTGGTATTTCAGATTGCTGCTTGTCGGCGTATTGGCAATATTCAATTCCCCGTCACCGATCATGACAAGGGATTTCGGGAGTTCTCCGAAGCGCCACCATCTGGAACGTTTCCAGTCCGGAGTCCAGCAGTTTGTATTGTTCTCCGCGCCCATGACATAGGTGTTTGCCGCATAGCGTTTCCAGAACCCGAAAAGATCCGCCTTGTGCCGGATGAGTGGACAGATCCAGAGCTGGAGCCAGGGCGTACTGTGACTGTGCTGGACTTTTTTGAAATTATAATAATCCCCCACGGCGCCATAATAGTACACAGTTTGAGTTTTATTGTAGTAATACGGGAGATAGTCGTTGTAGTCGTTCCCGTAGTAACGGAACATGATTCCGAACTGCTTCAGCGAATTTGCGCACTGGGTCCGGTAAGCCATCTCCCTGGCTTTGGAAAGCGCCGGAAGAAGCAGAGACGCAAGAATCGCGATGATCGTGATGACAATCAGAAGTTCAATCAGCGTAAAATCCGCCGCACGGAGCGCACCCCCCTCCGCAGACTCCCGAACCGAAAAAAAGCGGCGCAATCCGCCGACAGCATTTCTCCGCATCCGCATGATTTGTCCCTTCGTTTCTTTTGCTTTCATCGATGGCTGAAAAAAGGAGAAGACTGTCTCATGGACTCGCGCCCCCTCCCCGCTTTTTTTCTCTCCTGTCCGTGAAAATCCGCGCACGGAAGGGAAGGACACCCCCGTTATCTCCTCTCCAGGAAATGACGAAACCCGCCCGAGACAGGGGAGAAAACACGGGGGGAAAACAGCTTTTACGTGATAGCAGTTTTTTATAAGTATACATATTTTTCCCTTTCTGTCAAGTCCCGTTCTGAGATTTCAGAACAGATTTCTAAAAAGTGTTTTCCCCCCGGGAAACCTCTCGCGCGCGGGAAAGGGCCGGAGACGGCTTTTCCTGAGAAAACAACTTGAAAAAAAAAGCTTCCCTTGCTATCTTATTGCCCATGCTCAGCACGATCCAATCGGATTCTCAGTAGTGGGATTTTCAAAAACAAGTCATGAAGCAACGGGATGCATCATTTTATGGATTACAGAATTGAAATTGCCGTGAAACGGAAATGGCGCGATGCAAGAGCGGAAGCCGTCGCCAGGGGAATCCGGAACGTACTCCGCCTTTCCGGAGTCGAAGACATCCGCACGCGCGACGTATTCACCATCTGTGCGGACATCAATCCGGATCAGGCAGAAAAAATCGCCCGGGAATTCTCCAATCCGGTCACTCAGGAATGGATCGTGGGGCAGAGCCCCGTCGCGACGGCGGGGGAAGAGGCATTCGACTGGCTGATCGCGGTGGGATTCCGCCCCGGCGTCACGGACAACGTCGCCCGGACCGCCCATGAGGCGATCGGAGACATCATCGGGCGGAAACTGCGCAAGGATGAACAGGTTTTCAGTTCTGTAGAATATCTTCTCAAGGCCGGGGAGCTGACCCGGGAAAGCGTCGAAGGCATCGGCAGCGGCCTTCTTGCCAATACGCTGATTGAAACCGTGCAGGTCTTCTCCCGCGCCGAACTGGAACAGCACCCCATTCCCCTGAACAAGCCGCTTGTGAACGGGACGGCGGAGGGGCGCGTGCGGGAATTCAATCTGGAAGTGTCAGACGATGAGCTCATGGAAATCAGCCGCAAGGGAATCCTGGCCCTGAGTCTCGAGGAAATGAAATCCATCCAGTCCTATTTCCGCGCCGACCGGGACCGGGCGGCCTTCGGACTCGGAAAAAACCCCACCGACGTGGAACTGGAAGTGATCGCACAGACCTGGTCCGAACACTGCAAACATAAGATCTTCAGCGCCGAAGTCGATTACGAGGACGAAAACGGACACCGCGAACATTTTGTCTCTCTTTACAAGACCTTCATCCAGCGGGCCACCAAGGAAATTGCCCGCGAGGTGGACTGGCTGGTCTCCGTCTTCACCGACAACGCGGGAGTCGTGCGTTTCAACAAGGATCTGGACCTGGTGTACAAGGTGGAAACCCACAACAGCCCCTCCGCACTGGATCCGTACGGAGGCGCCATGACAGGCATTGTCGGAGTCAACCGGGACCCGATGGGCACGGGCCAGGGAGCCAATCTCCTGATCAACACCTGGGGATACTGCCTGGGATCCCCGTTCACCGATCCCGCTGATGTGCCGGAAGGACTGCTTCACCCCCGCCGTCTCCGGGCCG
>CAJMAW010000172.1 GCA_905211485.1 uncultured Lentisphaeria bacterium | reverse complement strand
TTTTTCCTGTTACAAACTCAATTCCCCCTCAAATAAATAGAGGCGCCCTTATTTTCCCTTTCTCAGTCGAGTCCGGTTCTTCCGTTCATGGCGGCGGCGATGGTGGCGGGGTCTGCGTAGCTCAGATCCGCTCCGGCGGGAATCCCGCGTGCCAGACAGGTGATTTTGAGATTTCTCCCGCTGAAACGCCTGGCGATGTACAAAGCCGTCGCCTGCCCTTCGACATCGGAACTGAGTGCCAGAATGAGTTCCCGGATCTCTCCGGTTTCGACCCTGTGTGCAAGCGAGTCCAGGGCAATGGATTCAACTCCTTTTCCTTCCAGCGGGGCAATGCGTCCTCCAAGAACATGATAATGCCCTTTGAACACCCCGCTGGCTTCAATCACACGGATCTGCGACGCCTCCTCCACCACACAGACCGACGACGCATCCCGAAGCGGAGACGCACACACCGCACACAATCCCCCCGCCTGATCCCCCGCCAGATTTCCACAGCGCGTACAGGTCTTCACGCGTTCCTTCAATGTCCGCAGATTTTCCGCCAGGGCGGCGATTTTATCCGCATCCCACTGAAAAACGGCAAGCGCCATGCGTTCCGCACTGCGTTTGCCCACGCCCGGCAGACTCTTCAAAAGCTCCATGAGCTCGGTCAATGCTTCAGGATAAGCTTCCTGCATGAGAGAGTGCGACTCCTCGCATTTTTTCTTCTTCCGTTTTCATCTTCTGCCGATTCCCGTTTCTTCTCCGTCGGCAGCGGCGGCGGAGGGAAGAAACAGAAGTTCTCAGCCAGGGAATCCCGGGATCTTAATCCCGCCCGTCGCTTCTGAAAGCCGCCCGGCCGCTTCCGCCTTGACCTGCGAAAGAGCCGAGGAAAGAGCTTCCAACACAGCTTCTTCCACTGCCGCGGAATCATTGCCGGAAAGCAGCGTGGGGGAGACGGTCACTTTCTTCGGATTCATGTCACCGGAAAGCGTGATTTCCACCTCTCCGCTGCGGCTTCTCCCCGTCAGTTCCAGCTGCGAGAGTTCTTCTTTCATTTCCTTCATTCTGGCCTGAAGATTCTGAAAATTCTTCATCAACCCCGCCAGTTCTCCCAGATTTCCAAACATCTGATTCTTCTCCGTGAATTCTGTGTTCTGCTTGTGGCTTGAAACGCTTTTCAAAAACAATATTACTTCTTCAATTCCTTTTCGATGGCTTCGCTTCGTTTCGCACCCAGTTTCAGAGCGGTTTCATAAGACTTTTCCGCATCGTCGCGGTCCCCGTTCAGGAGCTGGAGACGAGCGAGTTCCAGATACGGTTCATATCTGTCCGCTCCGGCGTCCGCGGCGACCCAGTAATGCCAGAGAGCCTTGATCCGGTCTCCCTGCGCCTCGGCATCTCGGGCGGACTTCATGGCGGCCTCATATTTTGCGGGATCTCCTTTCGGAGCGGAAGGAGAAGGTGTCCCGGCAGCCGATGGAGCCTCAGCCTCCTGCTGCGGAATGGCTATTTTTGCAGGTGAAGAAGGAGGAAGAGGAGTCTTCTTCTCCGCCGTCTCCGCCGCTTTTTTCGATTCCCCTGCAGCCTTCATGAGCTTTTCGGCGCCTTGGGAGTCTCCCGCAGTCCGGAGTTTCCACGCGGCACGCAGTTTTCCCGCTTCCGAAGCGGCCGCATTGGCGGCGGCGGTCACTTCCTCAATCTTCTTTCTGTAACGCGCCATCTGGGCATTGTTCCCGCTGATCTGCTCCTTCAGAAGACGGATTTCCTCTTTGTCCTTTTCCTGTTCCTGAAGAAGTTCGGTAATGACTTCGTCTTTCCGGAGAATTCTTTCTTCCGTGATTTCGCTGGATCCGCTCATCCATTTTTTGAGATCGGAATCGAGTTTGGCAGCACGTTTCCCGGCGGCGTCGAGATCCTGACGGAGGGTCACGATCTCCTTGTCGAGCGCTTCTCTGCGTTCCCGTTCGGCGGCGGCTTCAGCACGCGTCTTTTCATACAGTTTGCGGAAACTCGCTTCCGACTCCCGGAGGCGTTCCGTCTGCGCCTGGAGTGCCAGGAGCGCCGTATTGTTTGAAGCGGCGTCCTTCATTTTCTGAAGTTCTTTTTTGAGAGAGGCCACTTCCGTGTTCAGTGCGGCATTGGATTCGGTCAGGGAATTTCTGGAGGCGGTCAGTTTTTTGACTGCGCTGTCAAGCTGGGTGCGCGTTTCACGCAATTCCGTCAGTTCTCCGGTCATTCTTTCAAGCTCGGCTGCGGAAATGCCTCCGGCCTGCGACCGCGCCTTTTCCAGCTCCCGGGCCAGGGACTGCTTTTCCGCTTCCAGGCGGTTCAAAGCGGCTTTCTCCGTTTTCTCTGCCGAATCACGGAGAGTCTTCCAATCGCTTTCCAGCTTCTCAAGACGTCCGCTTTTCTCCTTCAAGGCGGATTCCGATTTCTCCAGAGCCGCGGACCGGGCATCCAGATCCTTCCGGAGTCCCGCAGCCGCATCCTGAGCGGATTTCAGATTGGCGGCCGCCTGAGCGGAAAGCTCTTTCAAGGATTGTTCAAGCTTTGCGGTATTTGCACTCTTTTCCTGAATCTGTTTTTCCAGGTCGACGTTTTTCGCCTTCACGGCGTCCAGTTCTTTTGTCAGAGACGCTGCCGTTTTCTTTTCCTCTTCCAGAGCTTTCCCGGTGGAAGCCCTGAGCTCCTCAAGCTGTTTTTTCAGGAGTTCCGCCGCCGCCTCTCCATCCTTTTTTGCGCGTGCGGATGCCGCTTCGGTTTCGGCAAGGCGCTTTTCCGCGGAAGTTCTGGCGTCGAGAGCCGTTTTCAGCTGCGTTTCCAGGTTCCGGATAGTTTCACTGCTTTTTGCCTGTTCGGCGGCGGCATCGACGGGAGTCCGGTTGATTTTTTCGGCAAAAGCCTTCAGTTCCTTTTCCTGGTCGGCGATTTGTTTCCGGGCTTCGGCAAGGGCTTTGGCGTCGGCAAGGGCTTTGGCGGTATTTTTTTCGAGAAGTTTTTTGTTTGTTTCGAGTTCGGAAGCGAGGGCCTTGTTGCGGTCGTCCAGCGTTTTCATGAAGTCCTTTGTCCGGGCGGAAGCCGCAGCCTCCGTTTCCAGCCGTTTCAAGGCCGCGGCGTATTCGCCGGACAGCTTGTCAAAACGGTTTTTCAGGGATTCGTTCTCATTTTTCAGGGAGGCCGCCTCCTCCTCGATTTTCCGCGTGGCATCGGAGAGGGTCATTCCCGCACGAAGTTTCCGGAGCTCCTCCTGAAGTTCATCATACGCCCTGGATTTTTCCGCAAGACTTTTTTCCGCGGAAGCCCTGGCCGTTTCCAGACTCTGCACCTTTTCCGCAGACTCCTTCTGGAAGTTCCGGAAGGAATCCGCCAGCTCCAGAGCGGCCTGATTGTTCTTTTCCGCCGCTTCCCGGATCTGACGGGCATTCTTTTCAGCGGCCTCAAGACGGAGCTGGTTTGCGCGGTATTCCTCCAGGGTTTTCTCCATGGATGCGACTTCGCCGCGGAGTTCGGTCAGGGCCTTTGCCAGGGCGTCGTTCCGGACTTTTTCCGCATTCAGGGCGTTTTTCAGATCGGAATCCGAAGCGCCGGAATCAAGACGTTTCTTCAGATCGTTGTACTGAATCTGAAGCGTATGGTATTTCTGCTCGGCAGACTCTTTTTCCGCAAGAAGCGAACGGATCTGTTCCGAGGCGCGGCGCCCACGTTCGGCTTCTTCCTTCAGACGGCGGATCTCCGCGGCGGAAGACGGGTCCTGTGTCCCCGTGACGGCGGCAGAAGTGCCGGACTCCCGCTCCTTTTCCCCTTCCCGGACTTTTTTCTTCGCGGCTTCAGCCTGTTCCTGCAGCTTCCGGGCGGCATTCTTGTATTTGCGGCCGGAAAGGGCAATTCGGTATTCAATGACGCTCCGATTCCAGTTCGGACTTTTTTTACGGATCGTCTGGAAAAGCTGCAGAGACTTCTGGAATTGTTCCGTCGCCTGTTCATATTTCTTTTCGATGTAGGCGGTTTCTCCGGCCTCATAGGCTTCGAAGCCCCTGCGCCAGAGCTCCCAGTTGTCTTCTGCCAGGACCCCGGACTTCTCCGGACCGGGGGGAGAATCCTGGGAAAATGCGGGGGCGGCGGCGCAGAAGAGCAGCGCCCATAGAAGAACCGCAATTGGAAAAGCTCTTCCTTTCATGTCGAAAAACTCCTGCTTGGTTGTATCTGTTCTTTTTCCTTTTCCTGCTGACAATATACTGCAAAGACGGCGGATTGCGAAGCGGGAATTCTGGCAAGCGCAAGAAATGTGCCGTCTTCCGCGTATTCCGATTCCAGGATCCCGCAGTTCCGGTACAGTTTCGCAATCAGATCCTGCCGGGAAGGAGGAATGGCCAGATGCATCAGACGTTCTCCCTCCCCCGCCGTCTGATGGGCAAGATGCTCCTTCAGCAAAGGCAGGCCTTCCCCCGTCCGGCAGGACACAAACAGCGCGGAAGGGGCAATCGAACGGAGTTTGAGCTTCGTTACGGGATCCTCCGCCAGAAGATCGCATTTATTGAAGACCGTTAGCATGGGTTTGTTTTCCGCTCCGAGCTCCGCCAGGACGGAAAGAGTCGTCTCCCAGTGCGTCTGAACCCGCGGACTCGACGCATCCAGAACCAGAAGCAGAAAATCCGCAAGCAGAGCCTCCTCCAGTGTCGATTTGAAGGCTTCCACCAGCGCATGGGGCAGTTTCCGGACAAATCCCACGGTATCCGTCAGAAGCAGTTCCGCATTCCCCGGAAGACGGATCCGGCGCGTGGTCGGATCCAGCGTTGCAAACAGCTTGTCCGCCGCGAGCACGTCCGCGCCCGTCAGCGCGTTCAGAAGCGAGGACTTCCCCGCATTCGTATAGCCCACTATCGCGCACTGACGGATCGAATGGCGGACCCGGCTCTTCCGCTGGACTCCTCGCTGTTTCCGGACCCGGGACAGTTCGTCTTCCAGTTCCGAGATCCTCTGTTTGAGCTGTCGGCGGTCGTATTCGATTTGTTTTTCCCCGTCTCCGCGGGCTCCGGCGCCGCCGCCCCGCTGACGGGAAAGATGAGTCCAGGCACCTGTCAGACGCGGAAGAAAATAGCGGCAGCGCGCCAGCTCCACCTGAAGCACCGCCTCACGCGTCCAGGCCCGTTCGGCAAAAATGTCCAGTATCACTTCCTGACGGTCGATCACCTTGATCCCGCAGAGACGTTCCAGATTCCGCTGCTGGGAAGGCCCGAGCGAACTGTCAAACACAATCAGCTCCGCATGAGTTTCCAGAGCGGCAGCGCGGATCTCCTCCGCCTTCCCTGTACCGACAAAGAAACGAGGGTGAAACTCCCGCAGTGTCACGGTCATGTCTCCGACAACTGGCACTCCCAGAGTCGCCACCAGTTCCTTCAGTTCCGCCATCAGTTTCTTGTAACCTTCTTCTGACATATAAGCCATGATGTTTTTCCTCCTTTTATTTAAAATGGTCATATAAACAAAAAAGAATTCCAACATGAGTCATGCTGGAACCCTCTTTTCAATTATTTCTTCGCAAAGCGAATATCCCTGCCGATGAACATAATAGCCTTGTAATCACCAAGCAGGCGGCTTGCGGTTCGTTCGGAATACTTTATTTTAAGCTCGTTTGCGCCGAGGTTTGTGCTAATTATGGTGGGCCTTTTGCGGCAA
>CAJMAW010000171.1 GCA_905211485.1 uncultured Lentisphaeria bacterium | reverse complement strand
TCCCGCGTGACTGTCGGAACTTTCTTTCTCGCCTCTTGCCAGACTTCGTCCACATCCGGATGCCCGGGATTCCCCTTCAGAAAATCATACACAGCCTGACGCTGCGGAGTGCATTTCCACTTCTGCTTCCGGCAGAGAGTCACAAAACTGCTGTCCAAATAATTTTCCATATAACAATAATTATTCTTATTTAATTTTTATCTTTAAATAAATCTAACAGTTATTTATTATAAAATCAAGTCTTTCCTGGAATTTTTTTGAATTTTTTTCAGGGATACGCAGTTTGAGCGGAGAGAAGGGGAGAGCCTGCTGAGATCTTTCGGACTGATCTGTGCCTTTTGAGAACGCAGAGGGGGGGGGAAGGGAAGCCTCAGAAAGCATGGAAGATACGGCATCTATTCGCATGATGGAAGGAAAATTTCAGGAAGTGCAGAAAAGCAGAAAGATGAAATTCACAGCTTTTTTCCCTCTGCCGGGAAAGGAAAAATCTCTTTTCCGCATCCGGAAGGCAAATCTTCCGGGATCCGGGAAAAACAATCCGGATCCGCCGTTTCCGATCTCAAGCCGGCAAAGAGGAAAAGATCTTCATTCTTCATAAAGAAAGCAGGGAAAAGAAATTCGGGAAAGGGAAGAGAAGACAAGGGGGTGAAGGGAAGAGGAGAAGGAAAACGGGACAGGAAATCTCCTTCCACGGCTTTTTCCCAGCCTCGGCACTCAGGAATCCAGGGGAAAGGCCACTTCAGATATCTTCTCCGCCCCGCTCAGAAGCATGACAAGACGGTCAAAGCCCAGAGCGCATCCTGCGGATTCCGGCATCCCGTGATCCAGCGCATCCAGGAACGCCTCCGGCTGCGGATAATCGGGGAGCCCCTGACGTTTCCGGGTTTGAGAGAACCGTTCAAAGCGCTCTCTCTGCACCACCGGATCGGTGAGTTCCCCGTAAGCGTTCGCCAGTTCCACGCCTCCGATGTAGATTTCCCAGCGTTCGGCAAGGGAAGGATCTCCCGCCTTCGCCCTCGCAAAGGCGCCGAAACGCATCGGGTAGTCCAGGAGGACGCAGGGACGGTCGGAAGGCAGCGCAGGTTCCACCTTTTCCGTCAGGACGAGTTCAAAACTTCCTTCTTCCCCCTCCTCCGCAAGGATGTCCGCATCGCAGTCTGCAAAACGCCGGAAGGCGTCGCGGACGGAAATGACTGCCCACTCCGCATCCAGATCCGTGCGTTTCCCGCGATATTCCACCACTCCGTGCCCGTTGCACGCGTGCGCCGTTGCACGCAGAAGTTCCCGCGTGAAATCCAGAAGCCCCAGATAGTCCGAAGAAGCATGATACCATTCCAGCATCGTGAATTCATGCCGATGCAGTCTGCCGTCCTCTCCCGCCCGGAAGCAGGGGCCGATCTGATAAATCCGTTCCATGCCGGCGCAGAGAAGGCGTTTCATCTGCAGTTCAGGCGATCCGCGCAGAAAGAAATCCCCCGCACTCGGACAGTCAATGTACTCTTCCGCCGCGGGAGCCAGAATTCCGACCGGAGTCTCCACCTCAAGATATCCGTGCGAATCAAAAAAGGCACGCACGGTACGCAGCACCCGCGCCCGGAAAGACAGTCTTTCCGCAACGCGCCGCAGGTCTGAAAAGGGAGTCGTCCGCATGCTGCCGATGGACAATTGTGAAAATTCTTTCTCTTTCCCCGTCTTCTTTCCCCGGTACATCAATACATACAGGGAAGGAAAAGAGAGGGGAAAAATACATGATCAGGCGTCCGTCGTCAGCCTTTGCTGACACGTTCCGCATACTGGCCGGTGCGGGTATCGATCCGGACCGTGTCGCCCTCATTGATAAAAAGCGGGACCATGATCTCATAGCCGTTGTCGATCTTCGCCGGCTTCATCACATTGGAGGAGGCGGTATCGCCGCGCGCGCCGGGCTCCGTTTCGACAATCACCTTCTCAATAAAGGTCGGGAGCGTGATGTCAATGAGTTTTCCGTTGAAGAACAGCCCCTGGCAGAGCGAGTTTTCGATCAGAAAATAGACCTTGTCCCCGAGATGATCCGCACTGATCGGAATCTCCTCATAGGATTCCGCATCGCTGAAAATGTACATCTGCCCGTCATGATAGGAATAATACATCTCGCGTTCTTCGAGATCGGGTTTCCCGACCTTGTCCACGGGACGGAAGGTGCGGTCCATCGTGCTTCCGGTCACCATGCTCTTGAGTTTGCAGCGGTACAGCGCGGTTCCCTTTCCTGGTTTGCAGAATTCAAATTCCGTGATGGCGTAGGGTTCTCCGTCGATTTCAATCTTGAGTCCTTTTTTCAGATCCGCGGCGCTGTACATATTTTCTCCAGACAAATTGTTTATGGGTTCCGTTTTCTTGCTGAACGCATACTATAACACGGTTTTCCGGAAATTTCAAGGCATGTCTTCCGGGCTCAGCGCTTTCCGTTTCCCGTGCATTCTCCCTGGATTTTTCCAAAAGGGATTGCGGGGGAGGGAGGGAAGGCAGCAGCACCACGCGCTGACTCCCTATTCTCATCAGATCAAAGCCGTGTGCGGAGGGGAGAAGCAGTACACAGAAAGGGGAAGGCTTACCAGGCTTCGGTGGTATACTGCACGATTCTGCGTGCCGCATTGTAACAGGCCTGACGCAACCCGTAAATCTTCCCGACATTCGGGTCGGCAGTATACTGATAGTTGGCGGACCCGGTAATCTGGCGTGTGCGGATGAGAGGCTCGCTCCGGCCGGGAATGAGAACTGTGAATTCCACAGTGACATTGATGGCGAATTCGGAGGGGCGGTACGTCTGATCATCATCCTGACTGTCCCAGCGTATGGCCGAAGTTTCCACACGGAGCACCCGACAGTACACGATGCAGTCGGCTTTGCCGAGAGAAGTCAGCTTCAGGGAACCGTCCACCTGGAACTGTTCGGCGAGATTTCCGCGCATGACGGAAGACGCATACGGTTCTTTCGTGTCATTTTTCACATCGGCCACGGCGATGCTCTGGATCTGGGGGTGCATCATGGATCCCACCTGATATCCGCAGGAAGTCGTCAGGAAACAGGTCATGACGAGCGAAAAAAGCGAAAAGAGCATGACGGAGAATTTTGTTTCAGATGGCATCATCATCGAAAGGCCTTTCCGGAAGCGGCTCACGGGAATCTCTCCGGATATCGGACCTCAGGTCGCGCACCGGCAGGAGCCATTTTCCGCCGCTGTTTTCAGGAACCACCATGATCCGGGATTGCTCCGGGGGAATCGGAGAGCGTTGATAAACGGGGGTCTCATGCACCCTGCGCGGCACGTCGCCGGAAGGGGGCTCGTACGTTTTGTCGATTTTTGCCAGAAGCTTTTCCGAATCGGCGGAATCCACGGAATTCGCGTAGTCCCGCACGACTTTCGCCAGATAACGCTCCGCGATTTCGTCCTTTCCCATACGGTGGTAGTAAAGCCCGAGTCCGTAGAGGCGTTTGGCGAGAAGGGAATGGACTTCTTCGCGGGAACGCCGGGCCCACGGGGCTTCAGGATCCTTCGGATAACGGGCCAGAAAATCGGTGAGGGAATCCAGGGCAAGACGGGCATACGAGCCGTCGCCGTCCCCCTTCCGGGAAAGCTGAAGATAAGTGTTGGCGAGCTCCAGGGAGGCGCAGCGGGCGGCTTCCGTCCCGGGATAAAGCTTGACCGTCTCCTTGAACTGCTCGATCGCTTCCGCCGCACGCTGATCCTCCAGATACAGACGCCCCAGACGCAGACGCGCATCCGGAGCCTTTTCCGAACAGGGCGCATTCTTCAGCGCCGCTTCATAAATTTCAATGCAGCGGTTTTCCTTCTTGAGAAAGGGGAGCCAGGAAAACGCGGAATCCCGATGTCCGGCGAAATACGCGTCCGCGATTTCATACTGGCGGTCCACCACCTGGGTGAAATTCACACGGCTGATATGTTCTTTTGCCAGCCGTTCCAGACAATCGAACTCCTCTCCGTAGAGTTTCTCCTTCCGGTAGGCGCGGGATGCCCCCAGAAGGGCGTTCGCCTTGAGTACGGGATCATCCGCATAGATCTGCGCCGCCTTGAAGCTTTTTGCCGCCCCGGAAAAATCCCCGGCCTTTTCAGCCGTGCGGGCTTCAGCAAACGCCTCATTTGCCCGGGCATCGTCGCCATACGTTGCGGGAACGGCCAGGACTGCGGCGGTGAGAAGCATGCCGGAGAGAATCAGGAATTTCATCTGTTTTTTCATATCCATGCCGTTTTGTTTTCAAGGCTTCATGCGGTAAAAAAATGACCTCGTATCAATGTAGCACCGCTTTTCAGGATAGCAAGCTCCGGTTTGCATCTTTCGCAATCCGGGGCATATTACAACAGAGTCTGTTCAGCCTTCCGCCTTATTCTGTCTGGAACGGGAATCGGAAATGCCTGCGGGAAACAGGAGGAAGGGGTGTGCCGGAGAAGGGGGCGGGGTAAATACTACGGGGAAACACTTGTCGTGAAAATTTTGACTGTCGTAACGGAACTCGGGCCCGGCGGAGCGGAAAAGATTGTTCGGGAGCTTTCGGAACATCTGCTGCGGAAGGGACATAAAGTCTCACTGGTCTCACTGAAAGCGCCTCCTGAGAACCGGACACTCGCCGACAGCTTTCCCGCAATGGGGATTTCTCCGGCCTATCTGAATATGAGAGGATTGACTGATGCCGGAAAAATTTTTTCTCTGCGGCGAATCATCCGGAGGGAGCGTCCTGATCTGATTCATTCTCATCTGATGCACCCGAATCTGCTGACCCGGATTGCCGCGGCGGGGCTTTCAGTGCCTCTGGTGAATACCGTGCATATCTGTGAACGCAGGAAAAGCGCAAGACCGTTTTTTCTTTTGGACCGCCTGACGTTTCCGCTGTGTTCCGTCTGCACGGCGGTTTCGCATTCCGCGGCTGGATTTCATGAGCATGCGCTCGGTCTGAATCCGGGTACGCTCCGGGTCATTTACAACGGGGTGGATCCGGTGGCGCCGCTTCCGGAGGAGGAACGGGTCCGATACAGGGAACTCTGGGGGATGAAACAGTGTTCCAGAATCATCGGGTCTTTCGGGCGCCTGGATCCGCAGAAGGGGTTTGACAATTTCCTGCGGCTTCTCCCGGAAATATCGGAACGGATTCCGGAGGGAGAGACCTGGGGGGTTGTGATTCTCGGGGAAGGGAAAGAGCGTGAATTTCTGGAGGAGGCCGGGAGGAATCTTCCGGGGAATCTGCGTCTGAGCTTTCCGGGGTTTTCTCCGGAAGCGGCGCGTGCGGCATGGGTTTTCGACGTCTTTGTCATGCCTTCACGCTATGAGGGGTACGGGCTTGCCTTTGCGGAGGCGATGAGTACGGGAGTGCCGGCGGTGGTTGCATCCGTGGATTCTCTTCCGGAGCTGGCGGATCTTTATGACAATGCCTTTGTCGCTGATTTTGCATCTCCGGAAAAACGCGGGGAGACGGCATCGCTGATTGCGGCTGCGGCGGGGAAAAAGAGAATCGCTCCAAAAATCATTTTGACCCGGGCGGAAATGGCGGATCAGTATCTTGAACTCTACCGCCGGATCCTCGCGCGGCAACATACATACTTGCAAAAAAACAAATAAAAAAATCACAGCCATCCCATAGGAAAAGAAAAAGTTGAAAGATGATGGTTCTGGATGCAA
>CAJMAW010000170.1 GCA_905211485.1 uncultured Lentisphaeria bacterium | reverse complement strand
ACCTTGACCTCGAGAAAAATGCGAAGCGCATTTTTCCGTAATTTTTATTGCTTCGCAAGTTTTTTTATTGCTTCGCAAGTTTTTTTATTGCTTCGCAAGTTTTTATCCCGTGAAAAATGCGAATGGCACTTTCACGTTTCTTTATCGCATAGGAAAACCTCTCTTGCATTCCGGGAACTCAGTTTTATATTTCGGAATCACCATAAAACCGCGTTATCCATCGTATGGATGGACAGAAATCCGCCATCGGACCAGGAAGACAACAGGAACCCCATGAAATGAAACCTATCGCCGCCGCCCCAAGCCGGGCACATGAATACTCCCGCTCCTGCACCACCATCGATCCGTTCTATTCGGCCAGTGAAAAAATACCCCCCCGCCGTCAGACGGAACCGGAAGTGAACTGGCTCTATCCACGCGCAGAATATGAATGCTTTCAACTGCTGCAAATGCGCAGGATCACACGGATCCTGAAAATGAAAGTCGGATATACCGAAAATCTGCATCAGCCCTCATCATGCGTGCATTTCCGCCGGAAAGCCGATGCGGGTATCCTGGATCTCCGCATTCACGGAGACTTCAAAGCCTTCCTGAACGGAACTCCTTTGAAAGCAGAAAAACAGGATGGAGAACAGATTCGTTTCCGCCTGCCTGCCCCGGGACAATTTCTGCTGACAGTATGCGTCGACGACGACGGAAAAAGTCTGCCTTCCATCGCCTCGGCGCTTCCGGGCTGGGAAGCCTCAGCCCCCTCGGAAGAAAACAGAAACACTGGCACAGACGACGCATCCTTCACAGCAGCATGTCCGGGCGGTAATCCGTACGGGGAAGCCAATCTTGCGGAAGGAGTGGAACTCCCGCTGAAGGAATTCGCACCCGGACGCTTCGATGCAGGAAGAGAAATCCTTGCCGAAGTGGAAATTCACTCTCCGGAGAAACCGACCTCCTTCGGATTCGGCGAGTCCCCCGCTGAAATGGAAAACCGGGATCCCGCAGTGGCAGAACAAAACTGGGAACTGCTGGAAAAGGATCCGGGAATCTGGAAAACCCCCGCTCCGATCGCATTCCGTTATCTGCGGGCAGAGTCGGGAAAACCTTCCATGCCGCTCCGGATTCTCTGCCGCCCCTCCGTCACGCCGGTCTGCTACCGCGGTGCCTTCGCAGCAGACGAGGAACTGAACAGAATCTGGATCTGTTCCGCCTATACGCTGAGAATGTGCATGCAGTACTTCCTGCTGGACGGAATCAAACGGGACCGTCTGCCGTGGGTGGGGGACCTGGCCTTGAGCGTTCTTGCCTCGGCATACACCTTCGCGGAAGCGGAACCGATCCGCAGAAGTCTGGTCGCACTCGGACGCCCCGGAATCCGGAAAACCCATTTGAACGGAGTCGTGGACTACTCCCTCTGGTATCTCATCGCTCACGACAGCTACCAGCTGTATTTCTCCGATCCGGACTTCCTCCAGCAGCAGTATCCCGAAATCAGCGAACATATCGACGTGCTCCTTCATCACTGCAGTCCAGATGCCTTCCTCATCCCCTACGATGATTATGAACAGAATTTCACCATCGACTGGATCGACGGCAAAAAAACAAGCGCTCTCCAGACACTCTTTTACTGGAGTCTGCATTCCGCCGCCAGACTCGCACGCCGCAGGAAGGATGACGCTCTCGAAAAACGCTGCAGAGATCATGCGCTGCGTCTGAAACAATCCCTTTTTGAAAAAGCTTGGGATCCGGAAAAAGGACTCTTCTTCGATGTCCCCGGAGAACCGGAATCGGGCTTTCACAGACACGCAAATTTCCTTGCCATCCTGGGAGGACTGACCGGAAAAGAGGAAAACCTCCGGATCGTAAAGGAACTGCTCAACGGCAACCTGCCTCCGGCGGGCACCCCCTTCATGCTCGCATTCGAACTCCTGGCTATGTACCGGGCAGGAGAAGCCGCCGCGGCTCTCGCAAAAATACGCGAAGTCTGGGGAGGCATGCTCCAGGTCGGAGCCACCACCTTTTTTGAAGCATGGGACAGCAGAAAAAAGAACCGGGAAATCTACAGCTTTTACGACCGTCCCTACGGTCTGAGTCTCTGCCATGCCTGGAGTTCCGGACCGGCTTTCCTGCTCCCCCTCATCTTCAGCGGATGCGAAGCAACGGATGACGGATGGAAAAGTTTCCGCGCCGCTCCGCTGAAACTTGTCCCGGGACAGGCCGTAACCATCCCCACACCGTACGGGCAGATCGAAATCTATGAGGAAAAAGGATCCTTCATCATCGAATCCAGAAACAGAAAATCCTGTCCCTGAAAAGGAATAAGACTCTGCTCTTCCGCGGAGCCTCTCATTTCCCTCTCCCGCCTTGTATTCAAATCCTGCTTCGTCCCGGCTCATGCATCCCGAGACATCCGCCCCCAGAAGCGCCAGCCCCGGATCCTCACAGCAGAGGCGGATCCGTATCCCATAGCGTTTCCCCGTCTTCACAAAATGATCCGCCAGCACTCTCTGCTCTTCCGGCGTAACCGCCCGCACAGAGGGAAAATTTCTTCTGGTCTTCTCATACAAGTCGATAAAGCTGACCACGCAATATTCCACCGCCCCGGAAAGCACGGACGCCATTTCTTCAAATGCACGGCAATGAAACTCTATCGAATAACGATCCAACAGGAATACCGGATCATAACGCCAGTATACACACTTCCTCCCGATCTTATCGGACAATTCCCGGAAAGCACGGATCACTTCCCTCTTCTTCGGCACTCCGGGCTCAATCTCTCTCCCGTACGGCGTAATCGTCACAAACCAGAGCTGACGGAAAATCCCGAATTCAGAAAGACATTCCAACGCAGGCGCAGGATTCTTCGTGCAGAACATCAGCACATCCACCACTTCGGGATCCATCCGGTAGCGGGTCACACAGGAGGGATGGAACGGATTCCGCACACAGACAAAACCCGCGCGGATCCTGTTGCAGAGCCAGGCGCTGTAAAATGCCGGAATATCCGTCCTGTTCCCGGTATTCAGAATCATCCCAGTCCCACCTTCATCCTTCTTCTTTCCACAGCGGCTCTCCATTGCCCGGGAGAACACGGCTTCATCCTGTCCTGTCCCCTCTGAATAATAGCCTCTCGCAGCAGTCCCCGACTCTTTCCTACCAGCGGCGCCGCCTCTCCCCCCTCCCCTCTTTTTACAATGTGGATAAGGAAGCAGACCATCTCCCGAGAACAGAAAAAACGCGAGGCGGGAAAAAAATATTCTTTTCCCACACCCCGCATTTCTTTTTCCCGCTCCATCCCCTGCGAATCCGGAAAAAGAAAAAACAATGAGAGAAAAAAAGCACCACACCCCACTTCTTCCCCCGCAGCCCCCCCGGAAATAACGCTCAGGATGAGGGAAAAACAAAAAACGCTGACAACGGAAAGGTTCTTTTTCAGCAGAAAAGAAGAACGGAGGAAGAGAGCAGTCTCCGCCTCCGTTCTGAAAGAATGATGAATGTCAGATCTTGAGGAGCTCTTTGTCCTTTTCAGCCAGATCGGCGTCAATCCGGGCGACATATTCATCTGTCAGCTTCTGAATTTTTTCAAGGAGATCTTTCAGCTGATCCTCGGTGATTTCAGAATTTTTCTGAGCTTTCTTAGCCGTCTCATTGCCATCTCTGCGGACATTGCGGATCTGAACCTTGGCATCTTCGGCGCGAGCCTTGACCTGCTTGGTCAGAGCCACACGGCGCTCTTCACTGAGTTCGGGAACGGGCAGACGGATCACTTTCCCGTCATTGACAGGGGAAATGCCGATGCTCGAAGCAAGGATCGCCTTTTCGATCGCCTGGAGAGCGGTCCGGTCCCACGGCTGGATGACGATGAGCCGGGCATCCGGCGTGGAAATGCCTGCGATGTCGCGAATCCGGGAACTGCTTCCGTAATATTCGACCTGAATGTTTTCCACCAGTGCGGAGGAGGCTTTCCCGGTCCGGATTCCGGCGAAGTCCGTTTTCATCGCCTCTTCCGCGCGCATCATGCTTTCTTCAAGATTGTCAAGAAGTTCTGTCATTACATTCATAACGGCAATCTCCTGTTGTTGGAATTCGTCTGATGGGGAGGAATCTACACCGATTTCCCTCTTCTGGCAAGTGCGCGCCCGGAAAAAACGCGGAAATGTGTATGAAGCGGATTTCTCCGGAACGCAGTCATTTTCTTCCCAGGCGCGCAACCTCTTCCGGGAAATGGCAGGCCGAACAGTGCCGCCTCTCTTCCCCTCCCAGCGGACGCAGTTCCGGCACGTGCTCACGGCATTCGGGACGGCTGAGCGGACAGCGCGTATGAAAACGGCACCCCCCGGGCGGATCCAGCGGAGACGGCACGTCTCCTTTCAGAATGATCCTTCCCTCTCCCTGCTCCGGGTGCAGCCGCGGCACGGAAGACAGCAGCGCCTTCGTATAAGGATGCGCCGGATGCGCACACAGTTCCGAGGCCGGGCCCGTCTCGACAATCTTCCCCAGATACATCACCATGATCCGTGAGCTGATATGCTCCACCACGGCAAGATCGTGCGCAATGAACAGAAACGCCACATTCGTCTTCTTCTGTATTTCCTGAAGAAGGTTCACAATCTGCGCCTGGACACTGACGTCAAGCGCCGATACCGGCTCATCCGCCACAATAAACGCCGGATTGACCGCCAGTGCCCGGGCAATCCCGATCCGCTGACGCTGCCCGCCGCTGAACTGATGCGGATGCCTCCGGGCATAGCCCGGATTCAGCCCCACCATCTCCAGCAGCTCCGCAATCCGCTCCGAACGGGCGCGGGAATCCAGATCCGTATGCAGAACCAGGGCCTCGTCCAGAGCCGAAAACACGCTCATCCGCGGATTCAAAGATCCATAAGGATCCTGAAAAATCATTTGAAACAAACCGCGTTTCCTGCGCAGCGCTTCCCCGTGCAGGGCACAGAGATCTTCCCCGCCCAGAAAAATGGATCCTTCCGTCGGATTTTCCAGACGCAGCATAACACGCGCAAGTGTGCTTTTCCCGCATCCGGATTTGCCGATGAGCATGAGAAATTCCCCGGAATCTATGGTCATGGAGATACCGTCGAGCACCGTGTGCGTACCGTCGTATGTTTTGCATATGTTCTTGAGTTCTATCATAATAACCACCTATTTCAGTATTGTGACAGGGCGGATCTTCAGAAAATCATTCCGCATGATGGCGTAGGAAATGGCGTAAGAGAGGATCGCTGTCAGAATCAGACTCAGATAGCCGATGGGATGCAGGTGGATCGCCGTCATATAGTGCGGGAAATGACTGCATATCCAGCTTCCAAAGAGCACACCGAGCAGTACGGCGATCGCCTGCGTGAGGATCGTGTCGCCGGTGATCTCCAAAAGCATCCTGCCGGGAGAAGCGCCCAACGCCATCGAGATCGCGATCCGTTTCTTGTCGCGGTATATCTGGATGATTTTTAGCCCACCGATCGCAAAGACAATGATGAAAAGGGACATGGCGGTCAGAAATACATACATGTCCGTTTCTTCTCTTACAATCACGTACTGATATTCCAACTCGCTTTTTCGGCTGTCAAATCTGTAGGTTACATTGCTGTCCGACTCCAGACAGGTGATAATATTCCTACAGGTCTGGACAGCCGCTTCCGCCGCGTAATCGGATGGGAAGAAGACAAATAGAC
>CAJMAW010000169.1 GCA_905211485.1 uncultured Lentisphaeria bacterium | reverse complement strand
TTGACCTCGAGAAAAATGCTAGTCGCATTTTTCCGTATTTTTGCTTCGCAATATGATTTTTTGTTGCTTCGCAAATTTTTATTTTTTATTTTTTGCCTCCGGCGGCCAGCGTCTCGCTCCCGGCATTTCTTCTTCAATGCAGCCGATTTTTTCCCCCGGAATTGGAAAAAAAGAGTTTTCGGCGTAAAGTAAAAGCAGGAAGGAAGTAGTGTTTTTCCCGTTGCCTCCCCAGGCAAAGAATGGAGAAAATCAAGCGCGTGAGGAATGACAAAAAGGACGCACCATGAGGGAAAAGGTATCGGAATGGATCAGAATGTTACTGTGTTGCCTTGCAATACTGTTTTGCCCGGGACTGTTTATTGTGTCTCCTGCTTTTTCCGGAGATAGATCTCAGGAAATGCCGACTCCGGTGCTGCCGGGGGAAGAGGAGGAATCCCCCACTCTGGAAAAAACGGAGGCCGTCAGGGAGGAGAAAGCAGACTATCCCATCCTGACTCAGGATGAAATTGAAAGGAGTCTGAGAGAGGATGTGCGCGGAGCCGGAGACTGGTTCACACGGGAAAAAGATGCGTTGATCCTCCTGATTCTGGGGAGCGGATCTGCCGCGGGGATCGGATTTCTCGCGGTCATGCTCATGCGGATTCTCGTGCGGCGCAGGATTGAGAAGGCAAGGAATGCACACAAGTCGCTTCCCCTCCGCTGGCAATTGATTTCGAGTCTGTCGCTCCCGATTATTTTTCTGCTTGTGACACTGACTGTTTTCTTTTTCCTGCTGCCGATCCTGAATTCCCTTCCGGATGCGGTCTATCCTTTTGATCTGAAAATCTTCTTCACAATCCTGACCCTGATAGTGGTATGGGGAGTCTTCCGCGTGGTGGAAGTGTTCAACGGGATTCTGGGGGCGATTGCTTCGCGGAGCGATATCAGTTTGGATTGTCTGCTTGTCAATATCATCCGGAAGACCGTCAAAGTCCTGATCTGGGTACTGACCGTGCTTTTCATCGGACAGAGCATTTTTGAGTTGAACATTGCCACCGTTCTGACCGGCGCGGGCGCACTGGGACTTGCCACAGCCTTCCTCGCGAAAGAAACCCTGACCAATTTTCTGGGTGCAGTGATCATCGTGCTGGACAAGCCTTTTCATATCGGAGACAGAATCCGTTTCAACGGAATGGACGGAATTGTGGAAGAGGTCGGCATGCGTTCCTGCCGTCTCCGGACAGCGTCCGAAAGCGTGATCTGCGTGCCGAACAGCATTCTCACGGATTCCTCCATTGAAAATGTCAGCGCCGCCGGACATCTCAGGATGCTCTTCACCATCGGGCTTGTCTATGACAGCACGCCGGAACAGATCCGCCGCGCCATGCAAATCCTTCACGGAATCGTCGACGATTTCCACGGAGCGGACCCCGATCTCTATAAACCGATCGTCACCTTTCATGATTTCGGCGCTTCCGCACTGAACATCGAAGTCATCCTGTGGCTGAAAGCCTGCGGATTCAAAGAGGAAGACCGGATGCGGAACGAAATCAACCTGAAAATCCTGCAGGAATTCAATTCCGCCGGACTTTCCATTGCATTCCCTTCCGTGACCAATTATCTCCGCGGAGATCCCGGGCATCCCCTCTTTCTCCGGGAGGAGAAGTGCATTTCGGGGAATCGCGCTGCCTCCGGAGGGGAAAACCAGACCGCTCCCTGAGAAAGAAAAGAACCGAGAGAAAAGCCAGAAATGCTTTTCCCTTCTCTTCCCGTTCCTTCCCTTCATTTTTTCTTTTCCCCATTTTTCTCATCGGAAATCTTCCGGAGCAGCGGCCGAAAGAGACGGCTGCTGCACTCCCGGGCGGGGGTGGGAGTGCGGAGTCGGCGTACTCCGCGTACAGGGAAAAAAAAAAGACAAAGAGGACATCAATAAACGCAGAAAGATTCGCCCGTGCAGGCAACAGATCTTGTCTCCACACGGAAGAGGGTGTCGTTTTTTCAACGGCGGATGCCGGGAACAAGGTCCACAGCATCGGAGAGGGTATCCGCCTCCATGGCTTCCGGACAGGAAGAAATGTCAGGAGGCGGATTTTTTGTCCTGAGCAGAATAAGCGTGCCGCATCCGGCGGCCTTTCCAGCCTGGAGATCCGAAAGATTGTCGCCGATCATAACGGAGGAGGCAAGATCAATTTCATACTCCTGCGCCGCCTGCAGAATCAGACCGGGAGCGGGTTTCCTGCAGGAACAGGCAACAGAATAGACAGGAATTTTTCCGCCGGGATAATGTGGACAGTAATACCATGCGTCGATTTGAGCGCCCTCCCTGCGGAGGACTTCGTCGATTCGTTCCTGAACGCGCTTCAGGTCCTCGAAACTGAAGTATCCCCGGGCGATTCCGGACTGGTTGGAAACAGCGATGATCTTATACCCGCAGCCGCGCATCCGGCGGAGCGCTCCGGCCGTGCCGGGAAACAGCTCCACCTGTCCGGGGTCAGAAAGATAATGTTTGTCCAGGATAAGGACTCCGTCCCGATCCAGGAAAAAAGCCTTGTTCATCATAATGAAGCCGAAAAATCCTTTCCTTTTTTTCTTTCTCCCGCCTTTTTCATTCAGCACTCTGTAAGATACACCCCGATCCAGGAAAAAAAATTGCGTGCCGAGGAAAAAAGGGCTATATTAATGTATCGGCAGGACAATCAAGGGAGTACTTATTCCCCGCAGGGGGAAAGAAACAGGACGGGGAAAATGAAAGACTGGCGGCAGATCAATATCAGGGATTTCGGAGCCGTCGGCGACGGCGCGGCCGATGATTCCGGAGCAATTCAAAAAGCTCTTGACGGAGAAAAACGCATCATCCGGATTCCAGAAGGACGCTATCGGATTGTCCGGACCTTGCGCGTCCGCTCCCACACGTACATCGACGCCGCCCCCGGAGCCCGTCTCTTCCTCTGCAGCGAAACCCCGAAACAGCGCGGCGATTTCCTGCTGACCAATGCCGATCATGAAACCGGAAATGAAGACATCCGGATCACCGGCGGAATCTGGGACGGAAACAACAGCGGCAGATTCAATACCAAGGACCCGGATCTTTTCCGGAACGATGCATGGTCCGGAGCGACTCTCAATTTCTTCCATGTCCGCGCTCTTCATCTGGAAAATATGGAGCTTGCCAATTCCGTGGTGTACAATATCCGGATGGCACGTCTGAATGATTTCCTCATCCGCGGCATCAGGTTCTCCAGTGAGAAACCGGCCTTCAACCAGGACGGACTGCATTTCGGAGGCTGTGTCAGGAACGGGATTGTGGAAAATATCCGCGTGCTCTCCAAAGGCCAGACGAATGACGATCTGATTGCACTGAACGCGGATGACAGTATGGAACGCCTGGAAAACCAGGATCTCTGCTGCGGTCCGATCGAAAACCTCATCATCCGCAATGTCTTCGCCGAGGATTGCTACAGCGTGATCCGGATGCTCAGCGTAAGCTCCCCGATCCGGAACATCCTCTTTGAAAACATCGAGGCAGGATGCCGGCATTTCGCCGTCAACCTCGATGCGGCAAGATATTGCAGGACGCCTCTCTTCCGGGAGGAGGATTTCCCTGAAGGCTGCGGAGCCGTCGAAAACATCCTCATCCGGGGATTCCGGACGCGTCTCTCCGCGGACAGGCCCCTGCAGCTGGCTCTGATCCAGTGTGAAACGCGCGTGAAAAATTTCCTGATCCGGGATTTCGAGCGCTCAACCTCCCTGGAACAGATTTCCGGTGTTCCGACGTTTCTTGCAAGAAACGTTCCCGGACTCCGGATTTCGGCTTCTTTTCCTTCTGCCGCTGAGCCCCCCTCGGAGTCCTCTTCCTTTGCCGCCTCAATGCTCCCGGGAGGGAAGGAGCCTGCCCTCACGGAAGACTTTTCCGCCTTTCTGAAAGAAAAAAGTGATTCCTGCGAAATCGCATTCCCCTTTTCAACGCTCAAGCTGGATTGCTGAAATACTTTTTTCCCCTGCCCTGCAGGAGAATTTTCTCTTGCGGAGCGGAAAGGAAAGGGGAAGCCGATGGCAGGGAAGTTGAATTCGCAGGAAGAGGAGGAGAAAGAGGAGGAAAACCATCTTTCCCGGGGAAGGCGGGGGTTTCCCGTTTGCATATTGGCCGTCGGCGTGGCATCTTATATACCGTGCTTTGTTTCATGCGCAGAGAAAAAGGAGTTCAACATGATTTATGTGATTGCGACCTCGGAACTCAAGGAGGGGATGAGGGCGGAATTTCTGGAAATTCTGAATGCGAATGTCCCGACTGTGCGGGCGGAAAAGGGCTGTCTGATGTATCAGCCCGCGGTGGATTTTCCTTCCGGGCTTTCCAAACAGCGCCGCTGCTCTCCGGATGCGGTCACGATTCTGGAAGGCTGGGAAAGCCTGGAAGCGCTCAAGGCACATCTGGAATCGGAGCATATGCGGCGTTATCGTGAAAAGGTTTGCGGAATGGTGAGGGAATCCTCGCTCAGTGTGGTGGAGCCGGCATCATGAGAACGATTCTGTATCCTGGGAGTTTTGATCCTGTCACAAACGGGCATCTGGATGTGGCGGCAAGGGCCAGCCGGATTTTCGACCGGGTCGTGATTGCGGTGGCGGCGAATGCGGAAAAGAGTCCGCTGTTCACGGCGGAGGAAAGAATGGCAATGCTGCGGGAGGGGGTGTGCTTTCTGGGGCTGGACAATGTGGAGGTGTCGCATTTTGACGGGTTGCTGGTCAATGCGCTGGAAAAGTTTCAGGCGTCCGCTGTCATTCGCGGTCTCCGTGCGGTTTCGGATTTTGAATACGAATTCCAGATGGCACTGATGAACCGCGGACTGAATGAAAAATGCGAGACTCTTTTCATGATGCCGAGTCCGGAATATTCCTTTGTCAGTTCGCGTCTGATCAAGGAAATTGCCCGATGCGGGGGGGATATTTCTTCCTTTGTACCTCCGCATGTGGCGCGCTGCATTCGTCAAAAACTCTCATAAGCGGGGGGATACGGGCACTCGCCGCGGAGAAAAAAGAGAGTCCGGGCAGGGGGGAAAAGCAATTCGTTCCGGCTCCAGAGCCGTATTCGGATTTGCTCTTGGGTTTGCCCCTGCCGGGGAATGGAAAGAACGGAGGACAGACAAATCGTATGATTAAGATCAATACAGCTCATATCACAGAAGAGGGGCTTCTGGTGGAGGGAACGGAATCCTCCGACATTTTGGAGCTCCGTCCCGGAGCGCTGCCTCCGATTGAGGCGTCAGGGGACATTCGTTATCATCTGTTTGCCGTCATGGCGGGCCAGGATCTGCTGGTGACGGGGACGGCGGAAGTCCCGTTGAAGACCGAATGTGTCCGCTGTCTTACGCCAATGGAACTGCTTTTGAAGACGGAGAAACTCTGTTTGCATTTTGAGAATGCAGTGAACAGGGAAATCATCATTACGGATGACATCCGGGAGGAACTCCTCCTGGCCATGCCTCAGAATTTTCATTGTTCCGAAGACTGCAAGGGGATTTGTCCTCACTGCGGAGCAAATCTCAATCGGGAGAAATGCCGTTGTGCCGTATCTGCGGGGGAAACGGCTCCCCTCTCTCCGGATGATTCTCCCTGGTCGGCTCTGGACGCCTTGAAAAAGTAAGTATCCGGGGAAATTTTTCCTTTCTGAAATACCGGGAATACGATGAACATTTTCTCGAGGTCAAGGTCTGTGACCTTGTCGCGGTCCAGCGGCGAGACGCTGGC
>CAJMAW010000168.1 GCA_905211485.1 uncultured Lentisphaeria bacterium | reverse complement strand
CGCCTTCTTCGCGGCCTCCGAAAAAAGATCCTGGAGAGGAATGAAAAGCGCTCCGTATTCCGCAGCAAGAGCCCGTACAATCCGCGCCCGTTCCGAAATCTCCGGCAGCCACGGCTCCGAAACCGCGCCGAAACAAAGGACAAAAGGCTCCAGAAGGATCAGTTTCAGTTCAGGCAGTTCCCGCTGAGCCCATTCGATGAGTTCCCGGTAGATGCGTTCATATCTCGGAACCTCGACCCCGTTTGCGCTGCCGAACTCATGCCAGGTGTCATTGACTCCGATCAGAATGCTCAGGAAATCGGGTTTGAGATTCAATGCGTCGATTTTCCATCTCGCATACAGATCCACCACGCGGTTTCCGCTGATGCCCCGGTTGATGAAATCCCATTCCACTCCGGGACGGTCACAGGCAAGACGGGCAGCAATCATGCCCGGGTATCCGGGCCCGAGTCCTTTGCTGTCAAATCCGGCTCCACCGCATGCGGCGCGGCCGCAGTCCGTGATGGAATCCCCCTGAAACAAAACACATGCTTTTGTCATTTTCGCATTCCTGCTCTTTCTTCGATTCTTCTTCTGTAATCTATAATATCTTCAGCTGAATAAAGCTGATGCTTGACAACAGCAGACGGCTGATGCCTTTGTTTTTCATGATCCATTCTCACTCTCTATCACAATCATTCAAACGCCTTTCTCCCCTCTGCCGGGAAAAGTCCCAGGTGTTTTTCCTTCTCTTCTTTCCCCCTCCCTCTCCCTTCACTTGCCCCCCTCCGTCATCCTCTTGCAGGAGGATGGATCACCGGGGAAAAGGAGAAGAAACGGCGATCCGGGGGAAAAACACGGAAGCGGGCAGGCGTTTTTCAGCATCTGCGGTCCAGGGAACGGTAGCCGATGGCCTCGAAAAGATGTTCCCTTCGGATGGCATCGCTTCCGGAGAGGTCGGCAATGGTGCGGGCGACTCTCAGGATCCGGTCATAGGCCCTGGCGCTCAGGCCGAATTCGTGGATGGCATGGCGGATCAGGGTCTGGAGTCCGGGTTCGAGAGCACAGTATTTCTGGAGCTGCGCGGGCTCCATTCTCCCGTTGCAGCGGACTGCGGCGGAAGAACGGCCGAAACGTTCCGTCTGGACGGCACGGGCGCGGACGACACGTTCACGGATGACGGCACTGTATTCCCCGTCCGGCGCCGAAATCAATTCGTTTTCCGTGAGTGCGGCGACTTCCACATGCAGGTCGATTCTGTCGAGCAGCGGGCCCGAAATTCTGGATCTGTACTGCTGAATCTGAAGCGCGCGGCATCGGCAGATGTGATGCCGGTCCCCGAAATGCCCGCAGGGACAAGGGTTCATGGCCGCAATCAGAATGAAATCCGCAGGAAAAATGAAACTCCCGGCGGCGCGGCAGACGGAAACCGTCCCGTTCTCCAGAGGCTGGCGCAGCACTTCCAGAACATTGCGCTTGAATTCCGGCAGTTCATCGAGGAAAAGCACACCGTTGTGCGCGAGGCTGATTTCCCCCGGCTGCGGAGAAGTCCCTCCTCCAAGGAGTCCTGCATCGCTGACCGTATGATGCGGAGCGCGGAAGGGCCTGGTTTTCAGCAGCGGGGAATCGGCATTCAAAAGACCGAGAATCGAATGGACTTTGCTTGTTTCAAGCGTTTCCTCTTCCGACATAGGCGGAAGAATCCCGGGCAGACGCTTCGCCAGCATGCTTTTCCCCGATCCCGGCGGCCCCACAAAAAGAACATTGTGTCCTCCCGCGGCGGCGATTTCCAATGCGCGCTTTGCCCCGCTCTGTCCCTTGACGTCATGAAAGTCAGGTACGGAAGACCAGTCCGGATCCCCGAAGATTCCGCCCGGGCGCGGCTGAAGCGGCAGACGTTCCCCACAAAGAGCGGAGAGCGCCTCCGGCAGATTGGACACAGGATAAACACAGAGGTCCCCGGCCGCCACCGCCGCCTCAGCCATGTTCCCGGCCGGCACAATCAGTGTCCTGAGCTTCTTCTGCGACTTGAGTTTTCTGGCCGCCAGAGCGGCGGGAAGCACTCCGCGAACCGGACGGACCGACCCGTCCAGCGCCAGTTCCCCCAGAATCAGCGCCTCTTCCAGCGCCCCCTGAGGCAAAGAGCCCGTGGCGGCAATCAGGCCAAGCGCCATCGGAAGATCAAAACCGGCCCCCTCCTTGCGGAGATCGGCGGGAGCAAGATTCACCAGAGTCGCCCCTTCCGGATGACGATAGCCGCAGGAAAGAAGAGCGGAACGGATCCTTTCACGGCTTTCACGCACCACCGCATCAGGGAGTCCCACAATGGAAACGATGGACTGTTCCCCGCGTCCGGATGCATTCACTTCAATTTCAACAGGAAGCGCGTCAATTCCCATCAGGGCTGCGGAAAAGGTTTTTGTCAGCATGGCACAAGATCCGCTCTCTGTATTATTCCGAAATTCATCCGAGAACGATAATGCTTCTTATGGAAAATTCAAGCTTGCGCCTCTGCTCTTTCTGCTTTTCTTTTTCTTTGTCCGGGATTTCATGAGGCGAGTCGGCCGCCGGGGGAAAAAGAGTCCTCTCCGCGCTTCTCCGGGAAAGATTTCACCGGAAACGCAGTATTTTCCGGGAACGGTTTGATTTCCGGGCAAAAGACCCTTATCTTACCGCCATGGATCCCTGTCATACTCCGGGAAAAACCCGGAATCATGATGCACGATGCATGTCCGGTACTGACGCTGTATGACTGCTCTCCTGATCCAGAATGAAATGGATGCGGAGGCGGAAAAGAGAAAAAACTGGGAAAAAACAGAAAAAACAGAATCTTTTATTCTGCGATTCTGCGGGATCACAGCGCTTATGTTTATACTGACAAAACCGCAGACATGTCTGCTACATATCCATCGGGGATCTTTCTTATTGAATTGAATGATTGAAATCGAAAATCAAAGGAATCAGTCATGTCCAAAACAAAATCCAATGTCGGGTCGGTTCTTTTTCTGCTGCTTCTTGCATTGCTTTTCTTCGGCGGGATCGGAGGGGGGCTTTGGTACTGGTACATTTTGTCCAGGGAAGCGTTTCTGAAAGACTTCGCCGCCCTGCCCGTCTTCGACGAGGAAGCCGAAGCCCGCGCCATCGCGGAATCCTGTCACTGGGATTATCCGCTCAAGCCCCCCGCCGTTTCCCGGGAGGAATTCCAGCGGAGAATGGAACTCATGATCAGCGCAAAGATGTCGCAGGCCTTTCCCCCGGAGGAACTCTCCGGGAAGATCATGAAAATCATAAATCAATACAAGGCGGCTTCCCCGGGCGACAAGGTCCGTTTTCAACTGGAACCCACCGCCGAACTGATTGAAGGAACCTTCCGGAAAACAGACGGACTCATCGTGGAAGTCTATGTCAACAATGCGCTCAAACGATATCCGCGCACCCGGATCATGAAACACTTCTACTACCTGTTCAGCGAGCCGGACAGCCAGAAACTCCAGCAGAATAAAATCCGGGAACTAAAGAAAGAATATCAGGAAAGACAGGAAAAATATCTGGAAAAAATCAAACCTGCCGTAGCCATGAAACTGCGTCCGCTGGGATATGATGTCAAACCGGACGGAAAAATCGTTCCCGCACGCGAAGCTATTGAAAAACAACTTGAAACGCGCAGAAGCGAATACGATCAGCAGAGAAAAAAAGACATCCTGAAACTGATCGAGAAACACAGATTCCTCTGGATGATTGAGTTTGTCCCCCCGCAGGAGGAGACAGTCTCCCCGGATCGGGAAAACGGCAAGGAACACGGAAACGAAAACGAACACGGGAATGAAAAGGCGCTGAAAGACGAATCTGCCGAAATCCCCTCTCCGGAAACAGTGCAGTCATCCGGTGCCGCGGGAAACCTTGCCGGAGAATCACAGGAAGGGAAAAGAGCCCCTCGCCCGGAGGTTATTATTTCCAACCCGCAGGAAGCGGGGAACTCCGCCGGCATTGAGGGGAAAAAAGGGATCCGGAAAGGGGAGGATTTGTGAATGAGTCTGCTTGAGGTGAAAGGTCTGACGATTGAATTTGTTTCGGACGGCGTCTGGCAGCCGACCGTCACAGACGTTTCGTTTGACCTGGACCCCGGAGAACTGCTGGCTCTGGTGGGGGAAAGCGGATGCGGGAAAAGCGTCAGCTGCATGTCACTTGCGCGTCTGCTGCCGGAGCCTCCAGCGCGCATCCGCGGGGGCAAGGTGCTGCTGAGGCGCAGGAACGGGGAGACGGTCGATGTCTTTGCGCTTCCGGCATCGGAACTCCGTCAGATCCGCGGGGCGGAAATCGCCTATATTTTCCAGGAGCCCTCGATGTCACTGAACCCTGTTTTCCGCGTGGGCAACCAGATTGCCGAAGCGGTGAGGCTTCACCGGAAAGAGATTGCGGATCCGTGGACGGAGGCGGTCCGCCTGCTGGGACAGGTGGGGATTCCGGAACCGGAGAGCAGAGCATGGCTTTATCCGCATGAGATGTCCGGCGGAATGCAGCAGAGAGTGATGATCGCGATGGCGCTCTCAAGCGATCCGTCCATTCTTGTGGCGGACGAGCCGACGACGGCGCTGGACGTCACCATTCAGGCCCAGATTCTGGACCTGCTTTCGGACCTCCGGAAAAAAAGGAACATGGCGGTCATTCTTGTCACGCACAATCTGGGGATTGTGGCGGAACTGGCGGACAAGGTGGCGGTCATGTATGCGGGGCGGATTGTCGAGAAGGCAAAAGTGGCGGATCTGATGGAGCATCCGGCGCATCCGTATACCCGGGCACTGATTTCAGCGGTGCCGGTGCTCGGGAAGGGGAACCGGAAACTCAATACGATTCCGGGCTCCGTTCCTCCTCCGTCGGACTTTCCTCCGGGATGCCGTTTCTTCGGGCGCTGCGCTCTAGCGGAAACGCTGGACGCGGAAAAAAGAACTCTCTGCAGGGAAACGCCTCCGCGCTTCCGGGACTTCGGGAACGCTCATGAGTGCGCCTGCCACTGGATGGAGGCACCCGTATGAAATCCCAGGCTCCGATTGTCAGGCTGACCCCCTTCATCATCATTTTCGCACTGGTGATTCTGGCCACGATTCTGGTGCTGCATCTCAGGGGGATCACATCCGCCTCCCTGCCGGAAGAGGAGCTGGTGACAGGATTCGGAGAACAGAAAATGAATCTGAGCCCCTTTTTCTCGCACAGCGACTCGCAGGAGGAGGCTCCGGACGCCGCACCCGGCGGCAAACGCCATGCAGGGGATGAGACAGACCTCCGCCCCCGTCTGGAAGAAACCCTTTCCCGCGTGTACGCCGATCTTGAGAAAGGCAATTACCGGAGCGCGGAGGATCATCTCCGCACGCTCTGCGTCTTTTATCCTTCCGACCCGCGGATTCTGGCGCTTCTCGGCAATCTTCTTTACAAGCAGCAGAAATACGCCGAGGCGGAATTCTTCTTCCGGAAACGCGCAGTCATTACACCGGACGACCCCGCCGTCTACAACGATCTGGGCGCCGCGCTGGCAAGGCAGAACAAAATCGAGGAAGCCATCCGGAACGAGGAAAAAGTTCTGGAACTGAACCCCGCGGCCGCATTCGCGCCGTTCAATCTTTCCGGAATGTACGCGGCGGCGGGCGATACGGAAAAAGCCATCCGCTATTTCCGGGAGGCGTATGAGAAACTCGGGGAGCGGATTCTGGCGCTGACAATCGAAGAGGGCGGCGAAACCATGCAGCGGCTTTATTACTCGCGCAATAAGGGCACGCTCTGCGGCATGCGGCAGGAGCCGCTTCTCACGGAGGATACGCCCGTCGGCGTGG
>CAJMAW010000167.1 GCA_905211485.1 uncultured Lentisphaeria bacterium | reverse complement strand
ATAAAAGATTCTCTTTTTACCAGAAATCGGAAGGGGAAAAATAAATGGCGGAGAGCAGCGAATTCGAACCCCCAGTAGTCTACCTCTTAGGGACTTTATTAGCAACGACTTATATTTTTGAAACGTTTTTAAATTCGTTTCAAAATCTCAGAAGCATTTCTCAGAATGCCCACTGGTTAAAAAAGCAATAATTTTTAAGGCATACTTCAAACTGCTCTTTTTAAGAGAATTACCCTCTATAAAATTCTGGCCGATAAACCGATATGTGCACAAGAAAGAGCTCTTGTCATATAACCGCCTCGAGTGTGCTGAGCAGGGAAGTTTGTGTAATGCCGCCCTCGGAAAAAGATTCATTATTTTTTTCGTTTTTGGGCAGCGTCCACGGCGGAATGTTTTTCATCACTTCAAGGATCCGTCCCAGTATTTTTTCGCCGTCGGGTCTCTTTAGAGTGTCACATTCCTCTTTTTGGTGGAATAAAAGGGCGTTGCCGCATTCAAACGACCAGTAATATGTTACTTGCTCATTCCCGGAACCGTAACTCAAATAATTGAAGTCCGAATACAGCAGAGTCCACTCATAATACGGTACAGGCTGATATTTCGAGGTCATCGGTATAGACATCGGGCCCTCAGTCGGAGCCGAAAGAGTAAAAATATATCCATCCTCCAGAGGTCCAGATACGGACCGGACCTTTTTCTCCCACTCCCTGTAAACTTCAAATGATCCGGTATGATAACTGAAAATCATCCTGCCAAGATCACTGATTTCCCATGTCCCGGGAATCCCCGCTTTTTCAAATGCCCGCTGAAGTTCCTCGCAGCGGGCGCGGGTGGATGGATGCATGGCGATCGTTCTTGAGGATTCAAACATCTGTAGAGATGGCAGACGCAAAGACTCATAAACCGGGAACCAGATCTTCAAGACCTTGCCGATTTGTACATCCATAAATCCTCCTGAATAGGTCAGAATATATGTTTTCGCCTCTTTCTCTGCCGAAACAACTACAAAATTCGGATATACACCATCTTTTATTCTGTCGGCACGTATCTGTTTCCCGATATACAACTGGAACATATTTGCGGTATAACGTTTCCCATCTTCCGGTGCGTCATTGGAAATCGTAACGCTTTCTTGATTGGTTGAGACTTCGATCTTCAGCTCCCATCCGTATTCGATACCGAGGCAGATCAATTTTTCTAAGTCAGGATGAAATTCTTCAGGGATGGAGTCGGTATTGACCGATACTTTCCAGTAATCCTGAATCAGCGGCGGGCGCCCTTTGGGGTCACGCATTACGCGAGCAACAATCCAGTCTCCCTCGCTGATTTTTGCGGCAGAGTCGGCATCGCTGAAACGAATGGAAGAATTTCCGAAAGGCACATTCCCGTTGACTTGGAGGGTATTATCCGAGAACTTTTGGATTATCCTGCCGACCGCAATTCCCTGTTTTGCGAGCGGTGCCTGAATCTGATCAGCATTATTTTCGCGGATCAGTTTCAACTGTTTCTGATACCAGGGAGTTTTTGCCAGCATTTCCGCCGGAATTGCCCCGTGCTCACATCCGAAAAGAAACAATAGGAGACCTGTGACCAAAAGAATCAAAAAACTTTTTAATTTCATAAATAATAGTCCTTCCATCATTTCGGACACATATTTTTCCTGTTTCCAGATCCAGATTCATATACCTGCAGGGTTTGTGCATCTCCTAAAATCAGATAACTTTTTATTGATTGGTACAAACACTCTTGCAGACTACTATACCTCCATTCATTAGCGATTGCAAGGCGAGTAAATGATGGTCCCCATTTCTCTTTTCAATCATTTTCGGACATCTGGTCAGAAGAAAAAGTTCACAAGAGTCCACAAAGGTGGAAAGTGAAATGTTTTTAAAGAAAATTTCACAGAAAACGGGGGTCTGAATGAAAAATGGCCGCCATGTGTTCAACTGTACCCTTTTTGCCAGTTAAAGTAGAACGATTTTTGAGGCGGAAAAGGCAACGTTTTTCAAATCAGACTGAGGGTGCGGAATAAATCTTGATAGAGAAATGTTTTCTGCCCCCCGTTAAAACAGGGTGTCAGTTATAATTTTTGAACCCAAATCCGGGTCAGAAAAAAGAGGGTGTTTTTTCATTTCGACCGAGTGCGATACCCCCCCACCCATGCCAGTTACACTACAAAAATTAAAGATTGTTCATAATCAACGACTTGCTACTTTAACTGAATTTTTGACCTTTTCAGCAAAACTCAGAATTCAGACGCCGAAGTCGTGATTTTCCTCTGAAAAAGACCTTTTTTCAGATTCTGAGTGTGTTTCAAACACGCCTCGGCAATTTGCGCAAATTACTTTACGCCAACGACTTTTAGCGCTTTTGAATAAAAGATTCTCTTTTTACCAGAAATCGGAAGGGGAAAAATAAATGGCGGAGAGAGCGAGATTCGAACTCGCGTTAAGATTGCTCCTAAACAGCATTTCCAATGCTGCGCCTTCAACCACTCGGCCATCTCTCCAGCTCGAATTGTTCTCTCAATATAAACCAGAAAACCGAAAATGCAAGGAAAAGATGAAAATTTTTCCCCTCAACCGACGAAAGGCGCAATGTCCACTCCAAGAGCCCTGAGTTTCCCTGGAAGATTCTCATACCCCCGGGAAATCGTGTCCGCATTCCGGATCACTGATTCCCCTTCCGCACAGACTGCCGCAGACACCATCGCCATTCCCGCACGAATGTCAGGACTCGACATCTCCACACCCCGAAGTCGAGACGGACCCGTAATCACCACTCGGTGAGGATCACAGACTATCGCATTCGCTCCCATCGAAATCAGACGGTCCACAAAATAGATCCGGCTCTCAAACATCTTTTCAAAAAAAAGCACCGAGCCCTCCGCCTGGGTCGCAGTCACAATCATACTGCTCATCATGTCGCTCGGGAACTGCGGCCAGGGACCGTCCGAAATCATCGGAATCGCATTCCCGAAGTCCGGAACCACCTTCAGTCTCCGCACAGGAAGAAGCACGATCCGACCCGGCTCCAGACGAAAACGTATCCCGAATCGTTCCATGATCCGACGCGTCATCCAATAATGCCGGGGCTGAATCCGCCCCGTCAGTTCCAGCTCCCCGCGCGTACAGGCGGCCAGCGCAAGAAAACTGGCGGCTTCCACATGGTCACCGTCTATTGTGAACTCACCCCCGTGAAGGCGCGAAACGCCTTCTACAGTCAGCGTGTTCGTCCCGATCCCCGATATTTTCGCCCCAAGATGATTCAGAAACTCCGCAAGCTGCTGCACATGAGGTTCCGCCGCCGCATTCCGGATCACGGTTTCCCCGCGCGCAAGAACGGAAGCCATCAGAATGTGTTCCGTCGCCGTTACGCTGGCTTCGTCCAGAAACAGGTCCGCACCCGTCAGTCTCTTCTTCCTGATCCGGAAATGGTAGGACCCCGCGTCTCCGAAACTTCGGAAATCAATCCCGAGTTTCTTCAGTCCGTAGATGTGCGCATCAAGACGTCTGCGCCCGATCATGTCTCCTCCCGGAGGCCAGAGCTGTGCTTCCCCGCATCTCGCACACAGCGGACCCGCAAACAAAAACGAGGTCCGGAGCGCGGAACATATTTCTTTCGGAAGTTCCGTCGTCCTGATCTCTTCCGCGTGCAGAAGCACGCTGGAGCCTTCCCGTTTCGCTTTCACTCCCAGGTGACGCAGCAGATTCAACATCGCGGATACATCCAGAATGTCCGGAACATTGTGCAGGACGATCTCTTCCCTGCTGAGCAGCGCTGCCGCCAGCATCGGAAGCGCCGCATTCTTGTTCCCCCCCAGCATGATGCTTCCCCGGATTTTCCCAGGACCCCTGACTCGAATGCTCTGCTGCATGAATGGCTTTCTCTCTTTTCTCTCCGGTTCCATCTATCTACGGAAACTTAACCGCTGGGAACGGCATGTCAAATCCACACTCAAAAATAATACTTTTTTTCCCGAATTCAAATTCTCTTTCTTTTTTCCATCTTTTCTGCCAGATGACGGGGTGAAATAGGAAAAAAAAGGGGAAAAAGAAAAAAAGGCGGGGAGGGGGGAGGAATCCGAAGAAAGTAAATAAAGGAAAATGAAGAGGATGGGAGAAGCAGGAGGAAGGAGAAGGAAGAGAGAGGGAGAAGAGAAAGGGAGACAGGGAGATGCGGAGGAGAGGAAAGAAAAAGATGAGGTAAGAAAAAAAAGGGGAAGAAATGAAGAAAAAGAAGGACACGTTCTTTCCAGAGACAACGTTCCTCTCCCGTCTTCAGTTCCCTGCCTCCCCCGGCAGAGACTCAAAGCGTCAGGTCATTAAAATCATCGTTTTCCCCTGCCTGGACTGGCGCTGACGATGAGGCGGTCTTTTCATTCCCGGATATCGCACGCCATACGGGGCCGTAACGCAGAAAACGAGCCGCATTGCTTCCTTCCTCCCTCGTCAGATCCTCTCCGGGGAGAGCGAGAGTGGTTCGGAAGAGTGGGAGCGCGCGGGGATTGTTTTCCAAGGGGATTCCGTTTTCATCAAGTCTCTGAATGAAGAGGGCCGCATGAAAGATTCCGCCGGGGATTTCCGAAATCAGAATGTCGATGGGATAGAGTGCGCCTTCCCGGACCTCAATCGTTCTGCCCGTCGCGTGACCCACGGAGGAGCCTCCGAACTGTGTGAAAATCTCCACCGGATCCCTGTATGCGGAATATTTCCCGACCTCTCTCCGGATTCCGGGATCCGCGTCCGGATCCTGAGCCATGGCTTTCTTCTTTCCGGCGTCGAGTCCGGATCCCAGGGAGAACGAAAAGTATCCGTAGTCCAGTACGACCTTCTCATTGAAACGCACCACCAGTACATCGTCCGCGGATCCCACAAAACGGAATTTACCGCTGAACGGCGCCCTGACCAGACCGCTGTAGATCGCAACCCAGCGCGACGGCGCAACTTCCTTCCCGCAATGAAACGCTTCCGGAGCTTTTGCCGCCTCCATGCGAGGAATGTAGAAACATGAATTCCAGAGACGCGTTCTCGGAGAATAGTATTTCTCCAGCTCCGGATAGGAAAGCACTCCCCTCTTGTCGTATTTCTTCCTCCACTCGCCGTTGACGAATTCGTGCATGACCTGCATGAGATTCGCTCCGGAATCCTTCCTCCCGCGGGTCTGCTTGAGATCGTAGAACACCCCTTGGAGCATTCCTTCATACGAGTTCTTTTTTCGCCCGGAGGCACCCTTCCCGCTTCCGTTCCCGCCTCCGGTGCTGCCGAAGGTGCTGGTGACGGAGAGCCTCAGGGCGGATTTCGTATGCGGTACGGCAGGGGTCGGAATGGCAATGTCTTCCAAAGTCCCGCTCAGCTGAATCGGATCCGTCACTTCAGGTGCCGCAGCGGCGCTTTCCGGCAGCGGACGGCTCAGCTCAAACACCGGACTCTCTTCCAGAGTTTCTTCCGGCATCTCCCGCCGCTCCTCCCGGATCACTGGAACCGCCTCCGCAATCACATCCCGGATTTCCACCAGAAGTTCCTCCGGAGCCTTTTCCGGCGCTTTCGCAAGAACCATCGACCCCAGAATCCCCAGCGCAAGCAGATGAATCGCAAGGGAAATGACCGGCCCCGCAAGATGGTCCATGAGCTCCTTCAACGTGATCCCTTCTCCCGGAATGCCGGGAAAAAAAACATGAATGCTTTTTTCATATCCTGTCATTTTTCCTCTCCTCCTTTCGGCCTTGCCGTTCTGAGATAAGAATATAACAGCTAAAAACAATAAATCAATATAAAATTATTAAAATTATCAAAAATATTAAAATTGAGGCGCTGCCGGAGGGGAGACTCCTCTCCGTGCAGGGGGAAGGACGAATGAGTCAACGGGGAAAGGAGTGGGTAAAG
>CAJMAW010000166.1 GCA_905211485.1 uncultured Lentisphaeria bacterium | reverse complement strand
CCGGAGGCAAAAAAAAATAAAATAAATAAATAAAAAAAGCATGAAGGCTCCTCGCCCTCATGCTTTTCCACAGGCCCGTTTCACCGATACAGCGGTCCGAAATTCATACACGCACGGTAATCCGCTCCTTCCAGATCCATCCCGAACGCATTCCAGACAGCAGGCCGGAAAATCCGTTCTTCCGATACATTGTGCATACATACAGGAATACGCAGCATGGATGCAAGAGTGATCAGATCCGCACCGATGTGTCCGCAGGAGAACGCCCCATGGTTTGCCCCCCATTTCGCCATGACACTGTATACATCCGTAAACGGCCCTTTTCCCGTAAGTTCCGGTATGAACCAGGTGGTAGGCCACGCGGGATCCGTTCGCAGATTCAGTTTTTCATGAAGTTCAGAAGGAAGTTCAAAGGTGTGTCCTTCGGCGATCTGCATCACCGGACCAAGCCCCCTGATCCAGTTGATGCGGCTCATTGTGACAGGCATTCCGCCGCGGGTAGTGAAATTGCTGGAAAAACCGCCCCCGCGGAAATATTCGGAGTTGGCAGGACACCAGCGTGTGGCGTCCAGACAAGCCTGGACTTCATCCGGCGAAATCTCATAGAAAGGTTTCATCACAGGATTTCCCCCGGAGTCACTCTGCCTTCCGGTGGCGTCGAGTGTGGTTGCACCGGAGTTGATGAGGTGGATCAGACCGGGAACACCGATTTCGCGTCCGCAGACGCGTTTGAGCGCATCCGGACTCCAGTAGGTGCGGACATCCGAAAACCCCTGAGCCGTTCCGGTGAGAAGATGGCCGAAAAGCATGGCGACACCGTTGAGTGCATCGTTTTCAGTCGCCATGACGAAGGCCTCGCGTACGCCGTTCCAGTCGAAGGAGGAGCAGAGGATGGATTCCATGAAATCTCCGTTCGGCATATGATCGGTCCACTGTCTCTGCCCCTGGAATCCGGCGGCGATGGCGTTGCGGCCCATGGCTTCCTCGGCGAATCCCATTTCGGCAAGTTTCGGATTGCCGATCATGAGGTCCCGCGCAATCAGTGCCATTTTGACGACATAGCTCCAGACCTCTTCCTTCCTTGATGCCGACATCCGGTTTTGCGGCTTGTTGTAATCAGGGCCTTCCTTGCAGTTTGCACGGACCCAGGCAAGGGCTTTTTCATATTCGGAGCTGTCATAAATTTTTTCGTTGACTCTCCGGATGATTTCGCTCATGTCGGCGTATTCACATCGCATGTTGAGATAGTTTTCAAAAAGATCCGGATTCACGATGGATCCCGCGATTCCCATTGCGGCATTCCCGATGGAAAGATACGACTTCCCGCGCATTAGCCCCACCGCAAGGGCCGCACGGGCGAAACGCAGAATCTTTTCCCGCACATCTTCCGGAATGCTGCGGTCATCCGCATCCTGCACGTCTTTCCCGTAGATTCCGAATGCGGGGAGTCCCTTCTGTGCGTGAGCGGCAAGCACGGCGGCGAGATAGACCGCTCCCGGGCGCTCCGTACCGTTGAAGCCCCAGACCGCCTTCTGGGTGAGAGGATCCATGTCCATGGTTTCGGATCCATAACACCAGCAGGGAGTCACGCTGAGAGTGGCAGTCACATTCAGTCCTGCGAATTTCTCTGCACATGCGGCCGCTTCGGCGACTCCGCCGATCGTCGTGTCCGCAATGACGCACTCGACCGGCTTCCCGTCCGGATACCTGAGAGTGGATGAAATCAGCGCTGCTGCGGCCTGAGCCATATTCATTGTCTGTTCTTCCAGGGATTCCCGGACTCCTTTGCGCCGCCCGTCGATGCAGGGGCGAATCCCGATTTTCGGCATTTCCCGGTCGGACATGGAAAATCTCCTCTCTTCATGTTGTTGTTTTTTCAGATGTCACGGATCTGCTTCGGATCTCCCGATGCGCGTTTTGTCCGCATGGGGAAAGAATAACTGTATACACTTATTCTTTTGTTACAGTAACGTGTGAGTGGAAGGAGTCAAGAAGGAGAATTTGCAAAATCATGGGAAATATTGATTTTTGCTCCCTTTTCCCTTATCCTCCGCGCGCATTCAGGGAAACGGGGAAAAAAAGGAGAAATGGAAAAAACAGGGAAAACAGGGGGAAAAGGGAAAAGAAAGAAGAGTGGGAAGAGAGGGAAAAGAGGAGAGATCTTATCTTTCAGATGGAATCCAGGTCATTGAAAGCGGCGCCGAGAGTGACGGGCATGGGGATTTTTTCCCCTTCCAGCAGTTTCATGAGGAGGAGCCCGGCCTCCCTGCCGAGCTGGAAATAGGGACGGGTGACGGCCGAGTATTTGGCGGTGAAGGCGGGATCAAGCGCACAGTAATGTTCAAAGAGGAAGACGGAAACGTCTTTTCCGGGATGCAGTCCATGCGCACTCATGACACTGTCAAAATAACTCAGTGGGACATTGCTTCCTTCAAGAACGAGACAGCATTCATTTTCGGGTCTGGCCGCTTCGAGCACACATTCTTCCATGGCACGGTAGAGTTCTTTCCGTTCGAGTTCCGAGAAGATTCGGGTCCGGAAACGGAATCCGCCTCGTCTGCCTGCCGTTTTCCGTGCGACCTGCAGGGAGCGCATGACGGAGAATTCATCGGTCCCAGGGAAGAGGAAAGAGGTTTTTCTTTTTTCCGCAGCTTTCTTCATGGCGCGGGCAAGCGCTTGCTGTTCGGAGAGATAAATCCCCGGCAGCCTGCGTTTTTTCATTTCGTCGGCGAGGGGGCATTCCGCGGAGAAAATGAGCAGGAAACGGATCCCGCGGGAATTGAGAAAACGAAGAGTCTGCTCTGCGTCATCGGGAGATTCAAAGCGTTGTCCGTTGATAAGGATTCCATCCGGGGGATTTCTTCCTAGAATCTGGTCGAGCCAGGCGATTCTGTCCTTCGTATCGCTCTGTTCCGGCATCAGGAGCACGCTGTATTCCGGTGTGCTGACGGCGGAAAGGATGCCCTTCTGAATGGCCGGGTCGTCGCTGAAAAAGGTTTTGAATTCTCTGGCGGACCAGAAACTGAGGCTCCGGATCGGGACTCCTCCTGAACTTTCGGGCGCTGGGGGAGGGGGATTGACAAAAACTCCCTTTCCGCGGCCCCGCTCCCTTCGCAGGAGTTTTTCGTCCGAGAGGATGGAGACCGCCTTGCGGATGGTGATTTCACTGACGCTGAAAAGGAGGCAGAGTTCCTTGTATGAGGGGAGGCGGTCTCCGATTTTGTATTGTCCTCTGAGGATCCTTTCTCTCAGGATATTGGCGATCTGAAGATATTTGACGGTTCCAGGGGGGCTGAGCGCCGAATCAGTGCGTTTCCCCTGATGCGGCTCTTTTTTCCCCGTGGGATGCCCGTTTTTTTCTTTCGTCCTGCGCATTTGCTTCTGCATCTGTCTGTTTCTGCTTTTCCGGGTCTGCACTGGAAATCATGCGGAGGAGAGGATAATACATTCCTGAGTCCGAATTTTCCAGCGGGAGAGGAGAATTTTTGGGGATGAAATCGCCTGTTCATGCATCATATTCCGCAATTTTCTACAAATTCTTCCGCCTGCTTCGATGTGCCTGTTGATTTCTGAATTTCTGCAGAGAGCGCCCGGCACCGGAAACCCGCGTTTGATAGATAGAATCAATAAAAAATACATTTTATCAATTGAAGAGACCAGTTAAGGCGATATAATAAACAGAAGAGGATATTTTTCGTTAATATCCAGGGAATCCAACAAAGAGAGATCACATCGAGGAGAAGAAAAGATGGCGAGACCGTTGGCAGTCCAGTTGTATTCGCTGAGGCAGTATGCGGAAAAAGATTTTGTCGGAGTTCTGAAACGGGTGGCGGAAATTGGTTACAAAGCCGTCGAGCCTGCGGGGTTCTGGAATCTGAAACCGGCTGAATTCAAGAAAATCATAGACGATCTGGGTCTGGAGATGTATTCTTCCCATTCTCCGTGGGCGAGGACCGTGGAAGGTCTTCCCGAAATCATTGACACGCTGGGCGTGCTCGGGCTCAAGAATTGCGTCTGCGGCTATGGTCCGGACGATTTCAAGGATCTGGACAAGATCAAGGCGACCGCGGAGAACACCAACAAGATG
Organism: uncultured Lentisphaeria bacterium; assembly: GCA_905211485.1. Taxonomy (GTDB): domain Bacteria; phylum Verrucomicrobiota; class Lentisphaeria; order Victivallales; family UBA1829; genus CAJMAW01. The sequence goes on along the minus strand of CAJMAW010000166.1, from coordinate 1,888 downwards.
CAGGAAAAGCTTGCGGAAGCCGGCATTACGCTTTTCCAGCATAACCATTACTGGGAATTTGAACGGATAGACGGCAAACTCAAATATGATTACTATCTGGAATATTGCCCGGACATCAAGTTCCAGATTGACTCCTTCTGGTCCACGAACAAGGGGACAGAAGACGCCGTGGAAATGCTCAAGAGATATGCGGACCGCACGATTCTTCTTCACATGAAGGACGGGATCTGCACTCAGAAGGCGGGCGGCGGCGAAATGGTGAATGGTCTTCTGGACATGAAGATCGATCTTCTTCCGCTCGGGACGGGTTCTCTTCCGATCGGGGACATTGTGGCGGCGGCGCCGGAAAGCGTCGGTTCGATTGTGGTTGAGCTTGACTATTGCGAAGTGGAAATGTGGAAGGCCATTGAAGAAAGTTACCGTTTCATGACCTCCAACGGATTTGCCGAAGGCAACAAGTAAGCAGTTTGAGCATTCATCCAGAGAGGAAACATACAGGAGACAGAGAAGAAAATGGCTGTACCCAAGGCGAAGAAATTCAAGAGAGTGAAGATGGGCATCATCGGCTGCGGAATGATTTCCGACACCTATTTCAAGGCTGCCCAGAAATTCAATGTGATTGAAGTTGTGGCCTGTTCGGACATCATTCCGGAACGTTCCAAGGCGAAAGAGGCTCTCTACGGCTGCAAGGCCATGACGAATGAGGAACTTCTTGCGAGAAAGGACATTGAAATTGTCCTCAATCTGACGCCTCCGCAGGTTCATTCCCAGATTGCGATTGACACTCTGAATGCCGGGAAGCACGCCTATTCCGAGAAACCGTTCGGAGTGGATGAAGCGGATGCGGCGAAAGTGATGAATCTGGCGAAGAAGAAAGGTCTGCGCGTCGGCTGCGCGCCGGACACGTTCCTGGGCGGCGGACTTCAGACCTCCCGCAAACTTCTGGACGACGGCTGGATCGGGAAACCCATCAGCGCCACAGCGATGGTTCTCGGCCGCGGTCCGGAGAAATGGGGACAGGCGCCGTTCTTTTATGATTACGGTGCGGGTCCGATGCTGGATCTGGGCCCCTATTACATCACTGCGCTGGTGAACTTCTTCGGTCCCGCGAAGAGTGTGACGGCGATGACAAAGAAGGGCTCGGAATTCCGTACACTTGGCGCCGAGGTCGGGGAAACCTACAAGAACGTGTACAAGCCTTTTGATCGTTATCCTGTGAATGTGACCACCCATCTGACTGGCGTGGTTGAATTCAAGAACGGTGTGCTTGCCACCGTGATTGCGAGTTTCGAGGCTTATGCGCACAATCATCCTCCGATTGAGATTTACGGTGATGAAGGCACGCTTCTTGTTCCCGATCCGAACACGTTCGGCGGACCTGTGAAGGTTTTCCGGCGCGGCGAGAACAAATGGATTGACGCTCCGCTTTCCCACATTTACACGGAAAACAGCCGCAGCATCGGTGCGGCGGACATGGCGATAGCGCTTCAGACGGGGCGGAAACACCGCTGCTGCGGGGAGCTTGCAAACCATGTTCTTGAAATCATGCTTTCATTTGACAAATCTTCCAAGCTTGGGAAGAAGGTGGATCTCAAGACCACCTGTGAACGTCCCGAGCCGCTTCAGCTGGGGCTGGAGCCTGGAGAAGTCGAAAAGTAAGCCTCTGTCTTTAAGTTTTTCAAAGTTATCTGCAAAGAGCGTCTCCCGGGGTGCCGGGGGACGCTCTTTCTGTTATTCAGGATTGTCTGTGGATTTTCAGATTTGAGTAGGATTCTCCCTGGCAGATAGGAAAAAAGAGATGGCATTCTGCAGGCTAGTCCGGCCTGGAAGACGGAGGAAAGCTCAGAGTAGGAGAGAGAGGTTGAGGGGAGGGGTAAGAAAGGAAAAA